>JAHIWI010000137.1 GCA_018816185.1 Bacillota bacterium
CCTTCATCAAAGAATTGAGCTTCATCAATTCCGATCACATCATACTCGTCCGAAATATGCGGCCAAATATCTTTTGAACTTTCTACAGGCAACGCAATTACTTTCGTTCCATTATGACTTACGACTTCTTCTTCGCTATAGCGATTATCTAAACGCGGTTTGAACACCGCAATCTTTTGTTTTGCAAATTGCGCGCGTCTAACGCGACGAATTAATTCCTCAGATTTCCCGGAGAACATACTTCCGCAAATAACCTCTACCCAACCAGATTGTGTCATCACATACATAGAAGACACTCCTTTCAAAACTCTCTATTCCCTATCATACCGAAATTCTTTTTACATTACCTCTCTTTATTTTCGCAAGAAGTTGTGTTAAGGGTGTCATTTCGGTTGTCTACTTCTTAGTTGGATTTAGTATGACCACTAATATGAATTTGTTTCAATGAATACTGAGATCCTCATTATTCTAACCAAAACGTCAAAATTTCTAACTGAGAATCCCACACATCTAAAAAATCATCTAAAAAAGAAAAATACCCACGAAGAGCAGATGCTCTACGCGGGTATTTGATTACTACTCTTGAATTTCTTCTTTAAGACCGTATTTTTTGTTGAAACGATCAACACGGCCATCCGCTGCTGCGAATTTTTGACGGCCAGTATAGAATGGATGACATTCTGAGCAAAACTCAACATTGATGTTTTCCTTTACTGAACCTGTCTCAAACGAGTTACCACATGAACATGTAACTGTTGCAACTTTGTAATTTGGATGAATTCCTGGTTTCATAAATAAATTCTCCTCTCGCCCTGTACCATCTGGAACAGAGTTGGTTATTGAACTGTCACCTTACACGACCCGTTCAATTCCAGTCGCATATGTCACAGAATATGGTTTTTGTACCGACTTACAGTATATCAAATAGTTACATGCAAATCAAGAGGTTGATTTACATCCTTTTTTATTTAAATTAACCCTTTGCCGTTACGTTTTTCTTTCATATCGGTATTTAATTGCTCGAAAAAGTCTTCATTCGACTTAGATTGACGCATTTTTTTCAAGAAGCGCTCTCCAAAGTCATGTGAATCCGAGAATGTTTTGCGAATAGCCCATAGCTTGTCTAACTGATCCGATGGAATTAATAATTCTTCCTTACGCGTTCCAGATCGACGAATATCAAGAGCTGGGAATATGCGACGCTCTGCCAAACTACGATCAAGATGTAGCTCTAGATTCCCTGTACCTTTGAATTCTTCGTAAATGACTTCATCCATACGTGAACCTGTGTCAATTAAAGCAGTTGCTAGAATCGTCAAGCTTCCGCCTTCTTCAATATTACGAGCTGCACCAAAGAAACGTTTTGGACGATGGAATGCGGCTGGGTCAATACCACCAGATAGTGTACGACCGCTTGGTGGAATAACTAAGTTATACGCACGTGCTAAACGTGTAATCGAATCCATCAAGATAATCACATCACGCTTATGTTCAACGAGTCTCATCGCTCGGTCTAAAACTAACTCAGCAACTTTAACATGATTTTCTGGAACTTCATCAAATGTTGAACTCACTACATCGGCGTTTACTGAACGTTCAATGTCTGTTACTTCTTCAGGTCGCTCGTCTATTAATAAAACAATCAATTCAGCTTCAGGATAATTCGTTGTGATGGCATTTGCGATTTCTTTTAATAGCATCGTCTTACCAGCTTTAGGAGGTGCAACGATTAATCCACGTTGGCCAAAACCAACTGGTGCTACTAAATCCATGATGCGAGTAGAAAGTTTATTAGGTTCTGTTTCTAGCTTAATATGACGATCTGGATATAATGCAGTCAGTCCTGGGAAATGAACACGTTCTTTTGCAAGATCGGGATCTTCTCCGTTTACTAATTCCACTTGCAATAATCCGTAATATCGCTCGTTCTCTTTTGGTGGACGGACTTTCCCCGTCACTTTATCCCCGTTTCTTAAATCAAAACGACGAATTTGAGAGGCTGAGATGTAAATATCTTCTGAGCTCGGAGAATAGTTGATAGGTCGTAAGAATCCGAAACCTTCAGATTGGATAATTTCTAAGACACCTTCCATAAAGAAGAAGCCTTCTTGTTCAGCACGCGTTTTTAATATAGCAAATATTAATTCTTTTTTTGACAGCTTGCTATACGTAGATACTTTAAATTTACGAGCTAACGCATAAAGTTCTTTTAACGTCATATTTTCTAATTCAGCAATGGTCAATGTTGACATATAGTGCACCACTCTTATTCATATTTTATTGTGTTTTTGCAGGGTGAATTGTGTGGAATGGATTCATTCCAAGAAAAGGATATACGTAGAAGATGTCTGGCCCCTAAAGACCAGACATTAATTTTGAAGTTAGTCTTTCATCAAAAGATGAGGTTTTTTCTTCAAGCTGTGTCGTCCCTCTACGAAACGCACGGTACCTGATTTTGCACGCATAACTAGTGAATGTGACTCTGCATAAGCACCTTTAAATTGAACACCACGTAGGAGTTCACCATCCGTTACGCCTGTTGCTGCAAAAATGGCATCATCGCCTTTAACTAAGTCTTCCATTCGGAATACTTTGCTAACATCGAGTCCCATTCGGATACAACGTTGTAATTCTTCGTCATTTTGAGGAACTAGTCGACCCTGAATTTCACCGCCTAAGCATTTTAACCCAACTGCTGCGATTACGCCTTCAGGAGCTCCACCCATTCCAAATAAAATATCTACACCGGTTTCATCAAAAGCCGTATTAATAGCTCCTGCTACGTCACCGTCATTGATTAATTTAATACGTGCTCCTGAAGCACGAATTTCATCAATGATTTTTTGATGTCTTGGACGATTCAAAATGGTTGCTACCACGTCTTCAATGTCTTTGTTTTTAGCACGAGCAACTGCTAACAGGTTATCTGTTACAGAAGCATTGATGTCTATTTTGCCGACTGCTTCAGGTCCAACTGCTATCTTGTCCATGTACATATCTGGAGCATTTAACAGATTCCCTCGGTCTGCAATGGCTAAAACTGCTAATGCATTCCAGCCGCCAGAAGCCACAATATTAGTTCCTTCTAGGGGATCAACAGCCACGTCCACTTGTGGACCGCCATTGCCTAATCCTAGTTTTTCTCCAATATAAAGCATCGGTGCTTCATCCATTTCGCCTTCACCAATAACGACAACGCCTTCCATTGGTATGGAGTTAAAAACGTCACGCATTGCTGTAGTTGCTGCGTCGTCCGCTTCATTTTTCAAGCCGCGACCCATCCATCGTGCTGAAGCAATTGCTGCTGCTTCTGTTACACGTACTAATTCCATCGATAAACTGCGTTCCATTTTGTTAGTCCTCCCGTATTCCGGTTTAAAATCGGTCTTTTATTATCCACGTTCCATTGTATCATAAGTGGCAAGATGCGATTTTTAGTGAGTGTCATCTTCAAACTTTTTTTCTTTCTCCTCAGGCAGTGTTTCACGTCGAATATCTGCTCCAAGACCTTGCAATTTCTCAATCAATGAACTATACCCTCGCTCAATGTGTGAAATTTCATGGATTTCTGTTTCACCTTCAGCGATTAAACCTGCAAGAACTAATGCAGCTCCAGCACGTAGATCGGAAGCACGAACAGAAGCAGATTCTAACTTCGTAGGACCTGTAATAATGGCCGTTCTTCCCTCTACTCGAGCACTTGCATTCATGCGTTTCAGTTCATCGATATGTTTAAAGCGGGCAGAATAAATCGTATCCGTTATAACGGAAGAACCTTTTGCTTGCGTCATCAAAACAGAGAATGGCTGTTGCAAGTCTGTTGCAAATCCAGGGTAAACGAGTGTTTTCACATCAACAGCAGTTAAATTCTCTGCTTTTGGAATGAAGACACTTTCTTCGCCTTCTTCAACCGTTACACCCATTTCACGAAGTTTTGCTGTAACAGCTTCCATGTGGAAAGGAATCACGTTATCAACTGTAATTCCATCTCCTGCTACTGCTGCCATAATCATAAAGGTACCCGCTTCGATACGGTCAGGAATAATTGTATGATTTGTACCGTGTAGTTCTTCTACACCGTCGATACGAATAACATTCGTACCAGCACCTTTAATTTTAGCGCCCATATTCGAAAGAAGTGTAGCAACGTCAATAATTTCCGGTTCTTTCGCTGCATTTTCAATCGTAGTTTGTCCTTTAGCAAGAACAGCTGCCAACATAATATTAATTGTTGCGCCAACACTAACTACGTCTAAATAAATTTTAGCTCCACGTAATTCGTCAGCACGTAAATAAATAGCGCCGTGTTCATTCGTCACTTTTGCACCAAGTGCTTCAAAACCTTTAATATGTTGATCAATCGGACGAGGTCCCAAGAAACATCCTCCCGGAAGTCCGATAACCGCTTTCTTAAATCGACCAAGCATTGCACCCATTAAATAATAAGAAGCGCGTAGTTTCTTCACGTTCCCGTTAGGTAAAGGCATCCCTTGCATTTTTGACGGGTCGATTGACATCGTTCCGTCAGCAAAGTCCACTTCTCCACCGATTTCTTCTAACAATTCTTTTAATGTCCATACATCAGAGATTTCAGGTAATCCTTCAATGTTCACCTGCGAATTAGCTAAAATGGAAGCGGGAATTAAAGCAACTGCACTATTCTTCGCACCACTTACTTTGATGGTACCTTGCAAACGTTTTTGTCCATTTATTTTATATACATCCATTATCATTCACCTACAATCAATTCAAGAGTTAACTTATTCTGCACTTTTTCGGCTATTCCAATCCGCTAAAAATCCTTCAATTCCTTTATCCGTTAAAGGATGTCTAAACATTTGTTTCATTACGTTAATTGGCATTGTGCCAATATGTGCGCCATGTAAGGCTGCGTCAGTTACATGTTGAGGATGACGGATAGAAGCTGCAATGATTTCAGTTTCAATGTTATGCAGTTCGAAAATTTGTGCAATCGTGCCAACTAAATCCATTCCATTATGTCCAATATCATCTAATCGACCAAGGAATGGCGATACATAAGTTGCGCCAGCACGTGCTGCAAGAAGTGCTTGATTGGCACTAAAAATTAACGTGATGTTTGTTTTAATGCCTTCTTTAGAAAACACAGAACATGCCGCTAAGCCATCCGGCGTCATCGGTAATTTAACCGTGATATTTGGAGCGATAGCTGCTAATTCGCGTCCTTCTTTAATCATGCCTTCAGCGTCTAAAGCGATTACTTCTGCACTTACTGAACCTTCAACTAGTGTAGTGATTTCGCGTAAACGGTCATGAAAAGAAATATTTTCTTTTGCAACAAGTGAAGGGTTTGTCGTCACACCAGATAAAATCCCCCACGCATGTGCTTCTTTTATTTCTTCAAAATTTGCTGTATCAATAAAAAACTTCATATTAGTATTGCCTCCTATTTATGGAAAAAGAGGAGAAGGCCGCAAACAATGTCAACGGACACTTCTCCTTGTTAGTCATTTTCATGTTTATTCAGCTTACGCTTTCCCTGCACTTCCAAAGTCGCGCATTTTTCCTTGCACAGTCGTTTGAATCGCATCACGTGCTGGGATTAAATACTTGCGTGGATCGTAAGCATCCGGGTTGTTATTTAAGAAATCACGAATCGCTTTTGTTGCTGCGATTTGATTTTCTGTATTTACATTAATTTTTGCCGTTCCAAGTGAAATTGAACGTTGAATGTCTTTCACTGGAATTCCAGTACCACCGTGAAGAACTAGTGGTAAATCAGATAGTTTAGAGATTTCTTCCATCTCAGCAAAGCCAAGATTTGGTTCACCTTTGTATGGTCCATGAACAGAACCTAATGCTGGTGCTAAACAATCAATATCCGTACGATTAACTAATTCTGCACATTCTTTTGGATCCGCATAGATAACGCCGTCCGCAATGATATCATCTTCTTGGCCGCCAACTGTTCCTAGCTCAGCTTCAACTGATACTCCTTTAGCATGTGCATATTCCACTACTTTAGATGTAATTTCAATATTTTCTTCAAGTGGATGATGAGAAGCATCAATCATAACTGAAGTAAATCCAGCGTCAATTGCTTCCTTACATTTTTCAAAACTAGAACCATGATCTAAGTGGATCGCTACTGGAACAGTAATTTTATAATCATGCATTAAACCTTTTACCATATGAACTACTGTTGTAAAACCACCCATATATCGAGCTGCACCCTCAGAAACTCCTAGAATTACTGGAGATTGTTCTTCTTGAGCTGCTTGTAAAATGGCTTGCGTGAACTCCAAGTTATTAATATTAAATTGTCCAATTGCATAGCCTTCTTTTTTCCCTTTGATCATCATGTCTTTCATTGATACTAGTGCCATTGAGAAATCCTCCATTTCATCTATAGGAAGTAAATTATCGTTGATTAACCATCTCTTATCATACCAAAAGCAGCCAGTGATTGCCACTAGCTGCTTTGTTTCAATCTTGTAACATTGCGTTTACAGCGTCCCGAACTTCGTAAATATCGAATGGTTTTGTAAAGTAATGAGCTGCTCCTAATTTCATTGCTTCTTGGATTAAGTCAAGTTCTCCATAAGCGGTCATCATAACAACAGGAACCTCAGGCATTTTTGATTTTAATCTTTTTAAAATTTCTATTCCATCCATACCAGGAATCTTCATATCTAATAAAACGCCATCTGGTTTTATACGCTCTGCGATATCCAAAGCTTCAATTCCATTTGCCGCTAAAAATGTTTCATACCCTTCACGTTTAAAAACTTCATTTAATAAAAGACGAATTCCTTGTTGATCGTCTACGATTAACAATTTTTTCACGGAAACCAAACTCCCTTTTTTTACCCATTCACCCTACTTTTCTACAATTCTACCAAAAATCCTTCTTTTTTCATTAATAAATGTGCAAAAAAAATATTTTGTTTTTCTTTTTAATAGATTAATAGGAACGACATAAGAAATCTTACGTTTATCTGTTGCTGATAAACGATCAGTTTTTCCAGTTTTAAAAATTTCGTGTGTCATCTAAAGTTATTCTGGAGGATGTTACCTCAGAAAGGATAACAGCAGGGCAATTCAGATTTTAAAAACATAATTTGATTCTGCCCGCTTCGCTTCCGCAGCCTTTACTGTTGGCATTCCCTATTGAACAATTACAACTGAGATGGCGATTCTTTTAACCGAGATGGCCAAAATTCGAACTTAGAACGTCATAATTCTAATCAAGAAAACCAAAGTTCTAACTGAGATCCAAATCGATCCATACAAAAAAAGTGTCCCAAAGTCACGTAACGTGACGTATGGGACACCTTTTTCAATTCAATCTATTTATTCCCCAACCGATGCGCGAATAAATTCACGGAATAATGGTTGTGGACGTTGTGGACGAGAGATAAATTCTGGGTGGAACTGAGAAGCAACGAAGAATGGGTGATCTGCTAGTTCAATCACTTCAATTAATCGGCCATCTGGACTAGTTCCTGAGAAAATGAAACCTGCAGCTTCAAATTGCTCACGGTATTCATTATTAAATTCATAACGGTGACGGTGACGTTCGTAAACAAGTTCTTGTCCATAAGCTTCATGCGCTTTTGTTCCAGGAACCAATTTACATGGTTGAAGACCTAATCGTAATGTACCACCTAAGTCCTCGACGTCTTTTTGTTCTGGTAATAAATCAATGATTGGATACGGTGTAGCAGGGTTTAATTCAGACGAATGTGCACCTTGTAAGTCTAAGATGTTACGCGCGAATTCAACCGTTGCTAATTGCATACCTAAGCAAATTCCTAAGAATGGTACGTTATTAACACGAGCGTATTCAGTTGCGGCAATTTTACCTTCTACTCCGCGGTCCCCAAATCCACCAGGCACTAAAATACCATCTACATCGTTTAACCATTCAGCAATATTGTCTTTATTTACATGTTCCGCATTGATCCATTTCACTTCGATATCTGCATCAAATGCAAATCCGGCATGTTTCATTGCTTCTACAACTGAAATGTAAGCATCTTGTAACTCAACGTATTTTCCAACTAAACCGATGCGAACTTTTTTAGAAAGATTTTTAACGCGGTCTACTAAAGCAGTCCAATCTGTCATGTCAGCTTCAGGAGCTTTGATTCCAAAGTGATCAAGGACAATTTGGTCCATATGTTGTTCTTGTAATGCTAAAGGTACTTCGTATAAGGATTCCGCGTCACGCGCTTCGATTACTTCGCTTGCTTTAATGTCGCAGAATAAAGCAATTTTATCCTTCATATCTTGAGGAACTGCATGTTCCGTACGTACGACAATAATATTTGGTTGAATTCCTAAACTGCGAAGTTCTTTTACACTATGTTGCGTAGGTTTTGTTTTCATTTCACCGGCAGCACGGATGTAAGGAATTAATGTACAGTGAATGTACATAACATTATCCCCACCGAAATCGCCTTTCATTTGACG
>JAHIWI010000138.1 GCA_018816185.1 Bacillota bacterium
GCACCTGTTGACGTTGGAATCATTGATTCCGCAGCCGCACGTGCACGACGGTAATCTTCGTGTGGTAAATCTAGAATTCGTTGGTCATTTGTATATGAATGAATCGTTGTCATCATTCCACGTTTAATACCAAATTGTTCATGAAGAACTTTAGCTACTGGAGCTAAGCTATTTGTTGTACATGATGCGTTTGAAACAACGTGATCTGTTTCAGCATTGTAAGTTTCATGGTTTACACCCATTACGAATGTAGACATACCGCTCTTACCAGGAGAAGATACGATAACTTTTTTAGCTCCTGCTTCAAGATGTTTCCCTGCAGATTCAACGTCACGGAAAATACCAGTACTTTCAATCACGATATCGATTTCTAAGTCCTTCCAAGGTAATACTGAAGGATCTTTTTCTGCATAAACGCGAACCTTTTTACCATTGACTACTAAGAATTCACCTTCTGAAGAAACGTCTGCATCAAAAATGCCATGTACTGAATCGTATTTCAAAAGATGTGCAAGCATCGCAGCATCTGTTAAATCGTTAATCGCTACTACTTCTACTTCACCTTGTTGTAAAGCTTCTCTGAATACTACTCGTCCAATACGTCCAAATCCATTAATCGCTAATTTTAAAGTCATCTAATTTTCCTCCTAATTTATATCACGGTTTTGTTTTACTAATTCTTTTGCAGCACCTTCATCTGTAATTAATACAGTCTGTGGAGGTGCATGCTTTAAATAAGATCCTATGGCGGTTGCTTTTGATGACCCACCTGCCACAGCCAATAAATGTTGCACACTTTCTAATTGCTTCAATTGAATACCCACAGTCCGAATACGATGGACTGCTTTTCCATCTTTATTGAAATAATACCCAAAGGCTTCCCCTACAGCCCCAGCTTGTTCAATGGTTTGAATTTCTTCAGGCGTTGAATTGCGTCGCCTCGCCATTTCCATTGCATCACCAATTCCATGAATCACAACAGAAGTTTGGTCGTAAAGCTCAAGCATTTCTTTAATGACCGGTTCTTTCATCATCATATTGTAGGCTTCTTCACTTAAATGATCTGGTAAATAAAGAGTTCTTGATAAACCGTTAGTAGCTGTTGCAAAGGAAGCGGCAATTGTATTCGCTTGGAGTTGAACCTCTTCCCCAATACCACCTCGTGCAGCAACATACGTTAACGTCTTTTGCTTCACAAATTGTGTCAGGTACTCCGCAATAGAAGCGATTGTACCTCCACCTGTAACCGCAACAATTTGTTTAGGTTGCGTCAAACAATTGAGTTGCTTAGCAGCAACTTGACCCAGTAATGATTTTGCTAAATTATTTTCTTCACTATCGCCTGGCACAATGATGACACGAGAAAGGTTGTAAGTTTGTTGCAGCTGTTGCTCCAGCTGAATGAGCCCTGACCATTCATGAATGACATCTTTTAAGGTGTCTAAAACATCTTTACCCTCTTGTGTGATTTCCATGCCTGCAGATCGAATTGTAATTAAACCTTGTTGATTTAATAAATCAGTTTCTTTTCTTGTTTCTCGTTCTGTTAAATGAACCAGTTCACTTAACGAACGCCTGCCGATTTCTCCTGCTAACAAAATCGCCATCAAAATTTTGTATCTTTTCTGTAGTAATAAAGGCATTTCTGGAACTATTTTTAATTGTGCTTGGAGTAAGTTATTCATAGCATTCTCCTCAATCACCTTTTTAGTTGGACAATATTTGTCCCACTACTATAAAATGTGTCCCGCTTAATAAATTTAGTTTACTCTTAATTATTTTAAAATGCAAACAAAAAAGCGCTATTTAATTACTTAGCGCCTGAAATATTAGTTTGAATATGTTGATTTTCATTACTGCGGACGCTTTCCGGAGGGCAAGGCGTTAGCCGCTTCCCTCGCGATGCTCAGTCCAGGGTCTAAAGCTCTTGCACCTGCCGCTACGCTTTCGGTGCACAAACCATCTGCTGATCCTCTCGGAGTCGCCGCCTCCATTTCAATCAACAAAAATAGCAGTAATTAAAAGAACCTATCTTAACGCTATCTTAGTAGAAAAGTGGTCGTCTATTTCGTCCGCGGAAAGCGAAAGAATCAGACGACCACTTTTAAATTTTGGTGATATTTTTTTTACGAGCATTTATTACCTACAGTCCAATACGCTAATTATTTACTTAGCGCTTCAAACAAAGTAGGATAATCGATTCTTCCTTCTTGTATTACTTGACCATCTTGCTCAATGACAGGAATACGAATCAGGTATTCTTCATGAATTTGATCATTTTGTTCGATATTAATTTCTTCAATTTCAAAGTCCACATCTTCAGCAACAAGCTGCAGCATCAGCTTTGCTTCGTCGCACAGTGGACAGTTGGGACGTGTGTAAAATTGTATTTGCATTTTCATACTCCTTCATTGATTGTTGCCTTTAAAAGCTTCGACCAGCTCCACCGCCGCCAGAAGAACCTCCTCCACCAGATCGGAAACCTCCGCCTCCACCGCTACCAAATCCTCCACCAAATGAACCAGGTCCTATCATTGGAATTCCCCCACGTCGTCCTCGTGAGCCGGGACCCATTCCTCCACCACCACGGTTTGAAAATATGGTGAATAAAATGACGATAATAATTATCATGACAATCGTAGACATAGATACGCCACCACCCTCGTTACTACTTTCGGGTTGAACAGGGTTTACCGATTCGCCATCCCAATTATATTCCTTAGCAATTTCTTCATAAAAAACTTTCATCGTATTAAATATTGCTTCATCTGGTGCATTTTGTTTCATATACGGCACAGTAAATTCATCTAAAATTCTCCCTACCTTGCCATCTGGTAGAGCTCCTTCTAAACCATAACCTACTTCCACCCATAGTTCACGTTCTTCCATGGCAATCACA
>JAHIWI010000139.1 GCA_018816185.1 Bacillota bacterium
AAAACATGGTAGGTTGTGACAATAAGGTTGCCAGCTAGGAATTTGTAATGCTATGATTGAGTGTAATTTTTGCGAATTAAAGGAGTTATAGTCGATATGAGGACAACAGATTCCTACATTGAATCACATATAATTAATCGTTCACCCCAATTAATGGAAATGGAAGAATTCGCTCGAATCAACCATATTCCGATTATGGAACTCGTTTCAATTGAATCATTTTTACAACTTTTAAGATTGCAAAATCCAGATTCAATATTAGAAATTGGTTCAGCAATTGGTTATTCAGCCATACGAATGGCGACTGCGCTTCCAAATACTAAAATCACGACGATTGAAAAAGATGAAAATCGGGCTGAATTAGCTCGCACATATATCGAAAAAAATGAATTATCCAATAGGATTCAATTATTAGCTGGAGATGCGTTGGAAATTGATTTATATTCACTATCATCCACCATATACCAGGCTATTTTTATTGACGCTGCTAAAGGTCAATATCAACGATTTTTTGATAAATTTTCACCACTAGTGCCTTCAGGTGGTGTTATTTATTGTGATAATATGCTGATGCGCGGTTTTACAGAGATCGAGCTATCTGATGTTCCTAGAAGAAAACGAACAATGGTAAGAAATCTTCAAGCCTTCACAAAATGGTTAATGAATCACGAAGATTATATAACAACCTTCCTTCCAATAGGGGATGGAATTACGATAAGTATAAAGAGGTGACATTGATGAAAAAACCGGAACTTCTCGTTACGCCAAAATCTGTAAATCATTTAAATGAACTTATTTCTGCGGGTGCTGATGCATTTCTGATTGGTGAAAAGCAATTCGGATTAAGGCTCCCTGGTGAATTTAAACTAACTGATATTGAAAAATCGGTTCAACTCGCTCACGCTTCAAACAAAAAGGTATATGTATCGATGAATGCTTTATTTCATAATGAAAAAATTGACGCCCTTTTGCCTTATATGAAGAACTTAGAAAAGATGAACGTTGATGGAATTGTATTTGGAGATCCAGCAATCGTTCAAATAAAAAAAGAATCTCAGCTTTCCATTCCTTTACATTGGAATACTGAAACCACAGCGACCAACTGGTTCACAGCGAACTACTGGGGAAGACGCGGGGCCAATAGAGCAGTTCTTGCAAGAGAATTAAGTCTCGAAGAGGTCGTTGAAATAAAAGAAAACGCAGAAGTAGCAATTGAGGTTCAAATTCATGGGATGACATGTATGTTCCAATCAAAAAGAGCCTTGTTAGGAAATTATTTTCTTTATCAAGATAAAGCAATGGAAATCGAGAACCGCTCTAGTGGTCAACCGATGTTTCTACATGATAAAGAGCGAAACAATAAATACCCTATATTTGAAGATGTAAATGGAACACATATTTTCAGTCCTAATGACATGTGTTTAATTGATGAACTAGGAGAAATGATTGAAGCCGAAATCGATTCATTTAAAATCGATGGCATTTTACAAGAGGAGTCGTATATTACGACCGTAACGGCTTTATATCGTCAAGCGATAGATGCATATATGGAATCACCTGATTTATATGAAGAGTTAAAAGATCAACTAGTAGCTTCAATTGAGAATATCCAACCAGATTTACGCCCGCTTGATACAGGATTTTTCTTTAAGGAAACGGTTTATTAAGATAGCTCGTTTTAACGAATATATAACGAAGCCAAATGCAATGCAAAAGTTAACAAAGCCTTTAAGAAAAGAGGATTTCTATGTCATTGTTACAACAAAAAGGAATCAGCGAATATATAGATGGAAAACGGGTCATTACAAAAAAACCTGAACTCCTTGCACCGGCTGGGGATTTAGAAAAGTTGAAAATAGCTATTCATTACGGAGCGGATGCTGTTTTTATTGGCGGCCGTGAATTTGGATTGCGTTCAAATGCCGGGAATTTTTCCATTGATGAAATGCGTCAAGCGGTTGAATTTGCAACTCCTTATGGTGCGAAGATTTATGTAACGACCAATATTTTTGCTCACAATGAAAATATGTATGGTTTAGCTGATTATTTAAAGAATATTGAATCTGCAGGAGTCACTGGTATAATTGTTGCGGACCCATTAATCATTGAAACTTGTCGTCAAGAAGCACCGAAACTTGAAATTCATTTAAGTACTCAGCAATCACTTTCTAACTGGAAGGCAGTGGAGTACTGGAAAAATGAAGGCCTACATCGAGTAGTACTGGCTAGAGAAACCAGCGGTGATGAAATACAAGAAATGAAAGAAAAAGTTGATATTGAATTTGAAGCTTTTATTCATGGTGCTATGTGTATTGCCTACAGCGGGCGTTGTACATTGTCTAATCATATGACTGCACGTGATTCTAATCGTGGAGGATGTTGCCAGTCATGTCGATGGGACTATGATTTATATACAGTGCAAGATGGCAATGAAGAAGCTTTATTTGATGAAGCGGATGCGCCATTTGCCATGAGTCCTAAAGATTTAAAATTAGTTGAATCTATCCCAAGAATGATTGAACTTGGAATTGACTCTCTTAAAATTGAAGGACGCATGAAATCGATTCATTATGTTGCTACAGTTGTTAGCGTATACCGAAAGGTTATCGATGCATATTGTGCAGATCCAGATAATTTTAAGATTAAACAAGAGTGGCTTGAAGAATTAGACAAATGTGCGAATCGAGACTCTGCTTCGGCTTTCTTTGAAGGTGAACCAGGGGTTGATGAACAAATGTATGGTGTACATGGTCGAAAAACATCTACAGACTTTATAGGGCTAGTTTTAGATTACGATCAAGAATCGCAAATAGTTACTTTACAACAAAGAAACTATTTTGAAGTCGGTCACGAAGTTGAATTTTTCGGACCTGAAATCAACAATGTACGTATGACGATTAACGAATTGTGGGATGAAAAAGGTCGGGCAATAGACATAGCAAGACATCCGAAACAAATTGTTCAATTTAAATCCGAAGTCCCGCTTTACCCAAATAATATGATGCGAAGGGAGATTATCAGATGAATCATAAACGTCCAGTTGTCATCGGAATTGCAGGAGGATCTGGTTCCGGTAAAACAAGTGTTACAAACGCCATTTATGAAGTATACAAAGAGCACGCTGTTGTCGTTATTGAACAAGACTATTATTATAAAAATCAGAGTCATTTAGAGATGGAAGAGCGTTTAAAAACGAACTATGATCATCCATTAGCATTTGATACAGATTTGTTAATTGAACACATACACCAATTGCTAAATAGACAAGCCATTGAAAAGCCAATATATGATTATGCTTTGCATACTCGAGCGAAAGACAGTATAATCGTTGAACCACAGGATGTTATTATTCTCGAAGGAATTTTAGTCTTAGAAGATGAACGTTTACGTAATTTAATGGATATTAAATTATTTGTTGATACAGATTCGGATTTACGAATCATTAGACGAATATTACGAGATATCAATGAACGCGGACGTTCGATTGAATCAGTTGTGGAACAATACTTGTCAGTTGTTCGTCCAATGCACAACCAATTCATCGAACCGACAAAGAGATATGCAGATATTATCATTCCTGAAGGTGGTCAAAACCAAGTTGCAATCGATTTAATGGTTACAAAAATTAAAACTATTCTTGAATCTGATATCATTGTGTAATATGATATTCAAAGACTGACAATATTATCTAAAAATTGTGTCGTATATCCAAGCGCTATCCGGCATAGTATTTTTAAGAGGATGCAAGTAGTTGAAGGAGTGAAATACATTGTCTACAGAAAAACAATATCCAATGACAGTAGCGGGGAAAAAGAAATTATCTGATGAACTTGAGTTCCTTAAAACGGTTAAACGTAAAGAAGTAGTAGAACGTATTAAAATTGCCCGTAGTTTTGGCGATTTATCGGAAAACTCTGAGTACGATTCTGCAAAAGAGGACCAAGCCTTTGTGGAAGGACGTATTTCAACTTTAGAATCTATGATTCGCAATGCAGTCATAATTGAAGAAGATGAAAAAAATAACGATATCGTCTCACTTGGGAAAACGGTTTCATTTATAGAAATTCCTGATGGCGATCAAGAAACATATACGATCGTTGGTTCAGCTGAAGCTGACCCTATCGAGGGACTAATTTCAAATGATTCTCCAATTGCGAAAAGTTTAATTGGGCGTTCAGTTGGAGACCAGGTTAAAGTATTAACACCTGGTGGAGAGATGGACGTTAAAATCGTTTCTATTAATTAATACTATTTAAAATCCACTCCTGTCTTGATGGGAGTGGATTTTCTATACATTTGTTTTCTTAGGAATGGGGATCGAAATGAATTATGCAAAAAAAACAATCCTTAACGGCTGCTAGACTCGAAAAACTTCAGGATGAATTAGATGATCTAAAGAACGTGAAACGTAAAGAAGTGATTGCTCGAGTAAAAGCATCTCGCTGCTTTGGTCTCATTGAAAATACAGATTACCAAACTGCACGTGAAGATCAAGGTTTTATCGAAGGGCGAATACTTACTTTAGAAAATATTCTTCAGAACGCAGAAGTGATTGATCAAAGTAAACTTAATGAGAAAATAATTGAGGTAGGACATACTGTATTAGTTCAAGAATTGCCAGATGGAGAAAATGAAACTTTTTCAATTGTAGGTTCAGCTGAAGTAGATCCTCTTGAAGGGAAAATTTCTCCGGAATCACCTATTGCAAAGCAGATGCTAGGCAAACAAGTCGGCGATGAAATAAAAGTAAGAACTCCTAATGGTGAAATGTTATTTTTAATCGTATCGATATCTTAATTTCATTAAATTGAAACTTAA
>JAHIWI010000140.1 GCA_018816185.1 Bacillota bacterium
CGACCATCCTCATTTGTAATGAACTCTTATTCTTTTGTCTACATTCCAGAGCCTGCCCCATTCAGGGTAGGCTTTTCGTTTGGATAAAGCAGAGTAATAACATTTTATGCTATACTTAGTCCATATGAATACGTGGAGAAGAGCGGGGGGTGCCACATGCCGTTTATTGACCAATTTACAGATTTAACGCCGGTAAACGTGCTCGTTAATATACTTGATGTGTTATTAGTGTGGTTCGTCATATATAAGATTATTACGTTAATAAAAGGAACGAAAGCTGTTCAATTATTAAAAGGAATCTTTGTGATTATCATTGCACGAATATTAACAGAAGCGTTCGGTTTAGACACACTCGAATGGTTGCTGCAAGAAGTCATTAACTGGGGTTTCTTAGCGATTATTATTATTTTCCAACCTGAATTACGACGTGCTCTAGAACAGCTAGGTCGTGGTAAGTTATTCGCTCGATCGAATTTGCAAGAAGCAGAAGAGCAAAATCGTTTAGTTGAAGCGATGACAAAATCAATTAGCTATATGGCAAAACGTCGAATTGGGGCACTAATTTCCATTGAAAGAGAAACGGGTTTGAATGAGTACATTGAAACTGGTATTCAAATGAATTCAGAAGTGACATCGGAATTATTAATAAATATTTTTATTCCCAATACACCACTCCATGATGGAGCAGTTATTATGCAAAAGAATAAAATAGCAGCAGCAGCTTGTTACCTGCCGCTATCAGAAAGTCCTTTTATCTCGAAAGATTTAGGAACAAGACATCGTGCAGCACTTGGTATAAGTGAAGTAACGGATGCTATCACGATTATTGTTTCGGAAGAAACGGGAGCTGTTAGTTTAACTTCTAACGGTGACCTTCATAGAAACCTGTCTATTGAAGAATTTGAAACGCGCTTACGCAAAGTTTGGTTTGGACCTGAACCTGAATTAGTGAGTAGCTCCAAGTGGTCATGGAGGGGGAAAAAGAATGGATAAATTGATGGATAGCCCGTGGTTTTTACGGATCACAGCGCTGCTTCTAGCCATGCTTTTGTTTCTCTCTGCTAAATCAGGAGACGAAAGCTTAAATGCAGCAAACAGCGGCAATATGACAGATATTATTCGCGATATTCCTGTAGAGGTGTATTACGATGATGATAATTTAGTTGTTACTGGAGTTCCGGAAACGGTTGATATGACCATTGAAGGACCAACTTCGTTTGTGCAAACAGCGAAACAATTAAAGGATTTCACGGTATTTGTAGATTTGCGCAATTTGAATATGGGTGAACACGAAGTGATGGTACAAGTGGAAAACCTGTATGAAAAGGTAGAGTCCAAATTAGATCCAGCCTATATTGAAGTGAATATAGAAGAAAAAGTGACGAGAGAATTACGTGTGGATCCGGAGTTCAATGAACGTTTACTCGCAGAAAATTTTGTGGTGACGAGCATGAAATCTAGTCCAGAACGTGTTCAAATTACGGGTGCTAAGAGTGTTATTGAGAGCATTAGTTATGTCAAAGCAACTGTTGGTGGAGACCAAGGCCTTAATGAGACATTTACACAAGAAGCAAGTGTCAAAGTTTTGGACAAGGATCTGTCGAAATTGAATGTAACCATTGAGCCTGCAGAAGTTGAGGTTACAGTTGAAATTGAAGAGTATAGCAGAGAGATTCCAATTTCTCTTCAGCAATCAGGTACGATTAAAGATGGTGTAGTTATTAATGAATTAACACCAAAAACAAAGACTGTTCGAGTATTTGGTAATAAAGCAGTCATCGACAGTCTTGATACACTACCTCTAGATGTAGATGTCAGCACCTTGGAAAAATCGGGCACAATTAAAGTGAAAATCCCTGTTCCAAAAGGTGTGTCAAGAATATCTAAAGAAGAGATAGAAGTAGCGGCGGATGTTACGCCTGCTCCTGTGGATGAAGAAATAATTGAAGATGATAGTGCTTTAATTGAGTCACGAAATTTTGAAGATGTTAATATAGTGGTTCGAGGTTTAACTGAATCCGATTCATATTCATTTCTAGAACCTGAGAATGGACAATTATTAGTAACGGTAAAAGGTCTGAATACGTACCTCGATACGTTAGAAGAAAAAGATTTTCAATTATACGTAGACGCAAGTGACGCACTAGCGGGTGAGAATCAACTAGATGTTCAAGTAGAAGGTTTAGAAGATGGAACCTGGACTGTTTCATCGCCGATTATCACTGTTAACGTTGAGCGCACTTAAGTTTGGTTTTTGAAGGAGAGAATATATAATGGGTAAATATTTTGGAACTGACGGTGTTCGTGGTGTCGCAAATAGCGAACTAACACCTGAATTAGCATTTAAATTAGGACGTATCGGTGGTTATGTGCTGACGAAAGGCGCAACTGATCGACCAAAAGTTTTAATTGGTCGCGATACACGTATTTCTGGCCATATGTTAGAAGGAGCACTTGTAGCGGGACTTCTTTCTGTTGGTGCAGAAGTAATGCGTTTAGGCGTTATCAGCACACCGGGAGTTTCATACTTAACTCGTGTAATGAGTGCAGAAGCGGGTGTTATGATTTCTGCTTCACATAATCCGGTAGCAGATAACGGCATTAAATTCTTTGGTTCAGATGGTTTTAAATTGTCTGATGACCAAGAAGCGGAAATTGAAGCACTTCTTGATGCTGAAAATGATGAACTACCTCGACCGGTTGGTAAAGATTTAGGTTCTGTTACTGACTACTTCGAAGGTGGACAAAAATATATCAGTTATTTAAAACAAACAATAGATGAAGATTTCGTAAATATTCATGTCGCTTTAGACTGTGCGCACGGTGCAACATCATCTTTAGCAACTCACGTGTTTGCTGATCTAGATGCAGACCTTTCAACAATGGGCGCTTCACCAAACGGTTTAAATATCAATGAAGGTGTAGGTTCTACACACCCAGAGGTATTGGCGAAGTTCGTTGTAGATAAGGGTGCGAATGTTGGTCTTGCATTTGATGGAGATGGCGACCGATTAATTGCTGTAGATGAAAAAGGTCAAGTAGTCGATGGCGATCAAATCATGTATATTTGTGCGAAGCATTTACACAAAGAAGGTCGTTTGAAACAAGATACAGTTGTCTCTACTGTAATGAGTAATATGGGCTTCTATAAAGCAATAGAATCTCATGGCATGAAGAGTGTCCAAACAGCAGTAGGCGATCGCTATGTAGTAGAAGAAATGAAAAACAGTGGTTACAACTTAGGTGGCGAACAATCAGGACATATTGTCTTCTTAGACTACAATACAACTGGTGATGGCTTATTAACGGGACTTCAACTTGTTAATATCATGAAAATCACAGGTAAGAAATTGTCGGATTTAGCAGCTGAAATGACGATATTCCCACAAAAACTAGTGAATGTTCGTGTAACTGACAAGCATGGTGTTACGGACAATGCAACAGTTGCAGCAGTCATCGCTGAAGTAGAAGCTGAAATGGCTGGAAACGGACGTGTCCTTGTTCGTCCTTCAGGAACTGAGCCTCTAGTGCGAGTGATGGTTGAAGCTTCAACAAAAGAAGATTGCGAACGATACGTTGAACGTATTGCAGAAGTTGTGCGTACAGAAATGGGCTTAGCAGAATAGGGATTTAAACCGGTTTTCTCTTTTTTGAGAGAACTGGTTTTTTCTTTTTGTCTGAAAATTTGTTACGATAGTCGAAAGACTTTAATTTCAAGGGGGATTTTCATTGGATTATCTATATCAGCCTTATGCAGCAAAACGTAATACCGTTTTTTCGAAAAAGGGAATGGTCGCAACTTCACAACCACTGGCTGCTCAAGCGGGCTTAGAAATATTACAAAAAGGTGGAAACACGATTGATGCAGCTATTGCAACAGCTGCAGCGCTAACTGTTGTGGAACCAACATCAAACGGTATTGGTGGAGATGCATTTGCACTTGTTTGGACAAAGGATAAACTACATGGTTTAAATGCCTCAGGTCCAGCACCAAAGTCCATATCAGCTAAAGCAATCCGAGATAAGGGACATGAAAAAATGCCTGTATTCGGTGTGATTCCTGTTACTGTTCCAGGAGTACCTGCTGCTTGGGCAGAATTATCGGAGCGTTTTGGGAAGCTTTCATTAAATGAAGTTTTAGCACCCGCTATCAGATATGCAGAAGAAGGCTATCCGCTAACACCAATTTTAGGGAAGTACTGGAAGCTAGCGTATGAGAAGTACAAAACAACGTTTACTTCTGCAGAATTTGCTTCTTGGTTTGAGACATTTGCACCGAATGATCGTGCACCAGAGATCGGAGAAATGTGGTCTTCACCTGGACATGCGAGTACACTTCGTTCAATTGCTGAAACTAATGCACGTTCTTTTTATGAGGGAGAGTTAGCTGACAAAATTGATGCTTTTATGAATAAACATGATGGCTATTTATCGAAAGAAGATTTAGTGAGCTATAAACCACAATGGGTCGAGCCGGTATCAGCCAATTATCGTGGATATGACGTATGGGAAATTCCACCGAATGGTCAAGGTATGATCGCATTGATGGCGCTGAATCTATATAAACAACTACAAAAACCTGTGTGGGAAAATGCCGAGACGTATCACCAACAAATTGAGTCAATGAAACTGGCATTTACGGATGGACAAGCCTTTATTACCGAACCAAACGACATGCCCATCTCAACGGAAAACTTGTTATCAGAAGATTATGCAGCAAAACGTGCGAGTGGAATTACAGACCGTGCGTCAACACCTGAACCAATGGAATTACCGAAGGGTGGAACAGTGTATTTAGCTGCAGCCGATGAAGAAGGAAATATGATTTCATATATTCAAAGTAATTACATGGGATTCGGCTCGGGAATTGTCATACCAGGAACAGGCATATCCTTGCAAAACCGAGGTCATGACTTCTCATTAGATGACGCACATCCAAATGTCTTGAAGCCAGGAAAACGAACATATCATACCATTATTCCTGGGTTCTTAACGAAAGATGGAAAAGCCGTGGGTCCATTCGGTGTCATGGGAGGGTATATGCAACCGCAGGGGCATTTCCAAGTCGTTGTGAATACTGTAGATTATCTACTGAATCCACAGGCTGCTCTTGATATGCCGCGTTGGCAATGGATGCAAGGCAAAACTGTTCTTGTTGAGCCAGAGTTTCCAAATCAGCTAGCACAGGCTTTAGCAAGAAAAGGGCACCAAATCCAAGTTGCTACAGACACCGGTAGTTTTGGACGCGGTCAAATCATTTGGCGAAACCCTGATACAGGAGTCCTGCAAGGTGGTACAGAATCACGAACGGATGGTTCAATTGCTGCTTGGTAAAGATGCTGACACGATTGTCTAGTGATTAAGACAATCGTGTTTTTTTGTTACTTTGTTAATCTTTACAATTAGTTTATCTTTTTTAAAAAAACAATTATCAAATAAAGTATAAAAATCTGCTTAAATAGGTTTTTAGGTATCATGCCATGGGTATAAGTACTTTATTGACGTTTGTGCGTGAATTCAGTATGATAGGTGTGCTGACGTAACTGTAAGTCATTGACAACTGACTACGTCACCGTGCAAAAGGAGTGGAAAAACGCACGTCAAAAAATAGGAAAACAATGATAGCGCCTGAGCTGAAGAAATCGGACGAAATGGATCTTCAGCAGACGAGGAGGAGGAGTATCGAAGATTCGGCGGATACCTCCCGGCCGCGATGCCCGGTCGTAATTCTTGTTCTTAAACCGTAAAAGTGATTTTGCGATTAAAGGAAGAAGAGGGCACATCTACAGCGTCTGCACGCTTTGCAGGACGCTTATTTTTGATGAATTTAAATTATTGGAGGATTATATATTATGTGTGGAATTGTTGGATACATTGGAGAATTAGATTCGAAAGAGATTTTATTAAAAGGCTTAGA
>JAHIWI010000001.1 GCA_018816185.1 Bacillota bacterium
GTTTTCATTTGATTTAACAAGGAAGAAACTTTGGTTTGCAAAGTTTAATATTGCTTTATCATCGTCCTTATAGCTTAACTCTGCCCCTAATTTACTGACATACCATTCAGATGATCGTTCAACATTGGAAACTGGGATATAGATAGTTCCAACTCTCAATAATGTTTCATTCATTCTGATTGCCTCCTATAACTTTTAGCTCTATAGATTTATACCTTGAATACTTAATCTGTAAAAAAGCTATAATTCTTTTCATAAAAAAACCCAATTTGTTATTTGAAAAAGTACAGTTAATATCAAAGCTTCGAAAATCATATTAATTGAGAACATTTTATCTTTCTTTTCTTTTTCAAAAAATGTTCTGATTACAACAAAAATTATTGCGATACAAAAAGTACCGACAAGAGCACCCCAATTAAAATCCAAGTTTCTTCCTACTTTCAAGTAGTATTAACCCACCCACCAAATTTTTTATTATTCCAGCAGCCGGGACTGCTGTATGAATAACCTTCCCATACAACGGTACTTGAGAGTCGACTAGGTATGCTGCCACAGCTTTTGCATAGTCTGTCTGTTTTTTTGGAATAGCATTCGCTCTTTATTTTTTGACTTCAAGTTACCATCCATCTCATTTGGCCTCGATTCAATTTATAAATGTTTAGAAATCACCGTTAATTAAATTAATTCAACACGTTCAAACAAATACCTGCCTTTTAATTCCGAAGTTTTATTCGAGAGTTTGACTTGTACCATACCTCTCCCCATTTTCATCTTGAAAAATACGCTCACCAATTCGTCGTAGTTCCAATGACAAATCTTTGCCACTTGTTATGAAGTACGTGTCCCCTTTTGTTTTAATTTGAATGTCTTGATATATAACCTCAGAGGGTTCCTTTCCTTCTCCATCCTTAGGATTCATATCAGGTTTTATTTCAAGACCACTTTGAATAATTGTTAAGCTACCTTCACTGAAAATGAGTTGATTACTTTGGTTATCTTGCTCAAAAAATATGATGTCTTCTAAGTGACTTTTCATTGCTGGATATTCGTTTGTACATGCTGTTAAAAAGAACATTGAAAATAGCACTACCCACAATTTTTTCATATCTCTCACCTCCAACTTTTTCAAAATGCTTTTATTTATTTACGAAATGAACTCACTTAAGTTTCAATATTTGGAAATTAATGAAAACAAAAAAACCTCCCACCAAATCATTCCGGTGGAAGGTTTTCGCTACGTCTTCTGTTTGTTCTTATTATTGAGTATTAATCTTAATCAATAGTATGGAGTTAAAAGAAGATGATTCCTAAAACTTTACCGAAGTCATCCTCTATTTGTTTATCAGTTGAAAAGCTCTACTGGGAACAATACTAAACTTGGAATATAAGTAATAACTATCAATACAATGATTAAAACTGCAATTTGTGGAATAAGATATTTGAACATTTGTGGTACTTTAATTTTTGCAATTGATGCTGTAACAAATAGACATACTCCTAGTGGTGGAGTAACCATACCAATAGTTAAATTGACAGCCATAATAATGCCAAAATGAATTGGGTCTATACCAGCTACAAGAATTAATGGCAAAAATAACGGTGTGAAAATTGATACGGCACTAATAGTATCTATAAATGTCCCTGAAATTAGTAAGACCACGTTAATAATTAATAATAACAACAATGGATTATCTGCCACTGGTCCAAGAATATCAATTAATTGATTAGGGATCTGATTAAAGGATAGGAACCAAATGAAAAGTGATGCTGCACCAATTAGAAATACAATTGCAGAAGTTGTCTTTGCAGTTTCTAACATAATTGGTCCAAGATCTTTAATTGTAATCTCCTTATAAACAAACATCCCAATAATAATTGCATAAACTACTGCAATTACTCCAGATTCTGTCGCAGTAAAGACGCCAGAAATAATTCCGCCAATTATGATTACAGGCATTAGCAATGCAAGCAAAGCATCTTTTGCACCAATTAATATCTCTTTAAAAGGAGCACGGGTATCACTAGATCTGTAGTTATTTTTCTTCCCTACATAATAACTGTAAATCATTAATCCAATTCCCATTAAAAGACCTGGAATAACACCCGCAATAAATAAGTCTCCAATGGAAACACTCGCAATTACTCCATACAGAATTAATACAATACTAGGGGGAATAATTGGTCCAATTGTTGCCGCACTTGCCACTAGACTTGATGAAAACCTGATATCATACCCCTCACGAGTCATTGCAGGAATCATCATTCCACCAATAGCAGCAGCTGCAGCTATTGCTGTTCCCGTTAAAGCAGAGAAGAACATACTTGCTAAAATCACGACCATTGCCAATCCACCTGGTAAAGGTCCAACAATCATTTTCGAGAAATCAACTAGTCTTTTAGAGATTCCTCCTTTGGTCATAATTTCACCTGCAAGTATGAATAAAGGTACTGCGACCAAAGTAAAGCTATCAATTCCACTGAAAATATTTCTAGGAACGTTAATTAATAGATCTGAGTTTGTTAGGAAAATCCCAACTATTGAAACAAACGCTAATCCATATGCGATTGGAACTCTTAATAAAATCAATACGAATAGTAAAACGATTAGCCAAATCATTTAATCACCTTCCTAATATGGAAGTACAACATAAACAATGCACTTAAAGGAATAGCTAAATAGACGTAAGCTTTCTTGAGAGGTAGAATACCTACAATCTGACCAGATTCAAGATTAGCCCTTACTAGTTCCCAACCAAAATACAAAAGGATAAGGATGACAGTACCAGTGATAATAAATTCTATCACTACTAGAATCTTTTCTTTTATCGAAGAAAGATTATCAAATAAGTCAACAGTTAAGTGTTCTTTATTCTTAACTGCCAGTGCTGCACCAAATAAAATACTGTAAACAAAACTAATCATTAAAACTTCTTGCGACCAACTAATTGGTGATTTAAATACATATCTAAACAGTACTTGTAAAAATGTAATAATCACTGTTAATGATAGAGAAACCGTAGCCAATACCTGCAGAACTTTCCCTAACATATTATCTACCTTCTGCAAATTTCACCACCCCTTAACGTAAGATAGATTCGGACATTAATCTATTCTTTAATACGATTAATTAAGTCGTCAGGAACTTGTTCATTTTTAACATCTTTTGTAACCTCACGGAACGCTTTACGATCTGGCTCAGTAATTGTTACACCATTTTCTTTCAGTGTATTTACAATTTCTTCTTCCTTATCTGCTAAGAATTTCCGCTGATATTCAGTAGTTTCTTTTACAGCCTCTTCCACAGCCTTTTGCTGCTCTTCACTTAAATCTTCCCAAACATTAGAGTTCATCAGAACTACTGCAGGTGTATATGTATGAGCAGTGAGTGATACATATTTTTGCACTTCATAAAACTTCATAGAATCAATTGTTGGCAGTGGATTCTCTTGGCCATCTACTACACCTTGATCAAGAGAAGAGTAAAGTTCGTTAAAATCAACAGGCGTTGGATTAGCACCTAAAGCCTTCATGTGATTTTCCCAAACAGGGGCAGGTTGAACTCGAATTTTTAACCCTTTTACGTCTTCAGGTGTATTGATTTCTTTCTTATTATTCGTTAAGTGTCTGAATCCTACTTCCCAATATCCTAAGCCCTTCATATTTTGATCATTCGCTTTTGTTAATAACTCATCACCGATTTCTCCATCTAACACACTATACACGTGTTCTTTGTCTTCAAATAAATATGGTAGTCCAAAGACATTCATTTCTGGAATAACGTTTGCAAGTGAACTATCCGCTGCAACTGTCGTCATTTGAATTGTACCTTCCATGACTTGCTCAATTGCTTCACCTTCACTGCCTAACGTAGCATTTGGATGAATCTCAACTTCTACGGTTCCATCTGTCTTTTCTTCTACAAGTTCTTTAAATTTCTCAGATGCGATATGGTACTGATGAGATTCCGATCCAGTATGTGCGAGTTTCACCGTAATTGAATCTCCATCACTTCCCGACCCTGCGTTTTCTGAACCACAAGCAGCTAAGCTAAGTGATAAGATTCCTACTACTGATAACTTTTTCATTAAATTCATTTTCATCATATTTTCCCCCTATTGATGTTGTTTATATAGTCCAGGTACTCGACTAGAAAAAATCGGAACATTTACTCTCGCTTGATTTACTTTTTCAAAATCTAATTGATAAGTGAGCGTTTCCTCTTTATCTTTTGAACCTTCAACTAAAATTTCTCCGGAAGGATCGATAATCATAGATGAACCGCAGAATTCAACTCCGTCATACTCACCAACCCTGTTAGATGAAATGACATACATTTGATTTTCTATCGCTCTAGCCACTTGCAAGCTTTTCCAGTGCAGTGTCCTTGCTGATGGCCATTCTGCAACGATATGTAACACCTGAGCTCCTTCTAAAGCAAGCGGGCGAATGATTTCTGTGAAGCGCAAATCATAGCAGATGATTAATCCCATTTTGATCCCATCTAGTTCAAAAATCTCTGGTACCGCTGTTCCACCCGTCAAATAATTATGTTCATTAAGCATCGGCACTAAATGAACCTTATTATATGAATAAACCAGTTCTCCTTTTCTATTAAAAACAAATGAAGAATTATAAATATTTTCTCCTACTTTATTCGCAACAGACCCGCCAATAATATTGATGCCATAACTCGCAGCAAGTAAACTTAAAAATTCCCGTGTATTTTCTCCATTTATATCCGCAATATCCTTTAATAAATCTAACGTATATCCAGTAGTCCACATTTCAGGAAGAATGATTGTATCGGGTTTTTCGACATCTAAAATACTAACCAGCCATTCTAATACTTTTTGTTGATTTGCTTTTGGGTTACCTGGAACAATATCCATTTGATATATTGAATATTTCACTCTCTCACCTCTTATGCAATTTGAGTCACTGTATAATTTGCTTGTATTTCTTTCTTACGAACCGGATCAATAATTTTCATTTTGAACGCTTGTCCGTATTTAAATCCATCACTTAAAGGAACAGTTCCTGCCAATACTAATGTGTTGATTAAAGAAACCTCTTTTTTCTTTAAAAATGCAAGAATTTCATCGTAAGTAATTATTGAAGAGACAGGATTTTCTTGATATAGAACCCAGTCATTTTCAATCAGTTGTTCAGAACGAATAATTAATTCATCCCAGTGATTCAATACTTCATTAATATGCCATGCTTCCGTTCCAATCGGTTTATCACATACTTGTTTAGACTTATTAATGTCTACTGTTTCAAGTCCGCGATCTGTATGGTCACTGCCTACAGTTAAAAAAACCTCATTTTCTTCAAACATAAGTACGAGCTCTGCTTCTCCACTCGTCTTATTACCTATGACCTGAATATCATTATTTTGATTTACTGTGTATGCGCTTACAGGATAAAGCATTGGCACCTCTACTGGTTCTGGTATACCTATTTCAGCTAATTCCTGTATATGTTCGTATACTTTTTCTTTATTTCTACCTGTGTAACCTATGCAGTAAGTTCGTTCTACTGTAAATTCTTTAGGGATTTGGTCAATCGAAAGTATAATTTTCTTTTTTTCCATTTCTTATTCCTCCGACATATTCATGACATGCTGTTTTGTGATATTGAGATGGTTAAGCAATTTCTCTTCTGCATTACCAGATTCTTTTAATGCCAAAATTATATTTTTGTGTTCGATAATAACTTCTTTCATCCGTCCTTCTTTCATCAATGCATGGTGTCCAACTAAAAGAGTTAAATTGTACATTTCATGTAAGACTTGTTCAAATACATTTAGATTTGCAAATTGTAAAAGTTTGGTGTGAAACAACAAATCTAGCTCAATAAATAAAATACGGTCATTGTTTTCCATCGCATTCTTTTGTTGTTCCACTACATTTTCTATTTCCACAATTTGATGAATATGAATTGTAGAAGAAAGATTTTTCATTCCTTCCGCTTCAATTGTTTGCCTCAGAAAGATAATTTGGTTACTCTCATTTCTTGAAATTTTTCTAACTTGAAAGCCTTTTCGAGGTATGTGAACTAACAAACCCTCTTTTACTAATTCCGCTACTGCTTCCCTTATCGGTGTTCTTGAAGTATTTAGCGTTTCTGCTAGAAGTGTTTCAGTAAGTATTTCTTTCTCACTTATCTCTTTTGTTAATATAGCCTTTTTTAACTCTTCATAAATTAATTCTCTAGTTGTCTTGTTTTTTGAAACCGGTTTCATTTGAAGTTTCATCTTTCCTCCTCCTAATAAAGTATTACTATTTATGTATTATGTGTTATGTATACATAATACATAAATAATTTGAAAATTGTCAATATATTATTTATTAAATTGAATTTTATTATTTATAACCTTTCATATAGTGAGAATAGAGTTTGATAAAGTAATCAATCATTCTATTTACTTCAAGCACAAAATCATACAAACCGACTTAATGAAATCCAAACAAAAAAACCTTCCACCAGATCATTCCAGTGGAAGGTTTTCGTTTCGTCGTCTATTTGCTTCATCAACTAGTGATTGGTGCTCTTCACGTTGACGTAATTCTTCTGATTTTAAGTACTTTTTGTAACCAATCCGTGAAACCATGACACTCAGTTCATATAAGGCGAACAAAGGCACAGTGACAATTAGGTGAGAAATAATATCTGGTGGCGTGATAAATGCCGCTATGATAAATAAAACAAAATATGCATACTTCCTTACCTTCACCATCAACATTGGCGTAATCACGCCAAGTCGAGTTAAAAATAATAACACGATTGGTAATTGGAAAATAATACCAAACGGAATCGTAATTTGGAATAAGAAATTGAAGTAGTCATTGATTCCAATTACTTGGTTTATTCCTAAGTCTTCCGAGAGTATAATCATAAAGTGAATCACATAGGGAAATAACACTTTATATGAAAACGTAATTCCCGCTACAAATAATAAGAAAGTAAAAGGAATATAGCTAAGTGTTGCTTTTCTCTCAGGTTCATAAAGACCAGGACTTACAAATCCCCATAGTTGATATAGAATGACGGGAGATGTAAGTAAGAACGCAACAAACAGTATCACTTTTAGGTAAATCATAATTGGATCTGTGATTGTAAATGCGTTAAGCGTTAACGATTTGGCTTCTTCACTATATTGCAAAAAGTGGATTAGAGGCTCAGCTATAAAGAAGCTTCCTATAACCGCAATAACAAAGAAAACGACGATGATCATCAGTCGTTTTCTTATTTCATCTATATGTTCAACGAGTGTTAAGTCTTTTTCATTCATTGAATGTTCATCCTAACTTACTTCAGTTCGTCTTTTTGAACGTCTATTTTCTTTTTATCTTCTTCGTCATCATCTGCTAAACCTTTTGTTGCATTTTTAAACTCACGTAATGACGAACCAAACGCTTTACCTAGTTCAGGTAATTTTTTAGGACCGAACACAAGTAATGCGACGATACCGATAATGATTAAACTTAATGGACCTGGAGACATTGCAGACACCTCCTTATAGTGTGATTTCATTTTAACGTATTTGCTGAATCTATGCTAATGCTACTATGAACGATGTGTGAACGTTTCCTCGTCCTGTCTAATCAAGTAGATCAAGGTCTGTAATTCAACAGATAAATCAATCGTATGTACACGAATAGAATCAGGCACAGATAAACGAACTGGGGTGAAATTAAGAATCCCTTTTACATTCGTTTTGATTAGTCGATCCGTTACTTCTTGTGCAGCGCGTGAAGGGACAGTTAAAATGACTAGTTCGATTCCAAACTCTTTGATTTTTTCTTCTAACTTACTAGGTTCGAAAACAGGAATATCACTCATCATCGTACCGTCTTCAGTGGCACTTGTATCAAATGCAAGTACAATACGTGTATTGTGGTTTTTGTGGAAATTGTATTTTAAAAAAGCAGTTCCTAAACTACCTACCCCAATCAAAGCGACATTGGTTTCTTCATCTTGGTCTAATGTTTGACGGAAGAATTCTAAAAGATGAGGTACATCATAGCCGTATCCTTTTCTTCCTAACGCTCCAAAATGAGAAAAGTCTCTTCGAATCGTTGCAGGGTCGATTTTCATGGCATCACTTAACTCTTGTGAAGACACGCGTTTTTTGCCCGTACTCGATAAATTTTGAATGAAACGATAGTAAAGTGGCAGTCGTTTTGTCGTGGCTTGTGGAATTTTAATCGGTTCTTGTTTCATGCAGTTCCTCCTGCGATTTAAGCGAAATCGATTCCATCTTACATCAGTCGTATGTATAAGTAAAGTTCGGTCGTTGCAAGTGTTTGA
>JAHIWI010000013.1 GCA_018816185.1 Bacillota bacterium
ACGACAATACTTCGATATTTCTACTAGCGTTTCAAAGTCAGGTAATTGCCCTCCAATTTCTCGTTGAGGTAATTCCAGCAACAAACAGGCGATGTTTTCCTCCATATTCACAACGTCTTCTAAGGTGATCACCCTGTTCATATCTGCTAACAAAACAGTCTCGATGTGATGCAATTCTTTTAAGCCATCTGCTTCGTGAATCTCTAAATGACATAGAGGATGATAAGCGACTGTCTTCACATTTTTACGGTCACACCAAATGCGTAAAGCGATTTGCTGAGCCATTGTACCACTCGGGAAAAATACGGCAGATTCCTTACCTAAAAGAGCAGCCATTTTGTTCTGGAAATCCTCAATTATTTTCCCGCTCCCATAAATGTCACTCTCTAAATCTCCATCAACTTGGTGAAATGCTTCTTTAAGGACTTTCACATTTCGCTTACCATGTCCCGCCAATTGGATGTTCGACTCTTTAAAAGCTTTGAATAATGCTTGGCTACTACTCATTATGTGATCGCTCCTCTATACACGCGTTTGTTATTAGATTAAATATATAGGAGTTTTATTATTTAATAAACATCTTCGTTGTTGCAGTCAAAATAGCTTTTTTATTTATTAACGGCTGGGAGCTCTTCACAAATAACCCGGTATAGACGAGAAAAATACCAATCATCAGGATAATTCCAATGTAGACAGACATCATTGTGGGAATTAAAAATGCACCAATAACAATTGTAGATCGAGCGATTAAGTCAGCTCCTGAAAATGACAGATTTGAAAAAGCAGAATATGACCCTCTCTTATCAGTTGGCATCATGTTGGCCTGCTCAGCATTTCGAATCGGTGAATAAATTAACTCACCCATCGTCGCGATAAAACCAAAGATAACAAGTAAATACCACGAATTCGCAGAAGTAATGGTTACATAACCGATGCCATAAATAATAAGTCCAGCTAACATCATTTTTTGTTTATTAAATCGGTCTGTGATTTTGGTAATAAAAAACGTTAAACAAACAACGAGTAGCATATTTTCGATATTTAAAATACTCAACATACGAACGCCACCAATGTCAAAATTACCAATCGTGACGGTTTTAAATGTTTCTGCAAGTCGAACACCAATGTAACTATTTAAAGAAAATTCCGCTGCAAAGATGAACATGGATCCAACAACAACTTTAACAAATGGTCGATCTTGAAAAGCAACCTTATAATTTTGAATTAAATCGATAAATACGTTTTGGTGTTGTTTTTCTAAATGATTTGTATGTACATCAATTAGCCAAATCTTATAAGAGATTGGAAGAATCGCAGAAGTAACACTCAGCAAAACAAATAACTCAATTTGATGATTTACATACAGCAATCCACCTAATGCAGCACCAATTGCCATCGACAAATTGATCATCCAATAATCAATTGCATATACAGCTTTTCGATTTTCAGGCGTAGTGGAATCGATAATAATGGCATGCATGGCTGGTCTGCCTAGACTACTTGTAATGACAAACCCTACATACGCAATAGCAAATAACCAAATGACATTATTTACAGGTATTAAGCTAATCGTCATCAGTAAAAACATCACTGCACTTAACGAAGAGGTAGATAATAGTACCTTCTTTCGTGGAAATCGATCGGATATATACCCACCAATTAAATTAATAAAAAAACTGATGATGACAGTAAATACTAAAAACAATCCCGCCCACACCTTACTCATTTCTAGAGCAAAGAACAATGCCATAAATGGCATAACTGCTGACGATACTGCGCGGTTAAAAAAAGAAGTTATTAAACGAACTTTAATATTTTGTGGATAGTCTTTCCAATTCATGTTGCATACCTCCTCTGTCTTTTGTATATTAAACTAGACTCGAGTTCCTAAAAATAGACAATTAGAATAAAAATGTCCACTTATGTAAGAGGAGGTTAAGATGGATCATTATCTTTTAACATTATGGAATGTTGTTGACTCAGGTGAAATTAAACAGAAGGAAATTGCAGAGGTACTTCAATTAAGTTCTAAACAAACAACTCGCTACATCCAAAAATGGGTTACTGAAGGATGGCTAACCTTTACACCTGGTAAAGGTCGCGGAAATATATCGAGACTACAATGGTTGAAGGATGTAGAAGAAGTATTAGAAAAACAGCTTATGAAGTTGATTGAAATTGAACCCATTGAAACGAGTAGTAAATATCTTTTATTCGATTGGTCAAAAGACAGTAAACTTCGCTTGATGAATAAATTCAGTTCAAGACTAGGTTACGTCCAAAGTGCAAATGAAATAGACAAGCTCATTATTCCAAGACGCTATCCCCTACTCACCATGCACCCTTTAAAGGCTGCGGAAGTACATAGCGCAAATATGGTGGCAAATGTTTTTAATCGATTAGTCACTGTCGATGATCAAGGCGTCATCTATCCAGAACTAGCTCACAGTTGGGATGAATCGAAAACAAAGCTGAGACTTTACTTAAAAAAAGATGTTAAATTTCATGATGGTTCGATTTTATTAGCCGAAGATGTTGTTGATTGTTTAGAAAAGCTTCGAATGGACGCTCATTTTAAAGAGCTGTGGCAGCCAATTCAAGAATTTAAGGTAATTGCTCCATTGATAGTAGATATTTGTTTTCCGAATGGTTGTAGCTATGCTCTACAAATGATTGGAACGTTGAATGCGAGTATTTATAAAGAAAGTAAAGATCAGCTTTTAGGAACAGGCGCCTTTTATGCTGAAAATAGCCATGATTTAAAAACGACTTTATTTGCATTTAAAGATTATTTTCAAGAAAGACCATTACTTGATGAAGTGGAATTTGTGCAAGTACCTAAAGATTTCGATATCGTATACCGCTCTTCAACAAAAGAGGATGTAAAAGATACATTTGAAGTTGAAAGTGATTCAGGATTTGGCGTTGTCATTATGAATACTTTCCGTAACACTGACATTCAACGAAAAGAAGTAAGAGATTACATACATTATGTGATTTCAAAGCACCGCCATGAAATTGGTCGTGTATCTTCTCGAGCATTGCCAAACCATAAAAGCTGTCTGTTTGGACAGGACCAACACTATGTAGTTCCTCAAGTAGAACGTCCTAAGTTTACTGGAACACTTATTATGAAGCTCGTAGGTTACACAGAAAACACAACACAATGGTTAAAAGAAATATTTGAGTCTGAAGGGATTCCCGTTGAAATAAAATGGGTATCTTTCGCAGATACCATAACCAATAGCGAAAAGAACCAACAAGTGGATTTGTTCATTCATGGCGAAGTTTTCGAGTTGAATCAAAACTTTTCTTTTTACCACTTTTTAAAAAATGGTTACTCACCGTTAGCGAAAATATTTAAAACAAATAACGCATTGACTAATTACATGAATGAATATGCCCGTACCCCATTCCATGAATGGACCGCTTTAAATTTGAAGGTTGAAAGAGCTTTACTAGAATCATCAATTATGATTCCGCTTTATTATGAAAAACGTCAAATCCCATTTTCAGCCGATTTAATGAACATTACTATTAAGCATTTCGGCTATGTAGACTTTTCTAAATTGTGGGTACGTCCGGAAATCAAGTGTATTTGAATCGATCACTCTTTAAATAAAAACTATTTCTATATAGAATACATTCCTTCTGTATGCTATCTTTATAAAGTTCCATGGTACAAGGAGGAATTGAACTGAAACTCGAAATTGTCTCATTATCTTTAATTTATTTTTCGTTACTAACCGTCATAATTTACGCATTTTATTTAAATAAAAAACCTTCTAAAGAGCTTACTCCTAATAAGATTGAGGAGTTTAATGATCGTTTGCTTCAAACATTTTTGATGACACATGGGGGAAACCATATTTCTCACCTAATTTATTTAAAAGACAAACAGCTCTTCTGGTCAAAAGACAAAAAAGTGCTGATTGCTTATAAAATAAATTTTAATCGAGCGATTGTTTTAGGAGATCCAATTGGAGAAAGTTCATCATTCCAAGAGGCAATCAATGAATTTTATAAGGATTGTATGAGAAAAGGTTTGAAGCCTCTTTTCTATCAAATTAGTCCTTCACATATGCATCTCTATCAAGAGACAGGCTATCGCCTAATGAAACTCGGTGAAGAAGGAAAGGTTACCCTACCTACTTATACGCTTGAAGGAAAACAAGGTGCGAAATTAAGAACTAAATTCAATAAATTTTCTCGACTCGGTTACACTTTTCGTATCGCAACGCCTCCCTATTCAGATGCGTTTCTTGAGGAACTATCAGTCGTTTCGAACTCGTGGCTAGGTAATCAAAAAGAGAAAGGTTTTTCCGTTGTATCGTTTAGCAAGGAATATGTAGAACGTTTTCCTGTTGCACTACTCTATGATTCGAATGGACAAACAGTGGCATTTGTAACGTTAGCATCCGATCATCGAAAGACTTTAATTATCGACCTCATGCGAAAAATTCCAAATACCCCACATGGAACAATGGATGTCTTATTTATTCATATCATGAGGTGGGCAAAGAATCATGATTACCAAAGCTGCAGTTTAGGTATGGCTCCTTTAGCGAATGTAGGAAATTCCAAGGATTCTTTATTCAGTGAGAAGATGATTCACTTGCTGTCTTCCTATGGAAAGTCTTCCTACAATATCAAAGGGTTGAAAGAATTCAAAAGTAAATTTGCCAGTGTGTGGGAGCCAAAGTATTTGGCATATAAAGGGACTTTCCTTCCAATTGCACTCATCCAGATTTATTTAGTCATTCATAAAACACCCGTACCTCAACCTATCTTTGTAAATAAAATCAGACTTCTCTTAAAAAAAGCGGGATAAACAGAAAAGGCATCTTAGGATTTAAAGTCCCTAAGATGCCTTTATCTATTTTGAATAAAAAATTTAAATTACATCAATCCCATTAACGTGTACTTCACGATCAGGTTTTGCCGCATCTAACATTAAGAATATGGCTGTTAGAGTATGCATAATCATTCCCACAAAAGGAATCCACGCGATACACGAAGTTACAATTCCAAGGATACTCCCTGTTGTTGAACCCTCATCTTTTTTTGTTAAAACGAGTGTGACAATATGCAACGCAAGCATAATCGCTAATGGGACCCATAAAAATCCGATTACAATCGTTGCCCCTAAAATCGGAATCGCTAAAACTGCTTCCATTCCTCCAGTAACCCATTTCAAAATTCTTGAAACTGACATTCTCAACATCCCCATCCACTTAATTGTCATTTGTATAATTCTTATTTACTATATCACTTCTTGAATGTACTGAATATATGATACGGTAAATTCGAACAAAAACAGATTTATATAGATATGTATATGCAGAGTAATTCATCAGAAAACTACAGGTCACATTTTACTTATACGCTCCATTAAACATCTAAAATAGTTGAAAGATTTTTCACTATGAATTTGACTTAGTCATTAAATAGTTAAGAACATCATCTATATAATTTTCTATAGGCATACTTGAATCCACTCTCAAACACTCATGTCCCACGGGTTTTTTGCTATTATTCACCCATTCATTAAAAGCTTCTTCAGAAGCTATGTTTTCAATTTGACTCACCATTCGTTCTCTATTCGCAAGTCTGAATTTAATTTCTTTACTGTCGTTTAAATAACATTCAATATATTTATACTCTACCTTGTGTTTTTCAGAAAGACGTACACCTTTTTCAACCATTTCCGTATAAAAACAAGGACTATCTAAAATTACGCTTTGTTCTTGAGACAAATAAAAATCGACTAATGACCAATCAATATCATATGATACTTTCCCTGCCATTTGATGATCGATTGAGTTGTCATTTAACGAATTTAATAAAGCCGATTTCACCACATCATGATCGACTATAACTGCACCCGTAAGTTTAGCTATTTGTTTAGCAAGAGTCGATTTTCCTGCACCAGGAAACCCAGACATCTGAAGAAAAAACATCATTACACTTCCTTATTGTCATGTTAAGTAAACTTTTCAATCTGTCTTTTGTATTAGAAATTAATCCTTTTTCAACTCCTGCTGTAGTGTACAGAAAACTGATCATCCTCCAAATGGTAAAGGTTGAGTTCCATCTACATCAGTAAAACCATATTTTCTCGCTAGATCAGCCACCATTATTGTATCACCTGAAAACTTTGATACCGTGGAGTCTGATGCCAATGCCACAACTGCACGGCCTACATAAGCTGTTGTTTCCGTTGTTCCATCCTCTGGTCCAAAACCTGAATCTGTCACTCTTTCTGTCCTCATCCAACCTGGGCAAACAGCAACGGTTGAAACGTTGAAGTCCTTTAATTCCTTTGCCATCCCTAGGGTCATTCGATTGATAGCATTCATAGCTAAATCATAATATAAATTACCCGAAATCTGATCCTTGATAAAAAATGTGATATTTACAATTAACCCTTTATGGTGTTGCTTCATTAAAGGTACAGCGTATCGAGTAGTCAACAAATAAGCTTGCGGTCCAGCAACCATCATAGCATCCCAATGCTCCACAGGTCGTTCCCAAAAATGTCGTCCTTCTCCTGATGGGAGAGAACTTTCGGAGCCACCAAATACACTATTAACTAAAATATCAATTCGACCATGTTCCCTTTCAATTTGATCGAACAGGTTTCTCACGTCATTGTCGCTTGTATGGTCACATCGTATGGCGATGCCTCTACCTCCTCGTGAAGTGACACCATCGGCAGTTTCCTCAATGGTTTCTGATCGATTATCGGTTGTAGCTCCCTTTATACTCCTACCTGTCACATATACGGTCGCCCCTGCACTGCCTAGTTCGAAGGCAATCCCTCTACCCGCTCCACGGGATGCACCTGTAACAACAGCAATCTTCCCTTGTAATGGTTTCAAATGTTCCTAACTCCCTTATCTATCTAAATTTTAAATACAATAAAATTTTAATACATTTTTGTTCATACATATTGTTATTAAGACTTGTCCCACTAATGGCACTTTAGTTCAATAAGAAAAAAGGCTTTACTCCATTTTCAAAACAAAGAACCACGTAGTTTAAGTAAGAAATACTGAAATAGACGTAGCAAATAGAAGCCATACTAAAAGAAAGGGAACAAATGCCTTTCTTATTTCTTCTTCGCTTTCAGCTTTCTTAACCTTCTTTCTATAGTCAATCCAACTAATAAACGTTACAACCGAAACTATGATGACATATGGAAGTTCTTCCAAATGAACCCCTCTTTTATTTCCAATATTTTACTCCAAAATCACACATTAATACGATTCTTGAATATGCTAGGTAAGAATGAAATACTCGAATTTAGAAAGGGGTATATTATGATTCAACTAGCGGGGATGCCCTTTCAACAAGGTGACCTGTGGTCGCCTGGTAGTATCGAACGGATGATTTTTCAACGAATGATTGAAGATACAGTCGTTTACTCGTATCAATTCATAGATGAATTATCTTTTGAACTTAAGTTACGAAAAAATATAATATTAAGTGCAAGAGCTATGAATCAAAGCAATGTGAGGTTTGAAAGTTTTTCAAAATCTTTTTGTAATCCTCAATACTGGCATTTGACGAAGTCCGGCGGATTTTTGCTGCGTAATGGGGTAAAATCATCAGACGCGATTCAGGATATCTACATGAATAGTTCACAATATGCGTTCGAATGTGCAACTGCAATTGTCATTATCTATTACCATGCAGTCTTAAACGTTTTAGGAGAATCTTTATTTAACCAATTCTTTCAAAACATCTATTTGTATGGCTGGCATGCTGATCCTGACCTTGGAAAAAATGCAACCTACACAACCCATCTTCTACCTGGAGATGTCGTCTATTTTAACAATCCGGACTTCGATCCCAAAACCCCTTATTGGAGAGGAGAAAATGCTGTTGTTCTAGGAGATGGCACGTACTTTGGCCACGGATTAGGGATACTGACAGCTGAACAAATGATACATGCGCTGAATCAAGTGAGAAAGCCAGGAGCAAATCAATCCGCATATCTGACAAATAAAATTGGAAGACCTTCTTTTACCTATTTGGCGAAACTTTCGATATCGCAACTTGGTTATTTGGTTCCTAAATACCAACAAATCGTCCATCATAACGAAAGTTCGCTTCCAATTGATCGATATATGTTCTAATTGTAATCGCATCGTCCTAGATTGAGAGCTACTTATATGGCTCACGGATGCATTAAGATAAAAGATCAATAAGACAATTTCACCAAACGTATAACACGATTATTCTTCCTAATTCAAGTACTGTTCGACTTAGCCAGTATCACACCGAGTGTTATCTCCTTATTAGATTCATCGATATAATTCTTCAATGCCATAAGAAATTTCCTCTCCTTTATCAGAGAGAGACAACCTTTCTCCATTTAAACTTGGACCATTTCGCACAACTAAACTGTCCCTTTAATTCAATAAGAAAAGATGCTTTACTCCATTGCCGAAGTAAAGCTACAGGTTAGTTGAATAAGTTATGCTGTGATCTATTTACAAGCACTTGTTTCATGCTTTTAATTATCCCCATATGTAGATTTTCATGATTAATATGAAAAATAAGCATTTCACCTAATGTTCCCATACCTAAGAAAGACTCTTTAAGTGGGTCATCAAGATGACCTTTACATGCTTGCTCAATAAGTATAGGTTGTTCTTCCAGTCGATTTATTATCTCATCCATTGAAGGCGGTTGTTCTACCCAATGTTCGGGTTCAGAACCACTCGGAAAAAGGAAGTGATAAGATAGAGGCATTTGTCTCTCCTCATTAACGGCTGGAAACATTGTATTATCCCATCCTACTAAGATATGACCAGCATTCCATCTGATACTGTTATTATGACCCAGTGGAATTTGGTCTACGAACTCTTCTGGAATTGTACGAAGAAACTCCACAGTCCATTTACGCCATAATTTCATTTGCTCAAATAAATGTTCTCTTCTTTCATACTTCTTCCTCTCCTTTAACTACCTGAATTTGTTGAAGTAAAACATTGGTTAAGTGGATATGAAAGCTCTAAACTATAAGAATTTCCATCATTTTAATAATAGCTTTTATAACAGGTTGAGGATGGTCAATGTGGATAGCGTGTCCAGCTTCTTTAACAATAAGATGAGTACTATTTGACGAAAGATTAGCGAGTTCTCTTTGGAATTCCATCCAAACAGTCATTGAATCAGTTGTATGATGTAACTGTGTCCCCCCTGTCATTACGATAAGTGGCATGTTTCCAAGACTTGTACACCTTACTTGTTCCAGACTTTCCTCAAATTCACTTAGAGAAGCTTCGACTGTGAACTGTCCTAAATATTCTTCTTGAATTTTCTTATTGAAAAACGAAATCATTTTTTTATTTTGATCTTCATGAACCGAGTCTAAAAGGATTACTCCCACTACCTCTTTTGGGTATTTGCTTGCATATAGTCTTACATTTAGTCCTCCGAATGAATGTCCTATTAATACATATGGTGGTTTTATATCTAGTTTTTGCAGTAGACCTCTAAGGTTCTCTATAATTTGAATACTATGTTTTGGTTTATTGCTTTTCGCACTTTTACCCACACCGTCTCTGTCATACATAAAGACATTTGCAAACTTCGAAACTTCATCCTTGATTGGATTCCAATTGTTTAAATCCCAACCATACCCAGATTCAAACACAATCGTTAGTTTATCGGTAGAACCTGTAATATGCTCATAGTATAGGTCTGTCCCGTTAATAATTACCTTTTCCGCAACAATATTTGTTCTCATTGTGTCCTCCATAAGTTTAATTCTACAACTTGGCAATTTCTTTTGGTGTTACATTTACAATTCATCTACATATAAGGTTACCATATATTTGATATATACCCATTTTATTATTAGACTCTATTATGGAGTAGGTTGATTAATCGTTAATGAATATGGGAAATGAATTTCTCAACTTAATTTCTCAATGGATATTTATGTTTTGGGTTATGTTTATTGGAGCATTTACAATGAGATGATTTTTTATATAATTCCAAATTAACCTGTCTGAACGTTTCATTCAAATAGCCTACTAATTGAACTAAAGTAACAGAGTTGATTATGAAACTATTGAGGGGGATATAAATGAAGAAAAAAGTATGGGCTTTAATAAGTATTGTACTTGCCACAGCTGTGTTCACAATTATAGCCTTATCCAAAGATGACGAGGTATATTCTGAAAAGAATTGTCCCAAAGGTATGGTATCCTGTGTAAATGCTGTTACAGATAAAAACTCTGTTAAGGTAGTTAATGGAACAAGTGTATATACACGAGATGGAGACTTTATTCACGGGGACGTTTTTGATTGGGAGAGACTACTGGATGATGTTTTAAAAGTAGATAAAAACGAAATTGTAACATTGGAGTTCTTTAACAATAACCCACTAAATATTAGTGGGTATCAATTAGATGGTTCTGAAAGAGAAAAAGAGATAGATGTTACTCAGAACACCTTTAATGCTCCTAGTAAATCAGGAACATACACATATGAATTATTCGGAGAATACTCAAATGGAACTGTACACCATTATTTAAAGATAAAAGTGAAGTAATATAATCAACTTCAAGTAGGGGCTTTACTTTAATAAGATGTAAAACCTTTGCCTTATTTAATCAGTAGCTAGTTATACTAGCAACCCTAATGATATGTGGAATTTTACAAAACCAAATTTGATTTAACATTCAAGAACAGCATAATATATGAAGGCAGTAAAGAAACAGGTAAAGACTATTTAAAAAGGTTCTCAACTTCCTTCTTCAACTCCCATGAAAGAACGTAATATTCTTTATAATCTGTGGTGTAGCTATTATTTGTTTGCTACATGGATGGCTAACGGAGTGCTTTAGTAAAAAAATAGACAGGAAAAAATGAGCTTGGAGAAGTATCCAAGCTCATTTTTCTATGCAAATTCAACCATTAACTTTAACATAGCCTATTATTAAAATGGAGACCTGGAAAGAGCATTAATAATTTATTGTTAACTTAAATGTTATTCTAGATTTTTAATGCACGGCTTTTTATGCTAATGTGGCAACCCTACACTTTATGTTGTTACCTCAACCTCAATTTTATTAACCCCGATATAATCAGTTGTTAATCCTTTTTTCCAAGATGCCAATATTAACACTGAGGAAATGATCAAAATTCCACTCAGCACTATAAAACAAGACATAATTTGGCCGTTTGAAACCATTCCTGTAAAAAGAGCGAGCAGTGCAGTCCTTATGAGTAATCCTGCTGATCGAAACAAACTGTCGACTCTCCCGATTAATTCGTTAGGAATTTGATCCATTAAGTATGAATTTCTTGCAACTCTTGTTCCACTATTACCAATAGCAATGAATAGCATAAGTGCTAAATAAGATGGCACATTCGCTGCAACGATTAAGGATATTGCAAGTGTGTATGTTAAAACTCCGTAAATCATGGTTTTTTCATTTCCTAGTTTTCTAGCAATTATAGGGACGAAAATTCCCGCAAGAATAGCCCCCACTCCATAAACCATTCCTTGAATTCCATAGACATTTCCAGATGTTTTTAACACATCTGCTAAATAAACGGGAAACAAATAATTCGTTATCATGACGCCAATGAAAGGCATGATTGAAAATAAGAGAAAGATAAACATTAAGGGTCTTTTCAGTATATACAAAATACCAGCCGTTGCTTTATTAATGGATTTATTAGTACTTAGACGGCTTGCTTGAGCGTATGGAATGCGTATATAAAAATAAATGGCAGCAGCATACGTTAAAACATCCAATAATAAAATCGTTTGTAATTCCCACTTTGTTAATAAAATACTTGCGAAGGCACCGGCTATTACACTAGATAGCTGCCCTTGAACTTCCATCGCTCCGTTTAATACTTTGTATTGATCAGCGTTAAAAATTTCTTGATTTAACGCGAACATGGTTGGGTAAAAAATCGTGTAATATAAGGTTCCAATCATATAAATGATTATATAATGCCAAACTTCATACTCTAACCCCACAAATCCAATCAATGAAAAAATGAGTAATAAGACAAGACTGATAAACTTGCTGACCAGAAGTAATTTCTTTCGAGACATATTATCTATAAGATTGCCGATAAAAGGCGTCAAGATAAAGCTTAGAATTGTTGTAGCAATCGTTACATAACCAAACACCGCATTTCCATCTTTACTCGTTACAAGCATCCATGGAATGGCAATCATCGTTATGCCAGATCCTACTGATGAAGCAATATTGGCAAATAGTATCATTCGAAAACGAGCGTCTTGAAGAAGATTTTTCATGATGTTATTCTCCTCTAATTCTATATAAGTTTCTGTTACATTTACTGTAAATGAAAATGAACGGAATCCTTTCATTCATTAGTCTAGAAAACGTCTCATTCAAATGACTGATATTCAAAAAGAAAAAATCCAGCAGATTTTTCGTCTGCTGGATTTTCATGCGTTCTCGTATTAATGAAGCGTATTGAATTTGTCTTTGCTTTGATCTAAACGTTGTTGAAGATTACGAATAGGCTCTATGTCCCCTTCTTTTTCAAGGGCATTTGCAACTGAACGTTCGGCATGTTCAATCATATCTTGCAGATGTAAAAGGGCACGTTCTGATGGATTCGTAAGAGCCTGCCCGACAGCCATTGTCACATTATCCACTGAGTTGTTCAATCGAGTGATTACCGAGTCATCTTTCCAACTTACTTTTGTATGGTCTTCCATAGCCAAGTCCTCCCAACTTTTACTTAACTAGTTCGTCCTTATTATGGCAAACGCCTAGCTTTTCATACCTTGAAACCTTACTTAACTTTCATTTATAACTAATTCCTTCAGTTCTTTCAAAACCTTCTTAAAAGCCTGTCCATCTATATCATGTCGAAAATCCCGAAATGTATCTCCTTGTTTTGTCAGACGTTCCAATACTGCATGAATTGTAAACTGCTCTGGTCTTAAGCTTTCATTTACTTCATTCCATTTAAGAGGTGTTGCGATTAGCCCCTGTTCAGTGCCGCGTGGAGAGTATGGTGCAATAATGGTCTTTCCTTCTTTATGTTGAACATAATCTAAATATAGTTTGTTGTTTCGGTTTTTAATTAAGCGCTCTGTCGTAAACCATTGAGGCTCCTGTTCACATAAAAAAGTACAAACAAACTGAGTAAAAACGCGCGTCTCTTCATACGTAAAAGCATTTAGCGGCAAAGGGATATACACTTGTAAGCCTTTTCTGCCTGAGGTCTTCACGTAAGATGCCAATCCGAATTGGTCAAATATCGCCTTCATTCTAACTGCAGCTTCGATCGCGAGTGAAAACTCCTTAACAGATGGTGGATCCAAATCAAATACAATTTCAAGAGGTTTATTCGTCAAATAGGTTTGAAATGGGATGTGAAATTCAAGTGCATGTTGATTACCGAGCCAAAGCAATGATTCAACATTATTACATAATAGAAACCGTGTATCCTCCACTTCTTTGGTCATAATAAATTCAGGAACTGCTTCAGGCGTATTCTTTTGGTAAAAGCTCTCTTTGCCTGCACCGTGTGTAAATCGAATAACGGTTAGCAGTCGATCACGAAGAAAAGGCAAAATCATGGGAGCTACTTTTTGTAAATAAAGCAGGTAATCATCTTTTTCCACACCGACCATTGGCCAAATTGGTTTATCGGGGTTTGTGATCTGAACCCTTTCAGGCAAAGGAAAAAGCTGACGTTGCATGTGACGCCAAGTGCATTCTTCTGGATTCTTCTCGAAATTAAATGCATAAAACCTCGGCTCTCGAATGTGTTTTCCATCAAAATCAATCGTCGCAATATCCACACATATAGACGGCTCCAGTCGCCATGTACCCTTTTCAGACGCAATGCCATTCGACAGAAATAGGTTACTTAATATTTTCTTTTCATCTTCAGCAAGTCCATGTTTAAAGGTCACCACTTCAACTAGCTCTTCTCTATTGAATATGGAACCATGGAAAAAACCATTCCTTTGATCATATTTCGTTAAAATAACCGTTACGTATTTCCAGTTTTTTATTTTTTGCCATTGACCGGTTCGGATATCGCTCTCCCATTTACTCGATTTTCCTTTTGCAACGATTCCTTCCCCATGTCCTACTTGAACTTTATTCCATACTGTCTTGCTGTGTTTATAAACATCAATAGCTTGAATTAAATTTGGATTCTCTCGTTCAACTGATAAAGGAAGTTTCATCGATTTAAAAAGGGTTTGAAGTATTTTCTTTCTTGCTTCAATGGTGTGATTACTTTGACTTTCGCCGTTTATTTCCATCAAGTCAAACGCAATATAATGGCATGGTAATTCCTTTGATTGGTCGAGAATAACCGAGTGATTACGCATCCGCCCTCTTAACTGAACGGTAAAAAATGTACTCTGTACATCATTTGCTAAATACACTAATTCTCCGTCCAGTTTCAATGGTAAAAAGGGTTTGACTTTTTCGTATATCGTTTCACTGAAATGGATGATTTCAGGAAACATCTTATTCAAGACGTTCCCATTTCTACTTAATAAAGTGGGTGTTTCATTTTCCCAATTTAATAAACATCGAAAACCATCATATTTCACTTCATAGAGCCAGTTCTTTCCGACAGGAATTTCTGTTGCAGAAGACAAAAGCATAGGCTTCAATTTTCATCCCACTCTCGATTGTTTGTTCTAGCTTTTGATGTTCTTTCCAATCTGATACATAAATAACACTAAAACATTGCATAGTAAGGAAAAGAAAGTGTAGGTGAAACATATGCATACCGTTTGGAAAGGCAGCATCAGCTTTGGACTGGTCAATATTCCTGTGAAGCTTCATACTGCAACCGAAAACAAAGATATTAAATTACGCCAACTTCATAAAGAGTGTAATGCTCCTATCAATTATCAAAAAGTTTGTTCTGGCTGCAGCGAAGAAGTCAAAAGTGAAGATATCGTAAAAGCATATGAGTATGCCAAAAATAAATTTGTCGTATTGGACGATGAAGAACTTGAAAGATTGAAAAAGGAAAATGAAGACAAAGCCGTGGAGATTATCGATTTTGTAAAATTAGAAGAAATCGATCCCATCTTTTTTGAACGAAGCTATTTCATGGCGCCTGATAGTGGCGGTGCAAAGGCATATTCCCTTTTACGAAAAGCTCTAATGGAGTCAGGAAAAATTGGCGTAGCAAAAATTATGATTCGTTCTAAAGAACAACTGGCAGTAGTGCGTGTTTACAATGAAACCTTATTGATGGAAACGATTCATTTTCCTGATGAAGTTCGTAACTTTAAGGATGTCCCAAACATTCCTGAAGAACAAGTGGTGGTTAAAAAAGAGTTAGATACTGCACTCATGCTCGTGGACCAATTAACGACTACCTTTGACCCAGAGAAATATACGGATGATTACAGAACGGCATTAATGGAGTTAATCGAAGAGAAGAAATCGGGCAAATTCACGGTAACAACGACTGAAAAACAACCAACTGCCCCATCAAACGTGACGGACTTGATGTCTGCTCTTCAAGCTTCTTTAGACCAAACGAAGAAGAAAAAACCAGCACCAAGAAAACGTACCGCAAAAGCAAAGACTTCTTAGTTCTTTTACAAATAGAAGACAGGATTTTGGGGAAGCTATAAAAGTAAAACTTGAACAAAAAAAGGAGGAAGCATTATGCCAAGACCACTACCAAATGACTCAGCCGATAATGTAGAACGACTGAATAACACGATTAACAATATGGAAGCTGCCGAAGAAGCCATGGCATTAGCTGATGGAAAAGAACGTGCACGGATTAAGGAAAAAAATGAACGACGTAAGGAAGCCATTTCAGGTTTGAATAGTGAAGTAGTCGCTGAAGAAAAATCTCGCATTAACGGCTATATCTAACATGCAAAAGGAGCTCTCTGTTATTCACTAAAGAGAGCTCCTTTTAAATGAATTATTTATCAATAAACAGATTGACCGCTGGTTTGAATACTGAGTGGTGACCAGGTTTTCAAAAATTTATCGGTAGACTTTCTTCCCTGTTCCATAAGAGCAATTTTAGTATCATTACTCAAGTCGAAATCAGTTGTTTTTGTATCTTCTACCGGAATAAATATGATGTTCTTTTCATGTTTTCTAGAAATATATCTTGAATCATGTGCGTTTTGCATCGTTGAAAAAAGTGCTTCAAATAGATTTAGGCTATTTTTAATAATATGAACTGGCGTTTCATGATTCCCACGACTAATCTTCAATCCAATCACTGGACGTTGTTTTTTTCCATTTGGTTCATCAAATAACCAAATGGGAAAGTTACTTAACACACCACCATCTACAATTAAAGACTCACCAAAACCAACGTTCAATTTGACTGGCTCAAAGAAAAAAGGGATTCCACAACTCATGCGTATAGCACGTGCAATAGGAAATGTTCTCCCTGATATTCCATATCGCTCTAAATCATCTGGTAAAACCAACATCTTGCCATTCGTAATATCAGAAGCAATCAATTTTAATGACCCATCAGGTAAATCCCCAAAGGAATAGATTCCTTTTGAAGCTAACTTTTCCGTTAACCAATCTTCAAGTGCTTTTCCCCGATATAAACCCATTCGCCAGTAAAGAAATAACCATTTCATAATGGGAAACGGCAAAAAGGTGTTTCGCGGATCCAAGAAGATTGTAAAATCTTGTTCATCCAACAACCGTTCAATTTCTTTCCCTGAAAATCCAGCTGCTATGAATCCTGCAAGAATCGCTCCGGCACTTGTACCCGCAAGACGATGAAATCGGAATCCTTTTTCCTCTAACACTTGATATGCGCCGATTAAAGCAAAATCCTTTATTCCACCTCCTGAAAACACACCATCAATTAACATATAAAAACGCTCCTTTTTTCATCTCTTCTTACACTGTAAGAACCAGCGAGAGGAATTAGAACGTCGAACAAGCTTGAATAGCTTCAAACTTTTAATGAATAATAACCATCTTTCACGTCTACAATAATGTTATCAATATAAAGGGGTTTAGAGATGTTATTATTCAAATATTTTAAGGACGACACGGGTGAATACTTAGCAATTCGTGATGAATATGTATACTATGTCTGCATCCCTTCTTCTGACGAAACGGCACATATTGTGACATTATTCGATTTTGCTGAGGGCAAAATCAAAGCTCATTATCATAAAAACAAAGAGGAAATTCATCAAATGAAAATGTATTTACCAGAAGATCCTCTTTTACTCGAACGTATTCAAGCGGTAAAAAATTATCAAAAGATTTATGCAATCAGTCATGAAGAGTTTCTTGATTCTTATACAGGTTGAGGGTTATTTAAGGGGCTAACATCTAAGTTAGCCCCTTTTTTATGCATTCATATATTGTCGCTTATTGACAATAAAATATTCTTACAAATTATTTCCCGAGAAATAATGACAACTTCCAACAATATATTTGCTGGAATTCATCTAGAATTTTCCAATGTGGAATGATAGGCTAATGGTAAGGTCACATAGGTATTAATCATTACTTAAGTCTCTACATATATTAAAAAGGCTTTGTACATTGTTTTTAGGGAAGGTGAGTCAATGGATCATGTATTGGACATTCAACATTTAACAAAAACTTATGGAAAAAAGACTGCTTTGGTGGATATTTCATTCAAAGTCAAAGCTGGTTCATGCTTTGGGTTGCTAGGACCGAATGGCGCGGGAAAATCGACAACAATGAAAATTCTTACCGGAATTGTAGAACCAGACACGGGGAAAGTTCTCATACAAGGAATCGATGCGAAGAAGAATCCACTTTTGGTTAAAAAAACAATTGGCTATGTTCCGCAATCCATTACGTTATATGAAGATTTAAGTGCTTTTGACAATCTAATGTTCTTTGGGCAGATGTACGGTGTAAAAGGACATACACTTCAAGAACGAATCACCAAAGTGTTAAAACAAACGGGTCTGTTAGAACGCGCGAAGGATAAGGTTAAAGAATATTCAGGTGGAATGAAAAGAAGAATCAATATTGCTGCGGCACTTTTACATAATCCTCAAATATTAATTCTCGATGAACCGACTGTCGGTATAGATCCTCAATCGAGAAATCATATTTTCGATATGATTCAAGCATTAAAAGAAGATGGTGTAACAATCGTTTACTCCACTCACTATATGGAAGAGGTCGAAACGCTTTGTGATGAAATTGCCATTATCGATAATGGGCAAATTATCACCCAAGGAAATTTGAAAGAATTAAAAGCAAAATATAGCGACAAAGTGATTTACATTGAAACGACTCAAATTGAAAAACTAAGACTTATCCCTAACATTTCTAAAATTACGGCAAAGAACGATGGGTGGATTATTGAATCGGAACATCCTGTGACTTTGCTTCAAGAAATACTAAAAGCATCTGTGGAACATGGCTTTGAAATTTTGGCATTAGAAATGGTTCAACCTACTTTAGAAAGCGTATTTCTATCGTTAACTGGTACAAGTTTAAGAGATTAGCAGATTAGGAAGCATGCGTATTGGAGGCGAAAACCATGTTGAAAAGTATTATCATAAAAGAGCTTAAAATCATTGTCAGAGAAAAAGGAAACTTCTTCTTTCTTATTGGCATGCCGATCATGTTCATTGTTCTTTTCGGTTCCATTTTCGGGAATACGGATACCAAATTCACCATTCCATATATTGACCATGATCAATCAGAAACCTCAAAAGCATTTCTTGAACAATTAGATGGAATCAGTGCTTTAGAGTTAGAGAAAGTAAATAGAAACGAACAAGAACAAGTTGAACAAATAAAATCCGGAAAAATATCTACCCTTCTCGTCATTCCTGAGAATTTTGAGAAAGAGTTAACTTCTAGAACGACACAAGCAGGTATAAAATTCTATCGAGATCCGGCAGAAGCACAGACAATCGCACCCATCGAAGCCATTTTAGAAAACATAGCAATTGGCTACCGTGAACAAAAATTAGCTAGTGCACTCTCAAGTACAGGTCTTAATGAAACAGAGGTCGAAAATATTTTGACCGCTCCTGTACAGATTGAACAAATCAACACCAGCACAAAACAAGTTGATGCCATTTCACAATATGTTCCAGGATATACGGTCATGTTTGTGTTCTTCATCATGATTACGATGGTCCGTCGCTTTTTCCAAGAGAGCGAATCAGGCATGGTTGCACGTATGCAAAGTACACCTTTAAAACCGATAACATATTTAATCGGTATGTGGATTCCAGCTATGTTAAGTGTTATTATTCAATGTTCAGTTCTCCTTGGTTTTGGACACTTTGTATATGGATTGAACTTGGGCAATCTTTTTGCTATCAGTACCATTGTCATTTGCTTAGCAATTTGCGGTACTGGC
>JAHIWI010000141.1 GCA_018816185.1 Bacillota bacterium
ACTCCTCCGTTATTACCTACGTCTTCACCGAAGACGAGGACGTTTTCATCATTTTTAAGCTCTGTACGGAGTGCGTCCGTAATTGCTTGAATCATCGTCATTTGTGCCATCGGTTACTTCGACTCCTTCTCTTTGTAAAGTTCGTATTGTTCTTTTAAGTTGAATGGCATTTCATCGCCATACATAATTTCCATTAAATCCGTCACTTTTTGTTTTGGAGCAGCATCTGCTGTTTTAATAGCATCTTTAATTTCTTCTTTTGCTTGCTCGATTACTTCGTTTTCTTTTTCTTCATTCCAAAGATCTTTTGCTTCTAAATAAGCACGGAAGCGGACCAATGGATCTTTCTTCTCCCACTCAGAATCCGTCTCAGAAGTACGGTATCTTGTTGGGTCATCTCCAGCCATTGTATGTGGTCCATATCGGTAACATAATGTTTCGATTAACGTTGGGCCTTCCCCATTGACTGCACGCTCACGAGCGTCACGAGTTGCCACGTATACAGCAAGTGGATCCATACCATCAACTAAAATACTTGGAATACCAGCGGCAATTCCTTTTTGTGCGATTGTTTTCGCAGCTGTTTGAAGTTCGCGAGGTGTTGAAATCGCATATTGGTTATTTTGCACGATGAAGATTGCAGGAGAACGGAATGCTCCAGCAAAGTTAATTCCTTCATAGAAATCTCCTTGTGAAGAACCACCGTCACCTGTATACGTTACCGCTACAGATTTTTTACCACGTTTTTGCATTCCTAATGCAACACCAGCAGCTTGAATAATTTGTGCGCCAATGATGATTTGTGGTGGGAATACTTTTACATCTTCAGGGATTTGGTTCCCCATAAAGTGTCCACGTGAGAATAAGAAAGCTTGTGACAATGGAAGACCATGCCAAATCATTTGTGGAACATCACGGTATCCAGGAAGAATAAAGTCTTCTTTTTCAAGAGCATAGTGAGAAGCTAATTGAGAAGCCTCTTGTCCAGCAGTTGGTGCATAGAACCCTAAACGACCTTGACGATTTAGAGAGATTGAACGTTGGTCTAAAATACGTGTGTAAACCATACGTTTCATTAATTCTACTAATTCTTCATCTGATAAATTTGGATCTGCGTCTTTGTTAACAATTTCGCCTTCTTCATTTAAAATCTGGAACATAACAAACTTTTCTTCAATTGCTTGAAGGGTTTCAACTGGCCCCATTTGTTTGGCATTTTTTGCTGCCATATTAACACCTCTCCTTTTAGAACTGTATTAAAAAATCATTAAAAAACAAGTGATACAATATGCATTCTTCCATAGTATACTTAACTTTATTTTCGGGGTCAATCATTGCAAACTCTACATTGTAAACAAATCATTAATTATTCAATATTCAAATTACAACAAACTGTACCACTCGAAAACATCATCTGTATTATATGACAGTTCCTATTCACAACTCCTTTTATAGCACAGAAAAAACGACCTCCGAAGAGATCGTTTTATTTTTCACTAGAAAGTGTACTATATACATTTGATTTTAATTCATTTATCGCGATTGTGGAGTCATTAAATGTTTGGATTGCTTCTTGGACTTTTTCATTTTGACTATTTACTTCCGCAACTTGTTTTTGTAGATCTTCTTGTTTCGTTTCTTCATTCAATAACATTTCATACAAAACAGTCTGTTTCTCAGTTAAAGCTTCGTATTCTGTTGATACTTTATCATGAGCAGCATAGCGATCGTCCAATGCTTTATCTAATTCTTTAATAGAAGTTTTTGACTTTTCGTCTTTCACTTCGCTTGCCACATCTTCAACAGCAGAAACTTTTTCTTCAGCATTCTTCATGGATTGCTTTTCTTCTTCTAACAAAGCCAAGCGTTGTTCAACAGAATCGTTTAACTCGGATACCAAAGTTTTCACTTTTTCAGTATCTTCTTGCGTTAAAGCCATCACTTCATTAAAAGTTTCTTGTTCTTTTTTCTCTAAAGAAGCTAATTCTTTTTGTGCATCGCGATATCCTTTTTCTTCTTCAAAAACAGTAGACAATGCTTCTGATAATTGTTCGTGAGCGGATGCCCCAAAAGTACAGCCTGATAACACAATTGTCGAACTTAGTACTAACCCAATTAAACCTTTTTTCATATCTCTACCTCCTAAACCTTTTTATACTATAGACGTTCACGTTGAAAAATTCAACTGACCAAAAGTCGTCCTTTTTATTTCCACTTTAGGGTTCCTTCGGTATACTTGATGTAGAATTTGTATTGTAGAAAGGAAGACCATCATGTTTTTAATGAAAGATATCGTTCGTGAAGGACATCCTTCACTTCGTATAAAAGCTGAAGAAGTAAACTTGCCACTGAATGAAGAGGATGCAAAACTAGCAAAAGATTTATTAGATTATGTCATCAACAGTCAAGATGACGAAATGATTGAAAGGTATGATTTGCGTCCAGGCATCGGAATTGCTGCACCTCAAGTTAACCAGTCGAAAAGGATGTTTGCACTTCATATCGAAAGTGAAGAAGACCCAATTACTTTCGTTGCCATTAACCCTAAAATTGTTAGTCATTCAGTAGAACAAACATATTTAACTACTGGAGAGGGATGTTTAAGTGTAGATCGCGTAATCGAAGGTTATGTACCAAGGTACGCGCGCATCACTGTAAAAGGATACTATCCTGATGGTAGTCCATTTAAAATGCGTTTAAAAGGATTACCTGCAATTGCATTCCAACATGAATTGGATCATTTAAATGGGATCATGTTTTATGATCGCATCAATCCAACCGACCCTTTTGCAGAAATTCCAAATTCGACCCCGTTTGAACGCAATACGAAAGAAGATTAAGAGGAAAAACCAACAATATCGATCTCAGATACTGTTGGTTTTTTTATGTCATTATTTAATGAGATTTAAATACCGCATTGCATCAGCTAATCCATCTTCATCTACATGTCCCGTTACGTATTTTGCTCTTTTAAGAGCTTCTTCATGACCATTTTCCATGGCAACACCGAATCCAACAGCTTCTAACATCTCAATATCATTTAGCCCATCACCAAAAGCGATGGTTTCCGCTAATACTAGTCCAAATTTTTCAATTAACAACTGGATGGCTTTTGCTTTAGAAGCACCTTTCGGCAATATGTCTACTGACACGCGATGCCATCTCACAAACTTAAATTCCGGAAACTCTTGATGATACTTACCTTCTTCATCCTCTAAACAAAAAACTAAAGCTTGATAAATGTGTTCATTCTCATGAAAATGTTCTTCATGTTCTGGATGAGGAAACTTTAAGCTTTTTATGCTTTCTTCCACATGAGGATGATACGGTAATGAAGAAATCATTTTTTCTGCATTCATGTACACAAGTGGGTGATTATTAATTTGAGCAAATTTTGTTACTTGATTAAGTGCTTCAGCATTTAACGCCTCTTGATGAACGATTTCATTTTTATATACGATATACTGACCATTGAAACAAATATACGAATCAATTTGTAACTCTTCTAAGACGTTTTTAATCATAAACGGCGCTCTACCTGTTGCAATGATAATTTCATGTCCATTTTCACGAGCTTCTAATACCGCTTTCTTAGCACTTTCAGGTAATTTTTTGTCTGTATTATATAGAGTTCCATCAATATCAAAGAAACATATTTTCTTCATTTTTATTAATCTTCCTTTCGAATGAATATTCTGGCAATTCGTCGGACATCCTTTACAATACTTGCAAATAATCGTATAATGAGGTATGAGGAGTGATTTGCCATGTTAAAGCGTCTAAAAAAGAAATTATTAAGACGGCTGGGCGGCATACTCGGTAAAAAGACGATTGCTTAATTTTATGCCCTACTATTTATAGTAGGGCTTTTCTTTATTTTAAAAGAGCAACATGATAATATAAAGAGAATGATTTTATTTTGAACGTGAAAAAGGAGAGCGAAACATGATCTACAAAGTTTATTATCAAGAAAATGTGCTTGAAGTGCCAGTTCGCGAAAACACACAAAGCCTTTATATGGAAGCAGATTCAGAGCGAGCAGTTCGCTATGCGCTTAAAGATCGCAAGTATAACATTGAATTTGTTCAGTTACTTGAAGGGAACCATTTAGAGTACGAACAAGCTGCAGCAAACTTTAACGTGGAGAAAGTATAACCACATGAAATTTGTAAAGAATGATCAAGCGGCTGTTTTCGCACTCGGCGGACTGAGCGAAATCGGTAAAAACACTTATGGTGTGCAATTTCAAGATGAAATAATATTAATTGATGCAGGTATTAAATTCCCTGAAGATGATTTACTTGGGATTGACTATGTCATTCCTGATTACACGTACCTTGTGAAAAATGTGGACAAGATTAAAGGTTTGTTTATTACACACGGTCACGAAGATCATATCGGTGGTATTCCTTATTTGCTGAAACAATTAAATGTTCCTGTTTATGGTGGCAAACTAGCTTTAGGCTTATTGCGCAACAAACTTGAGGAACATGGTCTACTCCGTACGACGAAAATGCATGTCATTACTGAAGACGAAGTGATTAAATTCCGTAAAACTTCTGTGAGTTTCTTTAGAACAACTCATAGTATTCCAGATGCATATGGAGTTGTTGTAAAAACTCCTCCGGGCAATATCGTTCACACAGGGGATTTCAAATTCGACTTTACACCTGTTGGTGAACCAGCAAACTTAACGAAAATGGCTGAAATCGGAAAAGATGGCGTCCTTTGTTTACTTTCTGACAGTACAAATGCTGAAGTGCCAAACTTCACAATGTCAGAGCGAAAAGTTGGCGAAAGCTTATCTGAAATTTTCCGTAAAGTAGATGGACGTATTATTTTCGCTACATTCTCATCAAATATTTACCGAGTTCAACAAGTTGTTGAGTCAGCAATTGAGCATGGTCGTAAAATTGCTGTATTTGGTCGAAGCATGGACAATGCGATTAATATTGGTCGAGAACTAGGCTACATAAATGCTCCAAATGAAACATTTGTTGATACACAAACATTAAATCGTTTACCTGCAAATGAAGTCATGATTTTATGTACAGGTAGTCAAGGTGAACCAATGGCTGCGTTATCACGTATCGCTAACGGAACACATCGTCAAATTCAAATTCAACCTGCTGATACGGTTATCTTTTCATCATCCCCTATTCCAGGGAATCGTAGCAGCGTAAATCGTACAATTAATCTATTAACTCGAGCTGGTGCAGACGTTATTCATGGTCCATTAAGCAATATTCATACATCTGGACATGGTTCTCAAGAAGAACAAAAACTAATGCTTCGTTTAATGAAACCTAAATTCTTCATGCCAATTCA
>JAHIWI010000142.1 GCA_018816185.1 Bacillota bacterium
AGTAAAAATTGTTGCTTCTCCCAAGACTTCCAAAATAATTGATTCAAAAAAACCATTCCAATAAAAATAAGGAATACACTGAATAAAAAACCTTTTCCACTGGACGGCTTGCTCATTTTACCAAAAGCTATTTTAAATGCTCCATAAAACAATAGTAGAAATAGAGAAACTGCAAAAACTAGGTTAAATAATTCAAAGGAAAGCATGACCATATCAATTCGTTCAAACACTGGATTTTGAAAATAACGGGCCATATTAATAATTGGATATTGACTTTTACTTAAATAATTGGAACCGAAATAAAGTAGGGATGCTATAAATAAGAATACATACTCTAAAACGGTGAGAGTGTTTCCGTAAGACAAATAGCGAAAGGTCTTATTGTTTGTTTTAAGCCATGGTCCCAAAAATACCAGAAATTCCGGACCAGAATAGGAAGACAAAATTAAAAAAAAGGCTTTCCAATTTTCTACTTTCCACTCCATTGGAATGAGTGGATACAAATCACTGAGTTGTGCTATTGGAGGAAAGAAGAAAAAAACGAAAAATGTGATCATCCAAAATGTACAGAAAAAAGCAATCAACACTAAACGAATGGTATGTTCAACGCCTTTACCTGCGACATAACAACAGAACAACAAAATAAAAAAGACAAGCAAATTTGTATCTGTTGATGGAAACATAAATGTTTGAACAATTTCGCTGAACCCTAACGTTATGACGGAAAGTTTAAGTAGAATAAAGAACAACCCGATGAAAGAAAGAAATCGTACCAATTTTTTTCCAAATAATTGGACAAATCCGTTATATCCAATGCTAGATAAACGGGTTAAAAGCCACTTAGATAAAAGAAGAAGGTTTAGTTGGGATAATATCCCGACAGCTATAAGCACCCAAATCATATATGGATTGATCAAGATACTTGGCATAATCAGAAAAAAGTATAGCATTTGGAGGCGATTTACCAACAACATGACATAGAGCCCATTATAGGTTTCATTCTTTTTAAATAGTTGGAGGGTTTCCATCAAGTCATCTCCTAGTTTTATATCTCTTCAGTTTTAGAGGTTTAAGATGCTCTGGACGCTCCTTCATTTTGACTAATGGGCCTCGAATGAAGAGGTCAATCCAATCCTTTCTAAAGAAAGGGGAAACTGGTGAAAAATAGGGTTGCTTGATTGAAGACAAGCCATTAAGATGGGCTAAAATAGCAATGATTCCTAGTGCAATCCCGATTAATCCAAGTAATGAAGAAAAAACAAGAAGCATCAATTGAATTAATGAATTTGCTTTTGTCATTAGATAGTTGGGAATAAGAAAGGAAGCTATTGTCGAGATTCCAACCATGACAATTAAAACCTTGCTAGCGAATCCAGCATCAACAGCCGCTTGACCAATCACAATACCTCCAATAACCCCAAGTGTTTGACCCGTTTTTGTAGGCATCCTCAAACTTGCTTCTTTTATAATTTCAATAAAAATTAACATGATTAATGCTTCCCAAAAAGGAGTGAAAGGAAGTTTGCTTCTTGAGTCGACCAAGACCAGAAGTGTTTGTATAGGAATCATTTGATAGTGATGAGTTGTCAATGCCACATAGAATGGGATCAATGTGACTGACAGAATAAAACTGACATATCGGATGATGCGCAAAAAACTGGCAACTACCCATCGATTAATATAGTCCTCGGGTGATTGGAACAAATGGAAAAAAGTAATGGGGGCAACTAGAGCAAATGGTGTATTGTCTACCAAAATGGTGATTTTTCCTAATCCCAGAGAATAAGCAATTACATCAGGCCGGTCAGTTTGCTGAAACTGAGGAAAAATACTGTTTGGATGTTCCTCCAAGAATGCGGCAACTTGAGAGGAGTCAAAGAAGAGATCAAAATTAATTTCAGAGATCTTCTCTTTGACTGTTGAAACAAAATCCGGATTAGTCAGCCCCTCCATGTACATTAAAACAACACTTGTCTCACTTAAAAAACCGACAGTAAACTTCTCTGCTTTAAGTTCATGTGTGGGGAGTCGTCTTCGAATAAGCGTAATATTTTGTTCTATTTGTTCACTAAAACTGTCTTTTGCTCCGAACAGAATGGTTTCTGTTTCGGAAGTTTCAATGGCACGTCCAATCGGATTTTTTAAGGGTACAGCTAAACAAAGGTTTTGCGAAGAATCAAAAAACAAAATAGACCCTGTAAACAACTGTTTTTTTGCCTCTATAAAAGTAGGAATGGGAATAATTGAGGAATTCACAATGCAATCTTGAATAGACGGTTTGGAACAATTAGTTAAAGGTTTGATTATGCTTTCATTTAATTTTTCTTGGTCAATGAGAGTTCGTATGTATACAAGATGAATTTTTCGAATATCGGACATGTCAATTTCCACAAATTCTGCATCTTCCATTTGAACAAGGCTTTTTTTCAGAGCTTCTATCGATAATTCTGATTCAGCTATTGATTGAGCAACAAGCTTACTTTCACTTTGTTTTTTTTTCCAAAACATGTTTATCCCACCCTCTGATTGAGAAAAAACAATTCTAGTCGTACTTAAACATTCTAAATTCATACACATTGTTAACAAGTTATTTTTAAAATATACAAAACACATGGAGGTGCATAACGGCCCAAGAGGAACAAAGGCAATCCATAAAAGACAGGCTTTCTTCATCTTAAAGATAGTTATTATAAAGAAGTGTAAAAATCTAAACTGTGGCTATGGATGCTCTTTTTTTTTACAAAACACGAATCTCACTAGCCAGGGAGTTAAAATTAGAGATGAATAACAAAGATATAGCAGAGATTCGAAAACAATTTAAGTTGGATAACGATTTACTGAGAATCACTGATATTTATAACGTTTATATCAGCAGGAAAGCAGTGAGATCTTTCATGTGGAGAGCCACTCCTTTTCTTAGCTAGACCGGGAGCAGCAAGAGCTATTCCGTGCCAACTTGAAAAAGGTTTTTGGTGAAAAACTGGATGTGAAGCTGTTCGAGGTAAAGTTTTAGCGTCTAGAAGAGGGGCAGACGGACCATACGCAACGGCTTTTATGAGAGTTTCATAAAGATGATGTAGGAGGCAAACGCTGTCTATTGATCGAGGTGGAAGAAGACACAATGATTGAAGGATTTAAGCTGCTTCCGGAAGAGCTGTTGGAGTAGGAGAAATTCATCCAGCTATCTAAAATGGAAAAGAGAATGAACCTCATTTGGCCATGCTATGGGGAAACTTATCATAAGTAAATGAGGTTTTTTCATTTTCTTATTCTTTTTCTCAGAATAATTATTATAGTGTTTGACGTTATAGTATCATTCCAAAAGAAGCAGTTAGAGTAAAAACTTTAGCTGTTTCTTTCTGTACATATTGGGATGCCGAACGCGTTCAGTTTATTTGCATTCTAAGATTATAAAAATAAATACAATTGCATCAATATTGGCTGTTTTTCATACAATATTGTTGGGGTGAATAAATGCCAAGAGTAAAATACAAAAGTTCAGACGTTGATTTAATGGCAAGGATGATGAGAGCAGAAGCCGAAGGTGAAGGAAAGCAAGGAATGTTATATGTGGGAAATGTAATTGTTAATCGTGTTAAAGCAGATTGTTTAGA
>JAHIWI010000014.1 GCA_018816185.1 Bacillota bacterium
CAAATTATTGGAACGATTGAACCGTGGGAGAACCGACCATAAGAAAACTCTTGTGACTAATAAGAAAAAGCTATCCTCGTTGGATAGCTCTTTCTTATTATTAGAAGCTAATTCGACTTTTCAAAAATGGACATATATTAATCTGTCAAAATCCCAAGCGGTTACTCCAAACTGTTCACTCTGATTAGTGCGGGAGGCAATTTATAAAGGCACAGACCTATTTTACAAATCCGCTAAAACATTTGTTCAAACCGAAAGTTGTTGATCCAGCTCATACTTCTGACGCAGATGATGACGAAAATGCATGCCAACAAGATCAAACCACTCCTGTGCATTTAGCCAGCCAAACCCTCCATGTTTATCTTTGTAGTTTGGGTTAATATCATCTATTATCTTTTTTAATTCTTTCATTCTTTTCATTAGTAAATCGAGCTCGAGCATGATGTCCTCTTTCATTTTTGTATTGTCCGGTGGGGCATTCATTTCATCTGGTAATTTGATTTTAATTGGTGGAAAGCCTCCGATGTTAAATAAATATTCGCCGAACTCTGTTTTCCCCTGCTTTTGCTCTCCAACAGCTAACGCACATGCTTCAACACTATCCAAGTATTCATGAGCTACGACAATTAAATGATCATACATTTGATTGATAGACCATACCCCTTGATCTGGTATATGCCTTAGTTTCTCAGGTGAGTATTCTTCTAAAAAGCCTTTGTATGTTTCAATTAATTTCAGATCACTCATGTAAAATTCCTCCTCTTCATTTCAAGGATTGTTTGATTACATTTTCCTTAAACCTGCAAAACATTTTCACTTATTTTGTCTCAACAACTCTATTATTTTAGGTTAAAGATACCTTTTCCAGATTGCATATCTATTGGCAATGATGAATGTTCGTGTGTTATTAGCCAAGAGTCATTTACTTTTTTCAAGCCAAATGTGAAACGATTGGTCATTTGACGATGTTTATCTTCAGTATTTCCTTTGAAAGCAGCGAAAGTCACAGCACAATGTAAGAATGCAATATTAGTATTTTCTTGAATCGATAAATCATTAAAATCAACTTTCAGTAAATATCCGTCTTCATTCACACCATTAAACCATTCAGTCACACTTTCTTTCCATAAAGAGATCCCCTTACTCTCCCAGTTTCCCCAGCAATCATAAATATGTACGTCTTCAGCATAGATTGATAGGAATTTTTTCGTATCTAGTTCATAAACGGCACCTTTATATATTTCCAGAACGTCCTGAACTAAACTCGCTCCATTCGTCATAAAAGCAGCTCCTTGAAAAAAATGTATTTCTTTTCGAGTGGTAACGTTTCTCACTTTTTAAAAGCTTTAAAATAAGCCTCACGTTCACCATCTTTTATACATACGAGATATCCTATTTACGGTAACTTATTTATCATTCTTAAAATAATGGACAGGGCGAATCTCGATGCGCCACCCAAATTCTTCTCCTTTGTTTACTTGTGTTGTCGGATGAATAGAGGCAATTTGAATCGCCTCATCCATGTTCTCGGCTTCAAAAATGAATATGCTGCCGATCATCTCTTTCGTTTCTGTAAACGGACCATCTGTGACAACTACCTTCCCATCCATACGGCGCAAGTTCTTAATCTCTGATTCTAGCCCCGCATCAAGCAGCACCTTACCGGTTTCATAAAATTTCTCTGTGTGCGGCTGGCATTCATCCATTAAAGCCTCGATTTCGGCATTTGGTCGTGCATGCATTTTTTCAGAATTAAAATAACCCATACATAAAAAGATCATAATCATCTCTCCTATTTCATTCAAATTTTGTATCTATACATACAACGATTAGCAAATCAAAAAATCGACAAAAAGAATATTTTTTATTTCGTACAATCTTTAGCCTGTTTCAGCAGGAATTTCTGTTCTTGTATATTTTGGGTTAACAACGCAGCACGTTGAAATTCTTCAGAAGCTTCTATCTTTCTTCCTAGCTTTAAGAGAAAATTCCCCTTTACACTTGGAAGTAAATGATAGTTCTTCAATGCCGGTTCCAAAAGTAAAGAATCGACAATCTCCAAAGCAGCCAATGGTCCATAAACCATCGAAATCGCAACTGCCCGATTCAACTCAACCACTGGAGAAGGAGCGATTTTAGAAAGTGCTTCATAAAGAACAGAAATTCGCTTCCAATTTGTTTTTTCTGGCGTGTCTGCTATTGCGTGGCAAGCAGCTATAGCAGCTTGCAATGCATACAGTCCGAATGTGCCTCCCAAGTCTTCTGCTTTTTTAAGTGCAGCAACACCTCGCTGTATGTGATCCTGATTCCACAATGACCGATTTTGATCCATTAATAAAATCATTTCACCTTCCGTATTTGTTCGTGTTTTAAAACGGGATACTTGTATCTCCATTAGAGCAATCAGACCATAAACTTCCGGTTCTTTAAAAATGAGATCTGCTAAAACTCTGCCCACTCTTAATGCTTCATAACATAGATTCATTCGTATTAAATTATTACCTGAAGTAGCCGAGTAACCTTCGTTGAACATAAGATAGATTACTTCCAAAACAGAAGAAAGTCGTTCTTCATAAGCACTCTTCTGAGGAATCTCGAAAGGAACATTAGCCGTAGCAAGCGTCCGTTTTGCCCTAACAATTCGCTGTGCAATCGTCGCTTCAGGTACAAGAAACGCTTGCGCAATTTCTTCTGTTGTTAGCCCCCCAACTAATCTCAATGTAAGTGCTACACGGGCATTTTTTGATAGTACCGGATGACAAGTCATAAACAAAAGCCTCAGCACATTATCTTTAATCTCTTCTTCTATTTCTTCGGAGAAGTCATAATCATTATGTGTGTTCATTTCAAAAGCTATGTGTTCATATTTTTGTTCCAGTCGTTTTTTCCGTCGAAGTATGTCAATTGCTTTTCTTTTAGCCACAGTCATTAACCAAGCGCCAGGATTATCTGGAATACCAGAGACTGACCAATGCTCAATCGCTATAATCAAGGCATCTTGCGTAACATCTTCCGCTAAACTGATATCCTTCACCATCCGAGTTAAGGAAGCAATTATTTTAGCAGATTCCAATCTCCAAACGGATTCGATCCTTTGGTGAATGATAGATTCATCCATATGTTTGTTCCCCCTTCGATTACCTCCTCTTTAAAGGAAACGAATGAATATTTAGTCCGCTATTTACTAATTCCAATTAAAAGATTAAGGGTAGTTCAAGTGAAATTCTATATATTTGACCTTATCTTAACATAAATATCCAAATATTCTGTTAAATTTTTGGTTTTTGGAATAAGAATGTCTATGAATATAAATTGAATTATAGTTGGAATCTTTCCTAATAATTTGTAAATGAAACTGAAAAAACCGACAGTCTTCTTATAAGGAGATTGTCGGGTTTCATTTATACATGGTCTAATATTGTTGCATATACGTTAGTATGCTAACAGCTAAA
>JAHIWI010000143.1 GCA_018816185.1 Bacillota bacterium
TATTCGATGCTTAAATTTAGGTGCTTAATACTTTTCAAATGTTCTCTACTTTATTATAATTCTAATGTAAGAATAACTATCCTTTATTAGAAACACCCAGCATTATGATTTACAGATAGAAAGTCACTATTTTTCATAATCATTTAGGAGGGTTTAGGAAATGGAAAACAATGTACATGATAACAATGATGAAAAGCGTCACACAGCTGCAGGGGATGCACAATGTCCAGTAACGGGCGGTCACAAAGATAGTGCGATTACGACTTCGACAAAACCGGGTCGTACGCAGAATAAAGACTGGTGGCCGAATATGATGAATATCAATATTCTGCATCAACATGATAAGAAATCAAACCCTTTAGGGGATGAATTTGATTATAAAAAGGAATTTGCAAAATTAGATTATGATGCATTAAAACAAGACCTTCGCGATTTAATGACAAATAGTCAAGAATGGTGGCCAGCAGACTACGGTCACTATGGTCCGTTTTTCATCCGTATGTCATGGCATGCGGCAGGTACTTATCGTACGGCAGACGGTCGCGGTGGTGGTTCTACTGGGAATCAACGTTTTGCGCCGCTAAACAGTTGGCCTGATAACGTAAACTTAGATAAGGCACGTCGTTTGCTGTGGCCAATTAAACAGAAATATGGAAACAAGATTTCTTGGGCAGATTTGCTGGTGTTAACGGGAAATGTAGCACTTGAGTCGATGGGCTTTAAAACGTTTGGCTTTGGAGCGGGTCGTGAAGACATTTGGGCTCCAGAAGAGGACGTTTACTGGGGAAATGAAAAAGAGTGGTTAGCAGATAACCGTTATTCTGGTGATCGCGATTTAGAAAACCCTCTAGCTGCAGTTCAAATGGGCTTAATTTATGTGAATCCAGAAGGACCAAATGGCAAACCAGATCCTCTTGCAAGTGCCGTGGATATTCGCGAAACGTTTGAGCGTATGGGCATGAATGATGAAGAGACGGTTGCCTTAATCGCAGGTGGACATACATTTGGTAAAGCTCATGGTGCTGGAGATCCTTCTAACGTAGGTGACGATCCAGAAGCAGCATTAATCGAAAACCAAGGTATTGGTTGGAAGAGTACGTATGGTTCAGGTAAAGGTCGAGACACCATTTCAAGCGGGATTGAAGGAGCTTGGACGGCTAACCCAACGCTTTGGGACAACGGTTACTTCGAACAATTATTTGACTATGAATGGGAATTAACAAAGTCGCCTGCCGGTGCGTATCAATGGACTGCAAAAAATTTACCGGATGATCATATGGCACCGGATGCAGAAGATGATTCGATTAAAGTGAAAACTATGATGACCACAGCAGACATGGCACTTCGTATGGATCCGTCATATGAAAAAATCTCTCGTCGTTATTATGAAAATATGAATGAATTTGCAGATGCGTTTGCTCGTGCATGGTTCAAACTTCTCCACCGTGATATGGGACCAAAAGAACGTTACTGGGGACCAGAAGTTCCTGAGGAAGTATTAATCTGGCAAGATCCAGTACCGAAAGCAGAGAACACGTTAACATTTGAGGAATTAAACGATTTGAAAGAGAAAATCTTGGCAAGCGGGTTAACCTCTCAACAGTTAGTTAAAACAGCTTGGGCTTCTGCAAGCACATATCGTGGTTCAGACAAACGTGGTGGTGCAAACGGAGCTCGTATCCGATTCGCTCCTCAACTTAACTGGGAAGTAAACGAGCCAGAAGAGTTGGCAAGCGTGCTCAATGTCTATGAAAACTTGAAAACAAGTACTGGAAATAAAGTAAGTCTGGCTGATTTGATTGTCCTTGGAGGAAATGTTGCACTAGAACAAGCTGTAAAAGCAACTGGTTTTAATCTGACCGTTCCGTTCACTCAAGGTCGCGGAGATGCACTCGAAGAACAAACCGAAGCGGATAGCTTTGATGTATTAGAGCCAGTCTCAGACGGTTTCCGAAACTACCAAAAGCAAGAATATGCAACAAGCCCAGAAGAAATGTTGCTTGATAAAGCACAATTACTTGGCTTAACAGCACCAGAAATGACGGCATTAATTGGTGGTATGCGTGCTTTAGGTGCAAATTACCAAGGGGCAACAGAAGGAATCTTTACCGAAAATGTTGGCACATTAACAAATGATTTCTTCGTCAACCTATTAGATATGAACATTGAATGGACGCCAGCAGGTTTCAATAAATACGAAGGTAAAAACCGTGTGACAGGTGA
>JAHIWI010000144.1 GCA_018816185.1 Bacillota bacterium
CTTTAATCATTTGAAGTTGATTCATAAAAAACTGATGATCGTAACCTACAGCTCCAAACAATGAATTAGCACTTCCTGTATCTTGAATAACGCCATCCACTGTTAAAACAGCAATTTTTTCGTCCATATTACCTTCTTCTAGAACCGTTTCAGTGAATTCTGATTCAGGTATAGCGAGCATCTCTTCAAAACTGCTCGACCAATTGTTGCTAAAAGCAAGTGACGCCATATTGACGACTAGTGAAATTCCTAGTAAGAGTGCAGCCGCACCTAATGCAATCCAACGTTTTGTGTTCATAAATCTCTTTCCTCCTTAGTTTCTACAATAAGTTATACGAATATCGTGTCGAAATGTTTCAGAACATGCTAAAATAACGACAAGAATTCTTTGAAAGGGGCCCAAATACATGTCTGAACGTAAACATATATTTATTTATTCAAAACACGATGAGGCTTCTTTAGCCAATAAAAAAACACTTTCTGATACCATACACAAATTTGGATTTTCGGTTGTTGAAGATGAAAATGATGCCAACATTATTGTGAGTTTGGGTGGAGATGGGGCGTTTTTACAAGCTGTTCGAAAAACTGGTTTTAGACAGGATTGTTTATACGCAGGTATTTCCACAACTGGTACTCTTGGTATGTATTGCGATTTTCATTTTAACGACTTAGAAAACATGATTCGTGATGTTCAAAATGCGGAAATAGAAGTACGTCGCTATCCTATCTTACAAGTATTTGTGGATGAGAATCCAGCTTTTTATTGTTTAAATGAATTCAGTATTCGTTCAAATATTACGAAGACCTTTGTTTTAGATGTGCATATTGATGATTTACATTTTGAAACGTTCCGAGGAGACGGGATGATTATTGCAACTCCGACTGGTAGTACTGCATACAATAAGTCAGTAAATGGAGCGGTAGTGGATCCGTTACTTCCTTGTTTACAAGTATCTGAGCTGGCTTCTGTTAATAGTAATAAATTTAGAACGTTAGGCTCTTCTTTCATATTAAGCGGTCAACGAAGCTTAACATTAAAACTACAGCAAAACGGAAATGTGTTCCCAACAATGGGTATGGATAATGAATCGCTGAGCATTCAACATGTAGATGCAGTAAAAATTCAACTTAGCGATTTAGTCGTAAAAACGGTTAAATTAAAGAATAATTCTTTCTGGGAAAAAGTAAAAAGAACATATCTATAAATTAAAAGCAGACGAGAATCATTTCTCGCCTGCTTTTTTCTAGTTGTTCAAGTTTTTTGTCTTCGAGTTCTTGCTTCTAGAACCTTAGAAACAGTAAAGAGAATTAAGGCAAACCAAATGAACGAAAATGAAATCATATCAATTAAAGCAAATGATTCTCCATATAAAATGACACCTAAAATTAACATACATGTTGGAGCAATATATTGTAAGAAACCAATCATATATAATGGAATATTTTGTGCGCCTTTTGTAAATAACAGTAAAGGTATAGCAGTTGCTGCGCCAGTTAATAGTAACAAGAAGTCAGTTTGGAACGTGTCATGAAATAAAACTGCTTTTCCATTTATAAATAAATACACATAAAAGATAATAGCAATGGGTAATACAAACATGGTTTCAATCGTGAGCCCTCTTAGTGCATCCAATTTGATCGTCTTTTTCATTAATCCATATAAACCAAAACTAAGGGCTAGTGTGAAAGCTAACCATGGAAATCTTCCATAAGAAACCGTCAAAATTAAGACACCGATAGCCGCTATAAAAAAGGCAGTTAACTGGGCTTTCGTCAATTTTTCTTTTAAAAAGAAAATGCCTAATAATACTGAAACCAATGGATTTATGTAATAACCTAAACTTGTTTCAACCATATGACTTGAATTTACTGCCCAAATATATAAAAACCAATTTGCCGTTATTAAAAAGGAAGCACTAAACAAACTCCAAAATGCTTTTTTATTTCTCCACAATGCAATTAGATCATTTCGAAGTGTTGAAAGATTACCCATTAAAATTACGATAATAAGCGTGAACAAACATGCCCAAAGTACACGACTAGTTAATATTTCAGCACTCGGTACATGTTGCAACGTTTTCCAATATATCGGTAGAACTCCCCATACAACGTAAGCACCTGTTGCCCATATAATGCCTTTTTGACTATCTGACAAGATTCCACCCCATTCCTTTTGACTCTCGAAATAATAAATTTATTATAGAGTCCTTTTTAAGGAATGTAAATTTAATAAATTATTCTCATAAAACATTTCTACGAAATGTGGATTGCGGAACTGGAAATATTAGCTTCTCATTATAAAAACATTTTTGGCTAAAATAATGTTTATCTACATATTCAAAAAAAAAGACCGGCAGCAGAAGCTACCGGCCCTTAATACCATTATTTTGAGTAGCCGTTTAATGATTGCTCTGCCATTTGCACTAAACGCTTAGTAATTTCTCCGCCAACGGATCCGTTAGCACGCGCTGTAGCATCTGGTCCAAGCTGTACGCCAAACTCTTGAGCAATTTCATATTTCATTTGATCTAAAGCTTGTTTCACACCCGGAACTACTAATTGATTTGAACTTTGATTTGCCATGTGTGTCACCTCCTTGTGAAGATAGAATGTGCGATTCGCTCATTTTCATGCACACATGGAAAATAGTAATTCATGGAATTACAGTAAACCGGAAAATTTATCGTCCTTTTTAATTGGGAAAACACATATTTCACGCTCGGTAACAGCTTTTTCAAGCATATCATCAAAGGATTTAAAGCTCTCATAAAACTCAACTTTTTCTAATTTTGGTTTTGTTTTTGGACTAGCTGGTGTAAAGATGGTACAGCAATCTTCGTATGGACGAATAGACACTTCATAAGTATCGATTTCTTGAGCAATTGTGATGATATCTTGTTTATCAAATGCTATTAAAGGTCTTAATATTGGAGTATTAGTTACGGCGTTAATGGCCGTTAAACTTTCTAACGTTTGACTAGCCACTTGACCTAAACTTTCTCCTGTAATAATAGCCAACGCACCCGTTTCTTCTCTCACTCGGTCTGCAATCTTAAGCATCATTCTTCGAGTAGTGGTCATTGACACATTTTCAGGAATTTGTTTTTGAATTTCTTCTTGGATTTCTGTAAAAGGAATGATATGTAACTTTACAGATGCACCAAAACGACTTAATTTTTCAGCTAAATCCATGACCTTCTCTTTTGAACGATCACTCGTATAAGGAGGACTATGGAAGTGGATTGCATCAAGTCTAACACCACGTTTTAACATTTGATAACCAGCAACTGGACTATCGATTCCACCAGATAACATCAAAATCGATTTACCGTTAGAACCAATCGGTAATCCGCCAGCTCCTTGGATGACCTCGGCTGTCATATATGCTCCTTCACGTCTAATTTCTACACGAAGTTCGATATCTGGTTTCTTCATTTGAACTTTAATTTCAGGAAAATTGCGCAATACATGTGATCCAACCAAAAGCTGTAATTCATTGGTTTCTAAAGGAAATGGTTTATAGGAACGTTTCACTGTTACTTTAAACGTCTTGCCTTCACGTTCAATTGCTTGAACAACACGTACAGCAGTATCTTTAATGTCTTCTAAGTCCAAACTACAAGATGCAACAGGACTAAACGATTGGATCCCAAATATATGTGGCAAGCGACTCAAGACTTCCTTCATCGTTTCATCCTCATTTGGTCGAATAAACATACGATCACGTTCAGTAATAATTTCCATTTTAGGTAAATCTGCAAACGCATAGCGGATATTATCACGAAGTCTCCCGGTAAATGCATTTCTATTGCGACCTTTTGTTGATAATTCACCATAACGTATTAATATTTCTTTCCAATTCATTGTGTATTATTCTCCTTTTAACTGCTTCATTATTTCTTTAAAATGATATTTAAAATCTTGAATTTGTTGATCCTCCATGCCATAACCAAAACTGATTCGAAGTACACCTTTTTTATAGTCATCTGCAATTTTTAATGCTTCAATCACATGACTAGTTTTTACTTGTCGTGAAGAGCATGCACTGGATGTTGAAACAATTATCCCTCTTGTTTGAAGTGCATTTATTAATACTTCACCTTTTATATTTCTCACACTGAAGGACAAAATATGAACAGCGCCATCAGAAGGAGAAATAATTTTAATGGATGGGAATTCACTTAAAAACTCTCTCAGTTCAGTGGACCATTTTGCATATTGCGAATGAGCATGTCCAAGGTTCTCGAATGTCAGTCTCATGGCTTTGGCTAATGAAACTGCTTGAGGAACAGCAACTGTTCCACTTCGCAAGCCATACTCTTGTCCACCACCAACTAATACAGGAAAAAAGGTTAACTCAGGTTTCCAAGCAACAATCCCCGTACCTTTAAGTCCATTTATTTTGTGGCCAGAAAGAGATAAAACATCAACTCCCAAAAAGTTAAAATCTACAGGGTATTTACCAAAGCTTTGTATTGCATCTACATGAAAAATCGCACGACTGTTTTTCTTCACATGCTCAGCTAATTCTGGGATTGGTTGAATAGAACCAATTTCGTTATTGATATACATAACACTTACAAGGACAGTATCTTTTCTTAGTTTCTTACGTAAGTCTTCTATAGATACAATTCCATCTTTATTCACTTCTAAATAGTCGATTTCAAAGCCTTCATTTTCTAATTGCTTAACTGTTTCTAAAACAGATGGATGTTCAATTTTCGAGGTAATGATATGTGAACCTCGACTTCTAAATCCTTTTGCTATTCCTGTTATCGAAAAGTGATTAGATTCAGTACCTCCAGAAGTGAAAATAACTTTATGATTTTCTGTACTTAACATCGTTGCGATTTGTGAACGCGCTCTTTCCAATAAAGCATTCGCTTCTACACCCATTTCATGGATAGAAGCTGGGTTCCCATAATAGTTCTCGTTTACCGTTATAAAAGTATCAAGCACTTCTTTGCGGGGCTTGGTAGTTGCGCTATGATCCATATAATTCAACTGCACTCTTCCTTTCGAAAAGAAAACCACCCACAAGAATCTTGTGTGGTGGTTAATGATGCTCCTATTATGAACGCCAAGCATCTTCTTTGACAAGCACTTCGATTCGTTTCATTGCACCAGGTTCCACTTCTTCCACTGCAGTAGCGGCTTCCTCAAGCGCTTTCGTGTATCGTAGTTGTCTAAATGCTGCTTCAGCCTCAAGTAAACGTTGATTCATTTGAGGATGGCTCGCTCTATATCGATTTCCATACTGAATAATACGTTCAATTAATAGTACATTTTCTAGCATTTCTTTGGATTTCTCATGAACTTCATGTATACATTTATCAGCTTTTGTTAAGTAGGAATCCACTAATTTCATGTTCAATGGTACTTCCTGCAAGCTTTGCATAACAAGGTAAATATGTTCCTCAGCTTCTTCTAGACGAACATCCATCTCTTCAGGAATTCCAGGCATATTTGCTTTATGTAACATTCGGTCAGTTTCATGTAATAAGCGCTTTAATTCATCAAGCTTTGTACGAGCACGATTTTCATCAATGCGAAGATTTTTCAAACTGTTCGCAAATTCATCTTGCTCATCATACAGATTTTCTAAATTTATTGCGATTTGTGTTAATTCATCTTGTAAAATGGAATATGCTAATTGATCTTCGCTCGCTCTTTGAGAAAGTAAATCATAACGTTTTTGTAAAGATTCAATTTGTTTTAAACAAACTTGTGGAATCTCTGCTTCCTTTTCAGGAATACGGTAACTTTGTTGGACATAAGCGGCTTCATCATTTGTTTGTCTTGTGATGGTTGTCACTTCTGCTAAACGAAGTTCTGTTGATTGACGGTTTTGATCGACAAAACGTTTCGCCATTACTTCTTTTTCAAGTAAATCGTAAAATGTTTCAATTTCATCCTTAATCTCGTGCACACGTGGTATCACATGAGTAAGATCTAGTTGAATAATTGATTCTTTTAGAGACACTAATTCTTCCTCTAATTTATTCAATTGCTCTGTCATCTCAAGATGCTCTAAATAATATGATTGCTCTTCCATCTCACGTTGACCACTTCGAAGGTCATGTATGTTAGAAGGAATCTTATTTTGAATTTCAGTTAGTAAAGAAGGAATGTCGTGCAAAATACTGAACACTCTTTCACCTTCTTGACAAAGAGCTATCACAATTTCACGTGCTTGCATATAATTCCCTGAACCGGTTAGTTGATCATATTCTTCAAATAATGGAACAAACTCTTCTAATTTCTTTTCTAATGGAACAGCTGCTGCTCCAAAAGAATGCTGATGCGCCAATAATGTTTTTCGAGCCGATCTATATTGTTCTTTTAATTGGTCAATTTCAATTCGATTTTTTTCCTCACTACCAATTAAAGATTCCAGTTCGATTAAAATTTGTGACATCTGTTCATCACATTCTTTTATCCGTTGACTAATTTCTTTTTCAATAGCAGATGCACGTTTAAATCTAAACTTATCGATTGATTCTTCAGCATCGAACAATAAGGCGTCAATTTTAGGCATATGTATGTCCATAACTTCAGTCCAGCTATTTCTCCAACTCTCAAACATTTCTTCTGTTTGACCATTCATGTTCAATTGTTTTACTTTCGTCATTTCTTCTAAGATTGGTTTATTTTGAATTTGATGTTTTTCATGCTCCAAACGCTCTATTTCAGCATTATGTTTTCGTCGAAAAGAAAATCCAACGATAATCAGTGCTATTAGTACGATGATTGCAATAATGATATAATCCATCGTAAGCCCCCTGTTCCAAAATCACGGTCTATGCCATTTTATACATGTAATCTTACCATGAATAAAGCAAATATGCTGACGAAATTACAAGAATTTTGCTGAAATATATAAAAAATTCGGTTCTTTTTACTTGGAGGTGTCCTTTTTTGAAAATTGACGGTCATATACACAGCCCTTTTTGTCCTCACGGCTCTTCAGATTCCTTTGAAAAATATATTGAGAAAGCGATTAATAATCGTTTCACTCACATTACTTTCACTGAACATGCACCAGCACCAAAAGGGTTTATTGACACGGTTCCTGAACAAGACAGCTTTATGAAAATGGAATATTTAGATCCTTACATTACTGAATTACAAAAACTTAAAATGAAATATGCTTCTGAAATTCAAATTAATATTGGCCTAGAAGTCGATTACATACAAGGATTTGAAGTGGAAACAAAAAATTTCTTAAATAAAGTTGGACACCACTTGGATGACTCCATTTTATCTGTGCATTTTCTTTTACATCAAAAGAAATATGAATGTATTGATTACTCGGTTGAACATTTCAATAATTATGTTCGTGAGGTTGGTTCACTAAAAACTGTTTACGAAAACTATTACAATACCGTCAGACAATCTATTGTGACTGACCTAGGAACATATAAACCAACCCGGATTGGTCACCCAACTTTAATTCATAAATTTCAACATAGCCTTCAAGAAAAAATGGATGATCACGATTTAATCATTCGTACGCTCCAATATATTAAAATCCACCATTATGAAATCGATCTGAATAGCGCGGGTCTCGCTAAAAAATATTGTTTAGAAATATATCCACCTGCACCTTATATTCAATATGCTAAAGAGCAAGGTATTCCACTTGTTTTTGGTTCAGATGCTCATTGTGCTGATGACTTGCACCAATATTACGAAGACGTTTATACTACATTAAAATAACATTTAAAAGAGGTGCACCTATGTTTACAAAGACAGATTATGCAGGAAATAGCGTGGAGCAATACTCTATGTTAGGTAAACAACTCAATGCCTTATTAGAAGGCGAAAAAAATCAAATTGCTAACTTAAGTAATGCATCCGCATTATTAAATCAATTTTTAGACCGCATTAATTGGGTCGGATTTTACTTAATGGAGAACGGTGAACTTGTTTTAGGTCCATTCCAAGGACTACCTGCATGTGTTCGAATTCCTGTAGGTCGTGGAGTCTGTGGTACAACTGTCGCTAAACAAGAAACGATGGTCGTAGCTGACGTACATGCCTTTCCAGGGCATATCGCATGTGACGCAGCATCTCAGTCTGAAATTGTGATTCCACTAATAAAAAATGGAGAAGTTATTGGTGTTCTTGATATCGATAGTCCTGAAAAAAATCGATTCTCAAGTGAAGACCAAGCAGGTTTGGAAGACTTTGTGCAAATATTAATGAAACATATATAAAATTAAAAGAAAGAGGTGAAAAATTCACCTCTTTCTTTTTTAGTTTACATTCGTTGTTGGCATTTGGTCTTGGACTTTTATAAAAGCCTGCTTTAAATCGTTAATCAAATCTTCTGGATGTTCTAATCCAACCGAAACTCGAAGTAACGAATGGGTAATGCCCATTTTTTCTCGTTCCATTTCTGGAATAACGGAATGAGTCATAGTCGCGGGATGTTGAATAAGCGTTTCCGCATCTCCCAAACTAACCGCTATTTTTATTAGAGATAGTGAATTCAAGAAGAGCTGTGCTGCTTCCTTTCCACCTCGAATGGTAAAGGAAATTAATCCTCCTCCAGCTTTCATTTGTTTTTTTGCAATGTGATATTGTGGATGTGATTCATCAAAAGGATAATAGATATTTTCAACAAATGGCTCATTTTTTAAATAAGACAATACCGTTCCTGCATTTTGAGTATGTCGATCCATTCGAACATGCAAGGTTTTAAGACCTCTAATTAATAGCCAAGCATCGAATGGAGAAATGATTCCTCCAACATCCTTTTGAACAGTCATTCGTAACTTCATCATATCGTCTGCATCATTTCCTACGAGCAAACCAGCGATTACATCTCCATGACCGTTTATATATTTTGTAGCACTGTGAAGGACATAGTCAGCTCCCATTTCTAATGGGTTTTGTAAAAATGGAGAGGAGAATGTATTATCTACAATAACCTTAATACCATGCTTTTTAGCAATTTTTATAACTAGAGATAAATCAACTATTTCCATGGTTGGATTAATCGGTGTTTCAATATACAAGCATGCTGTATTTGGTCGAATGGCTGCTTCGATTTCTTCTTCAGTTTCCATCGCGTGAAAACTATGTGAAATATTGAACTTTTCTTCAAACATTTCGAGCAGTCCAAAAGTACATCCATAAATTCCTCGCGAACACATGATATGATCACCAGATTTAATAACATGTAACAGTACAGCACTTACTGCGGCCATCCCCGACCCAAAGGCAAGTGCTCCTTTCCCACTTTCAAGTTCCATCATCCGTTCTTCTAACAAGCTCACGGTAGGATTGCCTAAACGGGAATAAATATTTCCACTTTCTTCACCTGCAAAACGACGCTCACCTTCCTCTGCACTAGAAAATGCAAAAGTGGATGTTTGGTAGAGAGGAATTGTTAAACTATCATGATGGTTTTTAGAAACATAGCCTTTGTGGATAAGTGATGTTTCTTTTTTAACTTCTTTATTATGCATATAAAGCACCCCTTCTTGATGTAAACGCTTTCATTCCATCCTATTCCATTTTACTTGAATCGTTTCTTTTTGCAAAGGTCAATTAATTTATACAAATATAGAATTACTTATATGGTTGATTTTTAATGAATTTCTATAATAGATTTGTTAAATTCATATAAAAAAACGTCTCTATAAAGAGACGTTTGAATCAAAAATTCGGAGTTGATTTTTCCCATTATTCTTTGCTTCATATAAAGCCGTATCAGCAGCATGAAAAACATCATGAAATGCTTCTTGCCCTGAATGTTCCCAACTTGCAAGACCTGATGAAATAGTTACTGGTGGATTTGTCATTTTTGGTACCAAATCTACTAAAGTCAGTCCAAGGTTCTTTCCTTCATCTTCGGTAAAATGAGGTAAAAACACAGCTAATTCTTCTCCACCCCATCGAGCACCTATCCCTTTTCCACCGATCGTTTGATCAAGAAGCTGAGCGATTTGAACCAAAATTTTATCTCCTACCTGGTGTCCGTACGTATCATTCACTTGTTTAAAGTTATCGATATCGAGCAAAATAAAGACGCCTGAATGATCTTTCTCAATTGACTCTTCAACATACTGATCGAGATAACTTCTTGCATATAATTTTGTTAAATGATCACGATCCACCATGTCTTGTAGCTGATCTCTTAGTTTAGAGTTCGTAATGGCAAGTGTACAGTGATGAATAAGCGATTGCATAAGTTTAAAACTATCAAAAGAAAAGAAATATGGCTCTTCATGAAGTACGAAGCAGTAACCGAAAATTTCTTGTTGATCTATTAGTGGAACAGCCATCAATGAAAGATACGGAACTTTTTCATCAGCAGCGAATTTCGTGAAATCGGCTATAAATAGCGAATCTCGCGACTTCTTAAAATGATTATTAATATGTGAAATATACATTTGACCAGGTTTGGATGCTATGAACTTTGGACAAGATGTCGTAATGTCCATTTCTTCATCATTTATAAAGACAAAACAAGACTGCATTGGGTGAAATGATTTTGTCAGTTGTTTTTGAAGGAATTCTAGCATTTCTTCAAGTTTCAAATTCATATTCAATTTATGGGAAGTTTCATTTATTAATTGTAAATCTGCTATTAATCTATGTGATTGATGGTATAGCTTTGCATTCTCGAGAGCATTACCAGATGTATTTGCTAACATACGAATGAAATCTTTTTGGCGATTAGAGAATAAGTAATCTTCTGGTGTTCTTACTTGCAGAATCCCATAAATACCCTGTCTCCCTTTTATCGGAGCATTTAATAATCGACAATCTAAATCACTCGCATTTTCTACAGTGATTTCTCCTGAAACAAAAGCTTCAATCGCTGATGGCCTTTCAGACAAATAGTCAAATAACTTAACTTTTATTTTCATTTGACGATCCTGATCATTTGATAAAACTAAATCTGTTTGAAAGGATGGAAAAGCACTGTTCATTGCTAGTAGAACACCTTCTAGAATTCGGTCAATGTCCATGGTGGAATGGAACATTTCTGTGACGTTGAATAATTCTCTATATTGTTTTTCTTGTTGAGCTATAAATAATTGTTTTTTGATATTAGATATTAAATAGGAAGCGATGGTAGAAAACTCTTCTACAAACTCCGAATTAGCAAAAGAATTCCATTGTTCTGTGGACTTCATTAACATTAAACCTTCAGGTGTTCCTTCTCTGTTTTTAAACAATAGTGACGAATCCATCGAAGAATCTACAGATGAGTACTCTTTGCTTAAATTTGCTACACATGAAGTAGAAAAGGCGTAACTAACTTGTTGCCATGTTAATGACTCCATTTTTTTCATGATTGAGTGATTGTAGTTTAAAGGGATAAAACGATCCATATCAAATAACATGAAATGACTATCCTGGATTCCAAAATATTTCTCTATGATTTGGCTAAATAAATCAAACCATCCAGTAGCAGGAATATTTTTCATACCATTCTCATTCCACAAATCTAGCATTTCTGATTTTATATGAACAAGTATTTCATTATGCTTTAACATAATATCACCTATTTTTATTAAGAATTTTAAAAATTCCATGAATTACTAACTACTTATTAGTATACATTTAATGTGCCATTTTGACTATTATGAAATGCGGTATTTGGAAATTATTTTCATATATTTAAAAATCGGTTGTCAAAGAAGTACCTTGACACATATTCCTTTTCTAGTTACAATGGAGTTTGTGTAAAATAAATGCAGCAGTTGTATGGATTTATGTGTTTCATTTTATTCCTCCGATTAAATCGGAAGGGGTATCGCGTAACCCTTGGCTGCGAGGGCGAAGGTACATGAAAATAAAATGACAATAAGTTTGATACATCTGGTCTTATTTTACAACAAAATAAAACCACTTAAAGGAGGAGTCTCTCATGGCTCGTTATACAGGTCCAGCATGGAAACTGTCTCGTCGTCTTGGTTTATCACTAAGCGGCACAGGTAAAGAATTAGAGAAACGCCCTTACGCACCAGGACAACACGGTCCTAACCAACGTAAAAAAATGTCTGAATATGGTTTACAATTACAAGAAAAACAAAAACTTCGTCATATGTATGGTGTAAACGAACGTCAATTCCGTACACTATTTGATAAAGCTGCTAAAATGCCTGGTAAATCAGGTGAGAACTTCATGATTCTTCTTGATACTCGCTTAGATAACATCGTTTACCGTTTAGGTCTTTCACGCACTCGTCGTGGCGCTCGTCAATTAGTTAACCACGGTCACGTTATGGTCGATGGAAAACGCGTTGATATTCCTTCATACCGTCTGAAGCCAGGTCAAGAAATTTCTCTTCGTGAGAAATCTCAAAACCTTGATATCGTAAACGAGTCAATCGAAGTGAACAACTTTGTTCCTGATTACTTAACTTTCGATGCAGACAAAAAAGTTGGTACATTCGTTCGTAACCCAGAACGTAGTGAACTACATGCAGAAATTAACGAAGCATTAATCGTTGAGTACTACTCACGTTAATCATGAAAGAGTCCCTTTTGGGGCTCTTTTTTTGTTTATGCTAAACTGATAAAAACAATTAAAGGAGTTTTATTATGAGACTCATTTCAATTTGCCCGAGTAACACCGAACTTTTAGCTTATTTAGGCTTATGTGATCAACTTGTTGGCTTGGACGATTTTTCGGATTGGCCATCATCGGTACAACATTTACCTAAACTCGGTCCAGATTTATCTATTCGCATGGACGAACTTGAAGCATTGAAACCTGATTTAGTTTTAGCATCACTAAGTGTTCCTGGAATGGAAAAAAATGTGGATGAATTAATTGCACGAGGGATTCCTCACCTTGTCTTAAATCCACAAAGTTTAGAAAATATCGCAGAAGACTTATTAACTGTTGGACATGCATGCAATCATACTAAAACTGCTGAATTAGTTGTCGATGAATACCATGAATTCATAAACGACATGAAAAATCGTGCCTCTACTATCTCCTATTGCCCAGAACTATACTGGGAATGGTGGCCAAAACCGATTTTCACGCCTGGGCAAATAAACTGGTTAACGGAAGTAAGTGAGATTGCAGGCGGTCGCAATGTATTTCGTGATGTGGAGTTAGCAAGTATTCAAACGGATTGGGACGATGTGTTACGTAGAAATCCAGATTATATTTTCTTAGCCTGGGTGGGTGTAGCACAAGCTAAAGTGAATACAAAAGTTATTGAAAAACGACTTGGGTACGATGGGCTTAGTGACGATCAAAAGAAACAACTTTATATTATGGAAGAAGAACTTTACTGTCGCCCCTCCCCTCGCTTACTTGAAGGTGCCTTTAAACTAGCGAATATACTTCATCCAGAAATATACAATGACTTACTCCTTCCTGCTTGGGTAAAAAATGTTAAATAATAATCTAGGGTAAATACAACCGTTGATTGACTCTTAATTAAAAATATGGAACAAAAATTTGAAGACTTCTGCTATGCAAACGCCCCTTCATGACCAATTCCATGTTGGATTTGAAGCGAAAAAACAGTATGAAAAAGATGCCAAGAGATTAGTCTCAAGGCATCTTTTTCATTCTACTATTAAACAAATTTCACCATATGATATTTTTTCTTCCCTCGACGCACAATGGCAAATGAATCGTCTAATCGATCAGCAGCACTTATCACATATCCTACATCTGTGATTTTTTCTCCATTAATTGAAATCGCGCCATTCGTTACATCTTCTCTAGCTTGACGTTTTGATGATGAAATCGCACCTTCAACAATAAGGTCAACAATATTTTTATCTTCCTTCGTCAATTCAATAGAAGGAACATCTTTAAATACTTCTTTCATTTCGTTTGCTGACAACGCTTTAATGTCTCCACTAAATAATGCATTTGTAATACGAATTGCATTTTCAAGTGCAGCTTCTCCATGAATCATCTTCGTCATTTCTTCTGCTAAAGCTTTTTGAGCTTTACGAAGATGTGCCTCTTCCGTGACAGTCACTTCAAAAGCTTCGATTTCTTCTCGTGTTAGGAAAGTAAAGATTTTCATGTATCGAATAACATCCGCATCTGCAGTATTCAACCAAAATTGGTAGAATTCATATGGAGACGTCTTCTCAGCATCTAACCAAACGGATCCAGATGCAGATTTCCCGAATTTAGTGCCATCTGCTTTTGTCACAAGTGGAATTGTCATACCAAATGCTTTCGTTTCATCTGTATGCGTTTTACGAATCATTTCTAAGCCGGTTGTTATATTACCCCATTGATCTGAGCCACCTACTTGAATGCGACACTGGTGTTCATTGTATAAATGATTGTAATCAATAGCTTGAATTAACATGTACGAGAATTCAGTAAATGAGATGCCTCCTTCAAGACGAGAAGCTACTGTATCCTTTGCTAACATGTAATTCACACCAATATATTTACCATAATCACGTAAAAATTCTATAACGTCCATTGAACCAATCCAGTCACGATTGTTAACTAAGATTGCGCCGTTATCTGAATTAAAATCAAAAATTCGTTCCATTTGTTTTTGTAAACCTTGTACATTTAAATCGATTTGTTCTGTTGTTTGAAGTTGTCTTTCTTCGCTTCGTCCAGAAGGATCACCAATCATCCCAGTTGCTCCACCGATTAGTAATACAGGTCGATGTCCGTGCATTTGAAAACGACGTAAAGTAAGCAGTGGAACAATATGTCCGATATGCATACTATCAGCTGTCGGATCCACACCACAATATAAAGAAATCGAATCTTTATTCAACAAATCAACCATTCCGGTTTCATCTGTTAATTGATAAGCCAACCCTCTCCATTTTAAATCTTCGATTAATGTGTTAGTCATTATAATTCCTCCTCTAAATAAAAAAGTCCCCACACGATTCATAAAGAATCATGCAGGGACGCTAATTAACATTTTGCGCGGTACCACCCAGCTTGAAGGAAAAAATCCCTTCCGCTTAACAAGCACTTTATCGCTGTGCGTGCGTTATGCTCCAAGCCTGTAATTCACGTTTGCATACTGATCAGCTTTCACCACCCGCTGACTCTCTAAACAGTTTATGCATCCATTACTTCGGACTTTTCATCGCTTAAGAAACTATATATTAGGTCATTTTACGCTCTTTTTTTTCAATGTCAATAAATATATTAGATATCCAGGAATTATGATATAATGTAACAAGATTTTAGGGGGTCGATTCAATTGAATGATCAAGCAAAAAACTGGCTAAACCGCATAAATAAAACATGGAATAAATGGACACAAGCAAAATGGGCAAAAGGACTTAGAATCACTTCAGGTGTTCTTTGGAATCTAGCTCTCTTATTCGTGATTGTTATTATTACAAGTATCGTCTTTGTAGGTTCTGTCGGAGCAGGATATTTTGCTTCATTAGTTGATCAAGAGCCATTACGTAAGGAAGAAGAAATGCGTTCATCCATTTTCAGTTATGAAGAGACATCAGAAGTGTACTTCGCAAATAATGTCTATCTAGGAAAGTTACGAACAGATCTTCAACGAAATGAAACGAAGTTAAGTTCTGTCTCACCGTATGTATTAGATGCTGTATATGCAACTGAAGATGAATATTTTAATGTCCATGAAGGGATTGTTCCAAAAGCGATTTTCCGAGGACTTATGCAAGATGTAACAAATTCAGACAGTCAAACAGGTGGATCAACATTAACGCAACAGTTAATCAAGAATCAGATTTTAACGAACGAAGTTTCATATGAACGAAAAGCGAAAGAAATTTTATTAGCACTTAGATTAGAAAAGTTCATGTCTAAAGAAGAAATTCTAGAAGCTTATTTAAATATTATTCCTTATGGACGAAATGCATCTGGAGCAAATATCGCGGGAATTGAAACAGCTGCAGAAGGTATTTTTAATGTAGCAGCAAAAGATTTATCCCTTCCACAAGCTGCATTTATAGCAGGAATTCCACAAGCACCATTTGCTCATACACCATTCACTTCTAAAGGTGTGTTAAAAGATGAGGAAGGTTTAAAACCAGGAATTGACCGTATGTTAACTGTGCTATATCGCATGAAAGAAACTGGCTATATTACGGAAGCCGAATATGATGCTGCAGTAGCATATGACATTACACAAGATTTCAAAAAACCCGAGCCATTACCACAAGAAAGATATCCTTTTTTAACATTTGAATTAGAAAGACAAGCTAAGGTAATTATTTCTGAAATGCTAGCAGAAAAAGATAATATTGACCCTTCCCGATTAGCAGATGAGGAAAACTTACAACAGAAATATGAAATTCTTGCCGATCGTGCAATGCGAACAAATGGATATCGTATTTATTCTACGATTGATAAAAATATGTATGACGCACATCAAAAGGTTAAAGATGAATTTAAAAATTATGGACCTACTTTAAAGAAAAAGCGAACAAATCCTGACACAGGTGAAGTCGAAGAAGTCGATGCGCCAGTTCAAGTTGGTAGTGTGTTAATGGAAAATAGTACTGGTCGAATATTAAGTTTCATTGGCGGTCGTGATCATAAACTAGAAGCTCAAAACCATGCTACGACGGCCTTTCGACAAAATGGTTCAACGATGAAACCATTATTGGTTTATGCTCCTGCTATTGAATATGGTGTAATTGGTGCGGGAAGCCCAGTAGTCGATGTTGCATTTGAGGATTATATTGATGGATCTGGTGAACCATATAATCCTGGTAACTTTAATCGTGAGCAAGAGCTGGGCATTATTCCTGCCCGACAAGCACTTGCCTCTTCTCAGAATTTAGCCGCCTTACGATTATATGATCAAATATTAGAAAAACGACCAGCAACATTTTTAGAGAAACTCCAGTTTTCTCGTTTATCCGATCAAGATTACACAAATATTTCGACCTCTATCGGTGGTATGTATAGAGGTGTTACAGTCCAAGAAAACACAAATGCCTACGCCACACTTGCTAATGGCGGACAATTTATTGAATCGTATATGATTGAAAAAATTGAAGATGCAGATGGCAATATTATTTTCCAACATCAGTCTGAAGCAGCACCTGTTTACTCCCCTCAAACTTCCTACATTGTTACGGATATGTTGCGAGATGTATTGAGTGAAGGAACAGGAACTAGAGCAAACGGTGAACTTAAATTCCAATCTGATTTTGCTGCTAAAACAGGAACAACAAATGACGCTCATGATGTATGGTTTATGGGTTATAACCCTTCTATTACTTTAGGTGTTTGGTTAGGTTACGATCAACCAACCAACCTAAACCTTGCGAATGGAACCTATTTACAGCCTGGTACACGCGTCAATTTACTTTGGGCTCGAATTATGAATAGTTCATATGATGTTAACCCAGAACTAGTCGATCCAAATGTTGAATTTAAAGCACCTAAAGGTGTCGTTTCTAAATCATTCTGTTCGATTTCTGGTCTTGCGCCATCAGATGGATGTTCTAAAGCAGGACTTGTCACTTCTGATTTGTTCAATGGGAATACGTATGTTTCACAAAAAGTCGATGATAGTTTCATTTCATCTTCTTATGTAATGATTAATGGGAAAAGATTCCGTTCATTGCCATCTACACCTAGTGAATTTGTAGTTGAGGGTGGAGTTGGAGTGAATGAAGACTTTATAAATCGTATGTTCGGAAGAATTAAAGGTGATCCGAGCAAGCTATTCCCACAAAATTCAGGATTTGCAAATCGTGTCGTTTCTGAAGATACGTTTGAAGCAGATGGAGCGTCTCCAAATGGTGTAACTGCTAGTCTATCTGGAAGCAGTTTATCTTGGAGTAATTCGGGATCAAATGATGTTGTTGGTTACCGAGTATTCCAACGTTCAGGAAGTAGTAATGTTAAATTAGCATCTGTTTTAGAAGCAAGTGGAAATCAGTTCTCAGTATCCGGTCCTGGTGAGTACTTTGTTGTAGCAGTAGATATTACTGGCAAGCAATCAGCTAGTTCAAATATCGTTAAAATTGATGCTCCGAAACCGGAGCCAACACCTACACCTACACCAAATCCGACTCAGCCAACTAAGCCACCAGCTCCACCTAGTGGTCCTAAACCACCACCACCAAGTGAGCCGAAGCCGCCTACTGATGAACCAGGAAATCCACCTGGGGATGGTGGAACACCACCTGGACCTCCAGTTGAACCACCTGTTGAGCCACCTGCTGAAGATGAATAACATATAATGAAAACACAACTTGTCCGAAGTGGACAAGTTGTGTTTTTTTGGAATTTACAAGAATAGAAAAGGTAATAAAAAGCTGTACTACTCTTCAAATTGATGAGTAGTACAGCTTTTTTATAATAATTAATCTTCCATTGTTGATAAATCACCTGTTGGTAAATCTAATTCCCAGGCTTTCAATACTCGGCGCATGATTTTTCCGCTCCGTGTTTTCGGCAATTTGTCTTTGAATTCGATTTCTCTCGGTGCTGCATGAGCAGCTAAACCTTTTTTCACAAATTGTTGAATATCAGCGATTAGCTCATCCGAAGGTTCAACACCCTCTTTTAGTGCAACAAATGCTTTGATGATTTCACCACGGATCGGATCGGGTTTACCAATAACACCTGCTTCTACTATTGCAGGATGTTCTAATAACTTACTTTCCACTTCAAATGGTCCAACACGTTCGCCAGATGTCATAATAACGTCATCTACGCGTCCTTGGAACCAGAAGTAGCCATCTTCATCCATATAAGCTGAATCTCCAGAAACATACCACTCGTCATTTAAGAAATAAGATTGATATTTTTCAGGATTATTCCAAATTTGACGCATCATCGATGGCCAACCTTTTTTCAGGGCCAAGTTCCCCATTTGATAAGGTGCTAACTCGACACCACGATCATCTACGATTGCTGCTTTTATCCCTGGTATTGGCTTGCCCATTGAACCTGGACGAATTGGTAAACAAGCATAATTACAGATCATTTGAGCACCCGTCTCGGTCATCCACCATGTATCATGAATACGATGATTAAAGACTTGTGCACCCCATCGAATAACTTCGGGATTTAGTGGCTCTCCTACTGATAAAACATGACGTAGTGAAGATAAATCAAATGATTTCACAAGCGCATCCCCCGCTCCCATTAACATACGGAAAGCAGTAGGGGCACTGTACCAAACAGTTACACCATAATCCTCAATCGTTTTATACCATGTATCAGGTGAGAAGCGTCCACCTAAAACAACCATAGTTGTTCCAGTAAGCCATGGACCAAAAATCCCGTAAGAAGTACCAGTTACCCAACCAGGATCTGCCGTACACCAATAAACGTCTTCTTCTTTTAAATCTAGTACCCATTTAGCCGTTTGATAATGTTGCAGCATCGCTTCTTGCACATGCAGAACACCCTTAGGCTTTCCTGTAGAACCAGAAGTATAATGCAATACTAATCCGTCTTCCTTCGATAGCCACTCCACTTGGAAATAGGGAGAAGCTGTTTCGAGATACTTCATAAAGTCCACGCTTTTTCCTTGTTCTTCTATTCCGTCACCCACAAGTAAAATTGTTTCTAAATGAGGTAATTTGTCTATTGGAATTCGATTTAACAATTCTGGAGTTGTCACGATCACTTTTGCTTCACTATCTGCTAAACGATCATAAACTGCTCCTTCCATAAATGCTTCAAATAAAGGACCGACGATTACACCCATTTTTAAAGCACCAATCAGTGAAAAATATAATTCTGGTGATCGAGGCATGAAAATAAACAGGCGATCCCCTTTTTCTAGATTTGTATGCGTTTTCAATACATTTGCTGCTTTATTAGACCATTTCTTCATTTCATTAAACGTATAGGTTTCTTTTCGAACTCCATCTTTATAGTAAAGAGCAACCTTATTTTTTCGATGTGAGTTAGCATGGCGATCAATTGCTTCATGAGCTACATTTAATCTACCCGTTTCCGACCAACTAAATTCTTTCTCAACGTCTGCCCAATCAAAGTTTGAAGCAGCCTCATCATAATTTTGGAGTAAGTAATCTCCTTGAACAACAGGAAGTGACTCAAGTTTCATTTCTACCACCCTTTCGAATACGATACATCTACTAGTTTACATCAATCAGAAATTAAAAAGCGAATTATTTTATTTTTCGAAAATTTTACTTTTGATTTTGTGAAAACGTTTTCCTCTTTTATAATTCATGTATAATGAACATATTGTCAAACTAGGTGGTGCAAATATGGAACATACAAAAACCTATAATGCCATTGAATTAAAAACAAAACATGGCAGTCTCATTCTTGAAGGTCCTGTGTCCTCAGAAGATATAGCTCGTTTGGATTTTCACAAAGACCTGGTTGCATTTAGACCACCAGCACAGCAACATAAAGCAATTACTGAAATTGCAAAGTTGCCTGAAGGAAGAATTCTAATTGCACGTGATAACTTTACAATTGTTGGTTATGTAACGTACTTATATCCTGATCCTCTGGAGCGTTGGTCTAAAGGTCAAATGGAAAATTTAATCGAATTAGGCGCAATTGAAGTCATCCCTAAATTCCGTGGTTCAGGTGTTGGGAAAGGCTTATTAAAAGTGTCCATGATGGATGATATGATGGAAGATTATATTACAATTACGACTGAATACTATTGGCATTGGGATTTAAAAGGTACAGGTTTAAATGTCTGGGAATACCGAAAAGTAATGGAAAAAATGATGAATGCGGGCGGCTTGGAATACTTCGCTACGGATGATCCTGAAATTAGTTCTCATCCTGCAAATTGTTTAATGGCTAAAATCGGTAGTCGAATTGATATGGAATCGATTCAGCGATTCGATCAACTCCGATTTATGAACCGCTTTATGTACTAATTCAAAACCCAGGATATAAAGGAGATTATGCCTTATGATTGTTGAAGAAATGATGCAAAAAAAAGTTCTCACCTTGCAACCTACTCACACAATCAAAGATGCTATTCATGTATTGCGTGAGAATAAAATTCGTCATTTGCCAATCACCGATTTAAAAGGTAAAGTCATTGGCATTGTCTCAGATCGGGATATTAAACAAGCGACTCCATCGAATATTTTAGATCATAACGATAATGAACTTATGACGATTACGCTAGATAAAATTATGACGAAAAATCCCATTATAGGTCATCCACTCGATTTCGTGGAAGAAGTTGCAACGATTTTTTACGATCAACAAATAGGTTGTTTACCAATTGTGAGTCAAGAAAAATTGGTGGGTATTGTTACGGAAACTGATTTATTGTACAAATATATTGAATTA
>JAHIWI010000145.1 GCA_018816185.1 Bacillota bacterium
GAATCATTTGGTGTAAGCTGTGACTTTCATCAAATCAGTATAAAAAAAGCGATAGCTCAGCCTCTTCGGCTGAGCTATCGCTCAAAATTAAGTAAATGGAATTGAGTCAAAAAAGGTTAAATAAGGGAATGGAAATCGCCTTATAACCAGGCTCGCTTCCACTCCTCAACCCCCGAAGAAAGTGTTGCTTATCCGAAAAAAGGCAGGTCTCCTGGCTCGTGCATCTTCCTCCTGTTACCCTTCCCGTGAAATTTCACAGTGGATGTGTAACATTTGTCCGCACTTACAGTTGCGGGGACAGCTTCGGCATTGACCGAATTCCCTTTTAAACCATACATGGTACCTTTTTTCGTTTGCATACTATATATTGTGTGTGTTTGTGAATTAAATCTAACATATTGTGTTAATTTCGTAAATAGTCAATTTTCATTTAACGGGAACAGTTTTAGTTGGGCTATTACCTACGCTCCTGATTTGGTGATTTTTTTGCATTTTTATCATGATACATACGCTCATCTGCTAACATATATAGCTCATCATAGGTCTTTCCTTCACTTGGAAAAATACTTATACCCACACTCGGTGCAATTGGGATCAGATCATCATCAATAATTAACGCATTGATTTTAAATAATGCCTTCAATCTAGAAATTAATATGTCAACGCTTTGGAAGGCATCCATATCGTTAATCGCGAGAACAAATTCATCGCCACCAAGTCTACCTACGATTCCAGTTCGCCCGACAAATTGTTTTAATATTTCTGCCGTTTCTTGTAACACTTGATCACCCACATGGTGTCCATAGTAATCGTTTATTCCTTTGAAGTGATCTAAATCAATCAGACCGAAATAAGCTGGTTTATCCGGATTATCCCGAATATATTTTTCGGCGAATTTCACAAAAGCACCTCTATTCGCGACACCTGTTAACTGATCATAATTTGCTACATATTCTAATTGGTCCATTGCTTTGCGTTCATTCGTGACATCACGCGCAGAATAGAAATAAGCAACTTTTCGATTTTTAATAAATCGTTTTCCATCAACTAGTAAATGGTGCAGACCCGATTCGTCTCCAAAATCAACGCTTAAGGGAAACTCATGGATGCCATCAGATTTTTCGAGCATATTCTTAAACTTTTCCATGTGTTCTTCCACATGATAAAAACGTAAAATTTCTTCAAATGACATTCCTGTTTTTAAATTAAAAATCGCAGAAGGCTCATTCCAATCTGTTAATTCCCAATTAGAATTAAAAATTAGAATATAGTTGGATTGCATGTTGAACAAAGTCTCATATTGTTTATTCATAGGCGATAAAAAATTATATTTGTACATGCTATAAACAATTCCTCATCCAAGGATGAGACCTATAAATTGATACGGTTTTGGTGGTAACATGTATTGTAAAGTTGGAATAGCTACTATTAAAATCAATAAAAACGATACTGCTATTATTTTTGCTAAAAAGGTTAATAAATGACGATCTTGTGAGGTGTGTGTTCTTTTAATACCTTTTCGTAACATCCAATTAAAAGGGATTAAAAACAAGCTAATGCCAATTAATGCGAAAAAACTTGCTTGATCTTGCCCAAAATAAATCCATATTTCATGAACATCTAAAGGCTTTTCTAAATCTTTTCGCTCAATAAATAATGTAATTAAAATCCCTGCTACTAATGGGATATAGAATAAAACAGGCATCCTTGATGATTTCAAGTCGTCATTTCCTAAGGATACTTTCCAAAAGAAATGAAGAGCAAAAGAAAGTGCTGAAATTCCTACCGGTGTAGAAACATACGTTTCAATCGAAACGCTATATTCCTCTGGTAGGAGGTGCCTTATAAATTCGGACATATACAAAATGGTGAATGTATTCAAGAGAGCAAACCCTAGCCAATGCTCGATATTGTTAATATTTCTTGTAAGAATGACAAACGAAAAAGCAAGCATAAGGGAAGCCGGTACAATGTAAGTGATGAAATATATTAAAATATTTTCGAGTTCCATCACCATCACTCCCCATGAGATTGAATTATCTGACTATTTACTCATAGTATACTTCAATTTGTTACCTATGTCCTTTTTAAATACTCTTTTAGAATTTGTCAAAAATAGGAGTTTAGAAATAGAAAAAGACGACCATTTCGGTCGTCTTTTTTACTTACGTAATGATAATAACAAATAGGATAGCTGCTAATACCAAACGATAAATCGCAAATGGTGTTAATTTAACATGCTCGATTAGCTTTAAGAAGAACTTAATTGAGATGAGTGCAAACACAAAAGCACTAATGAATCCAACAATATAAAAAGATAAGTCTTCGGGTCTAACATAATCCCAGTTTTTAAATAAAGATACAAAGCTAGCACCAAACATTATTGGAACCGCCATAATGAATGTGAAGTCGGCTGCAGTTCGATGACTCATTCCGAACAATACACCACCAGAAATCGTGGCACCTGAACGTGAAAATCCTGGCCATAATGATAGACATTGAACAAGTCCAACAGAAAATGCTTGTTTATATGTTATCTGATCTAATGTCTTTGTTTTAGGATTTTTTGGTCCATATTTATCCGCAATAATCATTAAAATGGCACCAACAACTAACCCAATTAGAACTGTTTCTACTGAAAATAAATGTTCATCAATAAAATCTTCAAACAATAAACCAAATACACCTGCAGGAATCAAGCCAACTAAAACGTGTGTAAGCTTTAATTGTGAACCTGGTGCTACGTCTTTCATTTTATAAAGACCA
>JAHIWI010000146.1 GCA_018816185.1 Bacillota bacterium
AAAACGTTAGCTATTTTAGCATTTCGAAGAATGAAGTCAGCGGGAAGAGATCCTTGGGAAATGGCAATTCGTTTTTGGAGTATGTGAATGGATTCCATGAATGATTGACCTCCTATCGAAAAAGTTCTTATATCTTATTCGTTTTATTGTACAGCGTTTGATGTGTTAGTTGTAGTTTCAATACCTGTTTTTAGAATCATACAAAATTTGTTTTTTAGACGCAGGTTCGATAATATGATGCAAAAGGTATTTTTGAAGGGAGTGGGCAAAATTGCTAAATGAGAAAAATGATTTGGCCATTGACTGTTGCCTGCTAGCAGGTCGATTAATGATTGAAAGTGGTGCAGAAACGTATCGAGTTGAAGATACGATGACACGAATGGCGATATCGCAAGGTTTAATCGGTACTCAAAGTTTCGTGACACCAACAGGAATCATGTTTTCGTTAGGAAAGGATGGTTCTACAAGATTAATGGCAATTCGTTTAAGGATTACGGATCTAGAAAAAATAGCATTGGTCAATCAAGTTTCTCGTAAATTGACCACCACCGAATTAACAATTGAAGAAGCCTATGAGGAATTGCAAAGAATTGCTAGCGCGAATTTATTGTTTCCTTTTTCTTGGCAATTAATCGCAGCAGCTATAGCGAGTGGATGCTTTCTTATCCTGTTTGAAGGAACTGTTTGGGACGTACCAGCAGCTACAGTTGCAGGAGGATTAGGGTTCATTGTCGTCACTTTAATACACGAGTTAACGAGAGTGAAGTTTTTTGCGGAATTCATTGCGGCATCTATTGTGGGACTAACCGCGTTTTTATCCACCTTTTTAAATCTCGGTCAAGACTTAAATATCATTATCATTAGTGGTGTAATGCCACTTGTTCCAGGACTTTTAATTACAAATGCAGTTCGCGATTTAATGGCGGGACACTTTGTTTCTGGTGTTTCAAAAGGTGCAGAAGCATTACTAACCGCATTTGCCATAGGTGCAGGTGTTGCATTGGTACTATCATTTTAGGAGGGATGTCATGACGTGGATTATACAGGGCATTCTGAGTTTCATTATTGCTGTGTCGTTTGCCATTATATTTAATGCGCCGCGTAAAAAGGTCGTTGCATGTGGAGTTGTTGGGATGAGCGGCTGGATGATTTTCAGTGCTTTTACAATGGTCTCACAAGATCAAGTGCAGGCATCCTTTGCTGGTGCCTTTGTAGTCGCATTAGCTGCACATATATTATCGAAGCGATTTAAAATGCCAATGATTATTTTTAGTGTACCGGGAATTATTTTACTCGTACCTGGTGGGCTTGCGTATAACGCCATGCGGAATATTGTTGAAAACGATTATTTAACGGCAATTGCCTTTGCTTCGAAAGCATTTATGACGTCAGGCGCAATTGCTATGGGTCTCGTATTTGCAGAAGTGTTAATGCAATTGATTTTTAGATATATGGCCAAAAGAAAAACTGTCATTGTGAAGTAAAATTCACATGACAGTTTTTTTGTGACAATCTTTCTCTTTTGAAATGAAAGACAGCATAAAAAATCCCTAAGTCGTATAGACTTAGGAATTTTTTGATGAAATTGTTTGTTCTAAGTCATCAGATGTGACTGGGTGACCAATATAATATCCTTGCAGTGCGTCACAACCAAGTTCTTTTAATAGCTCGAACTGTTCCATTGTTTCTACGCCTTCGGCTAAAACTCGAATACTCATTGATTTTCCAAACTGAATCATACCATGGACTAATTTCTGAAGTTTTTCTTGCTGCATAATGGATGATATGAAGGACTGATCAATTTTGAGTTCAGAGATTGGTAACAACTGCATGTATCTAAATGAAGCATAGCCTGTTCCAAAGTCATCTAGTACAAATGCAACGCCATCTTGTTGCAATAAACGCATTTGACGAATAATCGATTGTTCCGCTTCAGCTTCAAGTGCAAACTTTTCCGTAATTTCAATTTGCAATAGGTGAGCAGGACAACTGTATTTTTCAAGAGTTTGACGTATTTTCTTAACCATATTATGATCACGGAATTCCCGCACAGATGAGTTAATACTCACTTTTAATGGACGACCTTCTTTTTGCCATATAGCAGCTTGTTTACAAGACTGTTCAAGCATAAACGTCCCAATGTCATGAATCATACCTGACTCTTCAGCGATTGGTATTAATTCGTTAGGATGCACAGTTCCAAGAACTTCATCTTCCCAACGTACTAAAGCTTCCACAGTGTGGATACTACCCGAACGGACATCAAGTTGTGGTTGATAGTAAACTTGTAAATCCTTGTGATGCAAAGCTTCTATTAATCGTTTTTCAATTGTTAATTTACGACTAAGTGCTTGGTGAGTCGATTTCGAAAGACTCACAATATTACCGCCACCATCTTGCTTCACTTTATGAATGGTTGCGTTCGATGCTTTCATTAAATGAAGGAAAGTGGATTGATCTTCCGGGTATCGTGTAATACCACCACTAATTGAAATCGGAATAGCGGTGTTGCGAATGTAAATTGGATGCTGTTTTAAATAAGTTAAAAATCCTTGTATGAACCACTCACTAAGAGGAGTGAGCACAACAAATTCATCCACACCAACTCTTGCAATATCGCTATCTTGGAAATACATTTTCATGCGTTTAGCAAACTCAAGTAATAGAGTTGTTTCGGAATCTTCATCATGCATGTCTTTTAATGTGAAAAATTTGTCGATATCTAAAAAAACAAACGAAAAATGACGTTTTTCTTCAATGAAGTTTGAAACGATATATTCCAAGCGATGACGATTCATTAAATTGGTTTCGGGATCAACGTAAGCGATTTGCTCGAGATGCGTTTGAAGCCGTTTCTTCTCTGTAATATCTTTTTCTAAAATACAATAGTACATTGTGTCATTAGAAGATGCAGTTACAGGAATGGCCGTCATTTCAACCCAATAGGTTTCCCCATCTTTCGTGATTTTCTCAACCGAACCTTGCCACACTCGATTACTCTTTAAAGAAGTCCAGATTGTATTGGCAAACATTTCACCAGTTCCAGGAGGGAATAATTGCCAAAATGATTTCCCTACAACTCTTTTTGGTGTCCATTTACTCGTTTTTAAAAATAAATCATTTGCATAAATAATTAGACCTTCTTCATCAATATACGTAAGCATAAATGTTTGATCTAAACCGTTCTTAATACTCGCCAATTCCTGAGCGCCGGTCGTGTCATTGGTAATTGGTGAATTATATTGTTCAAATAAAAACATAACGCATCTCTCGTTATCTATCGTTAACGATTTTAACACAGCAGAAACGTGAACTTCTTCTCCCTGCTTTGTATGTAAAAGAAAATCTTCAAATCGAATAGGATCGATACTTCTAAGCACTTGATCCCAAGTAGCCTTATGCATCGCCGATTTCTCTTCTTCGATAAAAGGATAAAATTGGCCAACGACCTCTTCTGCCCGATAGCCAAAAGTTTTTTCGGCTTCTCGACTCCACCAAAGAACAATCCCTTCTTTAGTTGTCAGCATCATTGGAAATGGTACGTGGTTAAATACTTCGTTCCCTGATTCCAATATTTGTTGCAATCGATTCATATTTAAGGACTCCTTGTAAACCATACTAATTTATATTATAAAGAAGTCTTACGATTACGTCATTAATTTGAAAAAAGTTTATTCTGAAAAATAAAGAAATAAATATTTTTGTATAACGATTTTTGTATGAATTTGTTAATTGAGGCTTTTATTTAATTAAAATTGGAGTTATCTAACATGGCACAAAGCTAGTTGTCTGAGTAAAAAGTGAATTGGATTTCCATAGATTTCAGTTTTACCATTAAATTTGTCGATAAAAGGTTGGAAATAAAATATTTTTAATAAACTGAGAATTTATCTGTGAGAAGAGTAGGATATAAGTTATGATATATAGGTAGGTGGTCGCATGGAACGGTTAAAAGGTATTGGATTGATTGTCACAGGCGCTATGTTATGGGGTGCAACCGGGCCTCTAATGGAATGGATCTTAAATAATTCACCACTGTCAGTGGCATTTATGTTGACCTTGCGATTATTTATTGCAGGATTCGGTTTGCTTTTATTTTTAAGTCTTCAAAAGAAGGATATTTATCAAATTTTGAAAGATTCTTATTGGGTTAAACGTCTCTTAATTTTTGCGGTGTTCGGTATGCTTGGCGTTCAATTCTCTTTTGTAGCTGCTATAGAAGCTAGTAATGCAGTAGTTGCAACACTGCTTCAGTTTTTAGCACCCATTTTTGTCATCCTATTCGTCTCTTTGAGATTGAAGAAATGGCCACCATCGATACAGATTATAGGAATCATCGGGACGTTATTTGGCTTATTTTTGCTATTAACTAATGGCACATTGTCAACGCTCCTTATAAGTCCAGTAGCCGCTGCATGGGGGATCGCTGTTGGGTTTTCTTTTGCTTTTTATATTTTATATCCTACCGATTTAATGAAAGAATGGGGCGTTATATTAGTTGTGGGTTGGTCAATGTTAATGGGGGGAATTATTTTAGGTGTTGTAACAAGAATCTGGGAATCATCTGAGTGGATTTATTTGATGGATTTGAAGTTAGTCTTGTTGCTACTAACAATTATTATTTTCGGTACGTTAGCATTTGTTTTATTCCTAAGCAGCATGAAATACATTTCAGCTACAGAAACAAGCATTCTTTCAAGCATCGAGCCTTTAACCGCAATGGTGATTTCAGTCATTTGGTTAAATCAACTTCTAGGCATGTGGCAATGGGTAGGTGCAATATGCATGTTGTTTTTTGTCACATGGTTATCAATTTCCGGTAAAAAATCGTAAAGTTTTGCCGATACAATTATTATGACACGAGGAAGCAGGGACTAATATTATGAGTAAATTAAAAAGAAATCCATTCAAAAGCTCTAAAGTCAAAGTACCCAAAGTACCCAAAGTACCCAAAGTTAAAAAAGTGAAAGAACCAAGAGTTGGACTTTCAAAATTTAAGATGAAAGCTCCTAAATTCGGAAAATCAAATGCTAGATTTAACATTCGAAAGAAATTGATCATCGCGTTCTCATCTATTATTCTATTATTTTTAATTTTAAGCGGAATTGCTGTTTACAGTACCATTGTGCTGAATGACAACACAAAAGAACTAAATACGCGTATTTTACCTCGAGTAGACGCAGTGAAGTCTTTAAACTATCGCATGGAAAATGTTATGAGCTTAACGCAAAGACATGTTCTATCAACTGATGTAACAGTTAAAAGAGAAACGTCAGAACGAATTGATGCGCAAGTTCAAGAAATTAATACGTTACTTGAAAGCTACGGAAAATTGCTTCAAGATCCAATGGCCATCAATTTACATGAAGATATTGTGAAGAAATGGGATCAATACATAGAGAAAAACAAACAAGTACAAGTATTTAGTACGAAAGATAATACAAACCGTGCAGTAGCCCTTACTTACGAAGGAAATGTTCAATATGATTCTATCCAAAGAACATTGGATGAGTTAGTGTTTATTGATTTAGAAGAAGCTGAAAGACTGGAAGCAAAAAGCAGCAGTACGTTCAATGGCGTTATGCTAGCCCTAATTATCAGTATTTTGTTTGCTATTCTTGCAACTGTGGCGATTGCCGCATTCTTAACTCGTTTAATTCGCAAACCGATTGGATTGTTAACCGATCGATTTAAAGCGATGTCAAATGGGGACTTAACAGTAGATCAAATACAAATTAAGAATAGAGACGAATTTGGTGATTTAGCTGGGCATTTTAATACAATGCTAATGACTCTTCAAAAGCTTGTAAAAGATCTACAAGCATCTATTTCAACAGTTGCGATTTCGGCTGAACAAGTTTCAATGAGTGCATCTGAAACGAGTCGCGCAACAGAGCAAATTACAGAATCGATGGCTGATGTATCGGAAGGTGCAGACGTCCAAGCTGAATCTGTTCGTCATGTAAGAGAATCGATTGGTGAAATGTCGACTGGTATGGAACAAGCTTCCGTAGCGATTCAAGACGTTTCAGATAAAGCAGTATCAACGACTGAGTTAACAACGACGGGTCTTCATGTAATGGAGGAAACACGTCAGAAGATGAATGAAATCCGCCTTGTGTCTGAAAAAACAGCAGATGTCGTAAGTGGATTAAGTGTGAAATCCGAAGAAATTGGTCAAATTGTCGGTCTTATAACTGCTATTGCGGAACAAACGAATTTATTGGCATTAAATGCAGCAATTGAAGCTGCTCGTGCTGGAGATCATGGGCGAGGATTTGCGGTTGTAGCCGATGAGGTTCGAAAACTTGCTGAGCAATCTGCAAATGCTGCAAAAGACATTAACTCTCGTATTGGATCAATTCAACACGAAGTTAAAGAAGCCATCGTGTCTATGCAAGGTTCAACGAAAGAAGTCGCGCTTGGAATTGGCTTAGCTGAAAAATCGAGTGAAAGCTATGATGAGATTGCTAAGATGATTGGCGAGGTTTCTGCTCAAACAGAAGAAATCACAGCTATCTTCCAACAAATGAATGCATCAGCTCATCAAATGGAAGGACGCGTTCGTGAAGTTGAATCTCTTTCAACTGAAGCATCTGAACGTGCTCAAACGGTTGCAGCGGCAGCAGAAGAACAAAATGCATCGATGGAAGAAATCACATCTTCAGCAGATGTATTGAACGGACTTTCAGGAGAACTGAAACAACTCGTACAACAATTTAAGATTTAATGTAGGTGAGCTCCTTCTGAAAAGAGGGGGCTCTTCTTTTTGGT
>JAHIWI010000015.1 GCA_018816185.1 Bacillota bacterium
CGAAATTAAATATGCACATTATCCGAATCTTTCGATGTTTATGTGAATGAACTTTGATAAACTAATATCACAGAGATTAATACAGTACTTGGAGGTTTTTACATGGAAAAGAAATGGAAAGTTGGATTTGTAGGTACAGGAGTAATGGGTAAAAGCATTGTAAAGCATTTATTAACAGCAGGACATGAAGTGTCTATATATACACGTACGAAATCAAAAGCACTAGAGTTAATCGAAATGGGTGCTGTTTGGAAGGACACGCCTGGAGAAGTAGCAGCATGCTCAAGTGTTGTATTCACTATGGTAGGGTATCCCCAAGATGTAAAAGAGGTTTATTACGGGGAACAAGGGATTTATCAACATGGAGATCAGAATTTAATCGTGGTTGATTTAACGACTTCTACTCCGACACTGGCGATTGAACTTTATGAAAAAGCTAAGGAGTATCAAATGAATTCCTTGGATGCGCCGGTTTCAGGCGGAGATATTGGTGCTCAAACAGGTAAACTTTCCATCATGGTTGGTGGAGACGAAGATGTTTTCAATTCTATTTTGCCGTTGTTTGAGTTATTTGGAGAGCACATTGTTTACCAAGGAGAAGCGGGTGCAGGACAACATACGAAAATGTGTAATCAAATTGCCATTGCTTCTTCCATGATTGCTGCATGTGAAGCTTTAAGTTATGCAAAAGGAGCAAATTTAAATCCTGAAAATGTTTTGAAATCAATTACGAAAGGGGCAGCTGGATCATGGTCATTAACTAATCTAGCTCCGCGTATGTTAAAAGAGGATTATGAGGCAGGATTTTATATGAAGCATTTCATTAAAGATATGGGAATCGCACTTGATGAAGCGAAGCGAATGAATTTATCACTACCTGGATTAGAACTTGCGTATGAAACGTATCAAGAATTAGCGAACCAAGGTCTAGAAAATGAAGGAACACAAGCTTTATATAAAGCTTATGTAAAATAGAGACTTCACTATGGGGGAAATGAGATGAACGGTCAAAATGAGGCACCACGAAGTCCTTTAGCACTGTATTTAACAATTCCAATTCTATCATGGGCTTTTTACGATTTTGCTAATACGATATTTTCTTCGAATATCAATACCGTGTTTTTCCCGTTTTATACTGATGAAGTCATCGGAACGAATGAGGCTCGTCAACAAGTAGCGAGCACATTCGTATCGTATGCAAATGCAGTTGCTAGTTTTTTACTGGTTATTTTTTCACCATTGTTTGGTGTGTGGATTGATCGCACAGGTTACAAAAAGCGATTTATTGTCTGGTTTGCATCGATTTCGATTGCTGCTACTTTCATGATGGGTATTTTTGGAGGCATTCAAAGCGAATCATTATTATGGGGAGTCCCACTTTCATACGCTCTCGTCGTCATAAGTTTTGTCATTGCCAAATTCTTCTTTAACTCCAGTCTTGTCTTTTATGATTCGATGATGAGTGATTTAGGCACGAAGCAGGAAATGCCTTTGATATCAGGCTTTGGAGTAGCCGTTGGGTACTTAGGAACAATTGTAGGTTTACTTGTGTACTTAATTGTATCCGAGGGAGATTATTATAAAGCGTTTATACCTACAGCCATTTTATATTTAATATTTTCACTGCCCTTATTTTTTATTAATAAAGACAAACCGATTCCAAAAGAACTTCGAGAAAAAGGAAGTTTCTTTAAAGGATATCAAGATATCATTCAAACATTTAAAGAAATGAAATCGTATAAATCGGTGTTTACTTTTATGATTGCTTATTTCTTTATTAATGATGCTATTGCTACCACGATTGCAATGATGGCGATCTATGCAACTGTCATTGTTGGATTTTCATCAGGACAATTTATTATTTTATATTTAGTTTCAACTATTTCAGCCGTAATTGGTTCCTTTATTTTTGGTTATATCATTAAGCGAATTGGAGCAAAGCACGGTGTTACCATTGTGGCGATTTTAATGATTGTTTCACTTATTATTTCCGTCTTTGCAGTTGACCAGTGGATGTTCTGGATTTCTGGTAGTATGTTCGGGGTTTCTTTAGGGTCGATGTGGGTAACTTCTAGAACTCTTATTATTGAATTGACACCTGATCATAAGCGTGGACAATTCTTTGGGCTATTTGCCTTTTCTGGTAAAGTATCATCCATTATTGGACCAGCAGTATATGGTACGATCACGTATCAACTTCAAGACTATGGTCCGCTTGCAAGTAGAATTGCTTTATCGACCTTAATCGTAATGACTGTTATCGGTTTAATTATTCATCTAAAAGTTAAACATGAGTCACCAAAAGTGAATATAGGTTAAAGGCGACCGCTATGATACAATCGTAGTACATGTAGTCAATCAGTAAGGGGTGCTTTATATGGATAGTCAAAAAGGGATTTTATTGGAAAGCGGAACAAATGAACTAGAAATCGTTGAATTTGAAGTTGGGTCAAATAAATTCGGTATTAATGTAATTAAAGTGAAAGAAATTTTACAACCACTACCTGTTACGATCATTCCGCTTTCACATCCTCATATTGAAGGAATTGTTCAATTAAGAGGAGAAGTATTGCCAGTGGTTAACATGGCCAAAGTGCTAGGAACGGATTTGAAAGGCAGTACTCATGAACAAAAATTCATTGTTGCAGAATTTAATAAGCAACGAGTTGTATTCCATGTGGACCATGTTTCTTTAATTCATCGAATATCTTGGAACCAAATTGAGAAACCTTCAGAAATGTATCAAGGAGGCAATTCGCAAATTATTGGCGTGGTAAAAAAAGGGGAAGATATGATTCTCTTATTAGACTTTGAGCGAATCATGGTGGACATCAATCCTGAATCAGGAATTCAAGTGGATGCAGTCAAAAAATTAGGTAAGCGAGAACGCTCAGACAAAAAAATTGTCATAGCAGAGGATTCTCCGTTATTACGAAAATTATTGCATGAAACCATGAGTGAAGCTGGGTATATGAATCTTGAGTTTTTTGAGAATGGATACGATGCATTGCAATACTTAGAAAATATTGCGAAGTCAACTAAAAATATCGAAGAACATGTACAACTTGTTATAACTGATATTGAGATGCCACAAATGGACGGGCATCATTTAACGAAACAAATCAAGTCGAATTCAGTATTAGCCAAACTTCCAGTTATTATTTTCTCTAGTTTGATCACAGATGATTTAAGACACAAAGGTGATCAAGTTGGCGCACAAGTTCAAATAAGTAAACCTGAAATAGCTGAGTTAGTATTAAAAGCTGATCAGTATATTTTATAGTATCCATTAGAAAAGCCGGAACCTTTGAAGGGTTCCGGCTTTTTATAAAAGTTATTAATCTAAATAAGAACTGCCAAACGTAAATGATCGTTTGGATGAGACATTCCGCTTGTTCGCAGAAGGGGAGTGAGAAGTGGGTTTCTTAGAAATGATTGTATGATGAAGTCCTGTATAGGAGCTCAATAATTGTTTCGCGGAATTCAAACTCATTCGTCTTTGTGGATTTCTGTAAGTGTCATCTAAATCACCTAAATGGGGAAGGCTTTTAAAATCCTCTTTTTTGGGTAATAAATGAAAAAAGTAATCTGCACATTGAACCAACACAGAAGATTGTTGTTGACTGAGTCTAGGATTTTTAACGAAATGCAAACCTAGTTTTTTAGCTTTACCAGTAGCAATCATTTTTTCAATGGCTAATCTTTTTAACTCATACAAGTATTTATTATCTGTAGCAGTTTTCGCATGTTTATTTACAACGAAAATTGCCGTTGCTAATTGTTCATCATTCAAATTGTTTTTCATTTTATCCCACCCATCTTGTGACTCATCTTTTATACCTAGAAATAAGGAAAATTCAGAGCATTCAATTAACTATTATAATACCAATATTTACTCAACATGTATAGAGAAATCCAAATTAATAGGAAAAAGGTGAATTTTATGAAGTCAACTAAAACTGCTATTTTGGACATAGGGTCTAATACAATTCGATTAGTTATTTATTCATTTGATGAACGTAGGGGTTTAAGGGAATTTGAAAATATAAAAACGGTAGCGCGACTTCGTACATATTTGTCTAATGATGGTTCAATGAGTAAAGAGGGAATTCAGCTCTTAGAGGATGTATTGACTTCATTTCAACTTATGCTTGAAGATTATCAAGTAGACGAAGTTCTAGCTACAGCAACAGCTGCTATTCGACAAGCAACAAACAGCGATGAAATCTTAAAAAGAATGAAAAAAAATACTGGATTTGATATTGATTTATTATCTGAGGAAGAAGAAGCTTATTTTGGCTTTTTAGCTGTAGTTCATTCCGTTCCAACTGAAAGTGCTGTGACCATTGATATTGGCGGAGGAAGTACAGAAGTTACTTACTATATAAATAAACAATTACAAAAAACACATAGTTTTCCGTTTGGTGTCGTTTCATTAAAACAACAATTCATGAAAGAAGATCGTATGACCAATGTAGAAAAAGAACAATTGGCTCTTTTTGCCGAAGCTCAATTTAGATCTCTTTCTTGGTTGCATGGCGTTCAAGAAACCGTTATTGGAATAGGTGGAAGTGCTCGTAATATTGCTCAAATTGATCAACAACGTAAACAATATCCTCTTTCGAGTGTTCATCAGTACACAATGAAAGTAAATGATATTGATTCATTAAGTGACACACTTTCAGATTTATCAATTGACGAGCTAAAAAAGATTGATGGATTGTCGAGTGATCGCTCTGACATTATTATTCCGGCTTTAGAAGTCTTTAAAGCACTAATGAAAGTTGCGCAATCGAAAGAGTTTATGTTTAGCCGTAAAGGTTTAAGAGAAGGGATTATGCTCAATCGAGTTTTACAAAGTAACCCAAATTCACTGAATAAACACGAAGTATTTGAACAAAGTAAATTGGCATTATCAGAGGAGTATGAAATCGACCAAAACAATGCGCATCATTTAGAATTTCTAGCCGTGCAATTGTATGAGGAGTGTATCGAGCATGAGATTGTTGACTTCCATGCAGAAGATTTATATATTCTCAAACGTGCTTCCGCCCTATTTTACTTAGGGGAATATATTGATGCCGATTCAGTTAGCCAGCACACATTTTACATTTTAGCAAATCGCTCAATCGATGGAATTGCGCATCTAGACCGCCTAAAGCTTGCATTAGTAGCTTCTTATAAAAACAAAGACACCTTTAAACATTTTGCTGAACCATTTGAGTCCTGGCTATCGAAAGATGAATTAAAGCGATTACGTAATCTTGGCGCAATCTTAAAATTCTCTTACGGTTTAAATGGTTCAAAGAGGCATGTAGTTGAAAAGGTTGACATGTCTAAAAAAACGAATGGCTATCATATCGATTTGTACGTTAATGGCAATGCAATGGCTGAAAAATATCAAGCTGAAAAACAAAAAAAGCATATTGAACGCTTATGTAAGTGTGATGTGACCTTATCATTCCACTCAAAGGGAGAGTAAGTAGATGACTGACAAAATCGATATTTTAAAAGAACTTGAAAAGCCCAAGTATTATAATAATCGAGAGTTAAGTTGGTTAGCTTTTAATGAGCGCGTTTTACAAGAAGCTGAAGATGAACGAAATCCGTTATTAGAAAGATTAAAGTTTTTAGCCATTTTCAGTTCGAATTTAGATGAATTCTTTATGGTACGTGTGGCTGGTCTTCAAGATCAGGTGAGAGCTAATTTTCAAAAGCCTGAAAACAAAGCAGGACTTACACCAAAAGAACAATTAAAACATGTTTCAGAAGAAAATCAAATGTTAGTTGCAAGACAAACGGTGATTTACAAAAAGTTAGTTGAAAAACAACTATTAAAGGAAAATGTTTTCGTAAAATCGTTTAATGATTTGACGACGACAGAAAAAGAATTTGCGCAGGCTTATTTCGAAGAACAAGTTTTCCCTGTGCTTACGCCAGTGGCGGTGGATGCGTATCGACCGTTTCCAACTTTATTAAATAAAACCATGAACATAATGGTCTTGTTAGAAAAGACACAAGAAAATGAGTTAGTCGAAAAAGTCGCGATTGTTCAAGTACCTTCTGTATTACCAAGGTTCGTCACTATTTCTACTAGTGATGAGAAAAAACTACTTATCTATTTAGAGGATTTAATCATTCAGGAAATTGATCAGTTGTTTTATGGATATAAAGTGAAATCAGTGAGCACATTTAGAATGACGCGGAATGCTGATTTAACAATCCATGAAGAAGGTGCACGAGATTTATTAGTCGAAATTGAGAAAGAACTTAAAAAGAGAAAATGGGGCGCAGCTAGTAGATTAGAAGTCCGAAAGAATGAGATTGACCCTCATGTACTCCAGTATTTATTGAAAGAATTAGAAGTCCATGAGGATGATGTCTATGAAATTGATTGTCCAATCGATTTAACTTGCTTATTCTCATTCGTGAAAGAAATAAATACTGGGAGAGAGCATCTTGAATTTCAGAGTTATATTGCTCAGCCACCTTTTGACCTTGCTTCAGAAGAGAATTTATTCGAAAAGGCGATTCAGCAAGATTTGTTCTTCCACCATCCGTATGAATCATTTGCGCCAATTATAGATTTTGTGTCTGAAGCAGCAGATGACCCAACGGTTTTAGCCATTAAACAAACACTTTACCGCGTAAGTGGGAATTCACCTGTTATTCATGCACTGAAAAGAGCAGCTGAAAATGGTAAACAAGTTACCGTGTTGGTTGAGTTAAAAGCAAGGTTTGATGAGGAGAATAATGTGCATTGGGCGAAGGAGCTAGAGCAAGCTGGATGTCTCGTCATTTATGGCATGAATAATTTGAAGACACACTCCAAAATTACGTTAGTCGTACGCAGTAGAAATGGTGTAATTGAACGATTTGTACATCTTGGAACTGGAAATTATAATGATCAAACCGCAAAAGTTTATACGGACATGAGCATTATTACGACGAAGAAGAAATTTGGAATAGATGCAACGAACTTTTTTAATTATTTGAGTGGGTATACCGAGAAACCAAAATTCCATCACTTAGTCATGGCCCCATATACCATTCGCGATGAATTTGTCAGGTTAATAGATGAAGAAATTCAATTTCATGAAAAGTATGGGGATGGATATATTCAATTGAAAATGAACTCATTAACGGATAAAGAATTGATTATCAAAATGTATGAAGCCTCTATAGCTGGTGTGAAAATTGATTTAATTGTTCGCGGAATTTGTTGCCTTCGCCCACAAATAAAAGGGGTCAGTGAAAATATTCGAGTGATTAGCATTGTGGGGAGATTTCTTGAACATTCTCGCATTTATTATTTTCATCATCACGGCAAGAAGTTACTCTACTTATCATCGGCAGACATGATGACCCGCAACATGATCAAACGTGTGGAGCTGTTATTTCCCATAAATGATGACGGGATTAAAACACGAATTTTAGACGTTTTAGACTTGCAAATGAAAGATACAATGAAAGCGCGAATTCAAAATGAACATGGGAAATATACGTATATAAAGCCTAAGAAACATGAAAAAGCTTTTAACAGTCAGGAAGAGTTATTGAAATTGACTTATCGTGTAACGCATGATGGAGAATAAATTGATTAATATTTCCTTCAAATTTACAGAATCGTGACGATATAACTAGGAAGTTGTCGTATATCCTAAAAAAATGATGTTCAAACTAGTTAAAACCAACTACAATAGAACTTGTATAGAAGTATATGTGCAATTATTGGAGGAAATCATGAATTACTCATCTGCGGATGCGTCTGAAACACGCGATTATATGCATTTGTTTGCAACAATTAATCCTTTCGACATGACGTTTATCTTACACAAAACAAATAATTCGGATTATCGCGTAACATATGCAAATCAGCAGGGAGCGACATATTTCCGTCGAGAAGGAAAGAACTCTGAGCTTGCATCAGATTTTTTCACCGAGGATATATGGATGACTTTAAAAAACTTTATGAATCAGTTGTCGACTCATAAAGATGGTTATAAAACCAAAATCTTTTTACCTGTTTACGAAGAACTTGAGGTCTTTGATCTTAGCTTGCTACTTGTGGAAATAAACACGCAAGAACCAATTATTCGAATGACTTTAACCAATCGAACGGTTGAAGAAGCAGAGCGGACAAAGTTATTAGAAACGAAAGAGAAATACGAATCCATTTTAGATCATAATTTAGACCCCTTAGTGTCTGTAAACAGTAAAGGGGAAATTGAGTATGCAAATCCTGCTTTATCAAATTCATTTGGATTTCATTCACACGAGGTTATTGGCAAAGAGTTAATCGGTTTTGTTGATGAAATGAGTCGGAAAAGCTTTTCACAATTAATGGAGAGAGCTTTTTTAGGGCAATCGATTGACCTAGAAGAATGCTCATTTTCACATCGATCCGGCCATTTTGTACCGGTTTACATGAAAACCATTCCGATCGTTGTTCATAACGAAGTAACGGGTGTCCATTTTCTAATAAGAGATACTTCTCCTCATATTGAGAATAAGGAAAAATTATTTTATTTATCCTACCATGATCATTTAACCGGATTATGGAATCGACGTGCTTTAAAAGAGCATCTAAGAGAAGACACTCGCTTTGCTGAACTTCATAATGAAGAAATCACCATCATTTACATCGATTTAGATCGTTTTAAATTAATCAATGACTCTCTTGGATACAATTCAGGTGATGAACTGTTAAAACGTATTTCGGACCGTTTAAACATGCTTTCCGACCGGACGAGTAAATTGTATCGACACAGTGGTGATGAATTTGTTTATGTACTAAGACATTCTTCAAAAGAAACATCGGAAGAATTCGCAAATATCGTTCTTAAAGAATTAAACAAACCATTTTATGTCGATCATCAAGAGTATTTTGTTTCAGCATCAATGGGGATTTCTGTCTATCCAGCTGATGGGAAAGAAATGGATGTCCTCTTGAAAAAAGCCGATCAAGCGTTGTTCTACGTAAAAGATCGTGGAAGAGCACATTATCGTTTTTATCAGGAAGACATGAATCATTCATTTCCTAATGAAGCTTTAATGGAATCGCATTTAAGACGAGCAATTGAAATGGAAGAGTTATCTATTCATTATCAGCCGCAGGTGGATTTGAATACAGGAACGATCAATAGTTTTGAAGCGCTACTTAGATGGAATAATCGTAAATTTGGATTTGTGACACCAGCGCAGTTTATACCGATTGCTGAAGAGTCAGGTTTAATCATTCAAATTGGCGAGTGGGTTATTCATCAAGTTTGTTTGCAATTAAGTGAATGGCAACAAAAAGGATTCCGTCCAATGCGGGTTGCAGTTAATATTTCACCTAAACAATTCAAGCAAGAGACATTTGCTCATCAAATCAAACAAATTTTAGACAAATATGGTGTGCATCCGAATGCTCTAGAGGTTGAAATTACCGAAAGTGCAATGACCAATATGCGTGAAACCTTATCTGTTTTAAATGATTTGAAAGAAATTGGTGTGGTCATTTCAATTGACGATTTTGGAACTGGGTATTCGTCCCTTAGCTATTTGAAGCGATATCCAATCGACATTATTAAAATTGACCAGTCTTTCATTAGAGACATTGAAACCGATACGAAAAATGCAGCGATTGCTAGAACAATTATTCACTTAGCACATAACTTAGGAATGGAAGTTATTGCTGAAGGTGTTGAGAAACTTAAACAAGTAGACTTCCTAAAAGAAGCAAAATGTCAAAAAGCGCAAGGCTTCTATTTTAGTCGTCCTGTTCCGATTGACGAAATTACCGCTAAATATATGAGTTAATTTGAGCAAAACCGATGTGAGCTTCCACAAGTCACATCGGTTTTTTTATGGCGTTTTTCTTGTATTCTCCATTTGGTGGGGGTCTTTCAAGGATTCGATCGATGTGTTCAAGATTTCATTGTGCCTATTCAAGCATTCGAGGGAGCTATTCAAGGATTCAGCCACCACTTTCTAAAATTCATCTTTTTCACACAATTTCAGAAAGAATTTATTCCAATAATCTTGTCATTTAGAAAGACAGAATTATAAAGTCATGATACGATAATGAGTGAATATTCATTCAATAAAAGGGGCTGAATCATATGTTATTAAAAGACCAAACAATTATCGTAACGGGTGGATCAAGTGGAATGGGTTTTTATATGGCAAAACGGTTTGTCGAAGAGGGTGCAAACGTAGTCATTACAGGACGAAATCTGGAAAGACTAGAGACGGCTCAAAAAGCAATTTCGCATGATGATAGCCGTGTTGGGATTTTTCAAATGGACGTTCGTGAACCAGAACATGTGAAGGCAATGGTGGCATATACAGATGAAAGATTTGGCCGTATTGATGGATTAGTTAACAATGCAGCTGGAAACTTCATTGTACACGCAGAGAAATTAACACCAAATGGCTGGAAGTCAGTTATAGATATCGTATTAAATGGAACGTTCTTCTGTTCTCACGCAGTGGGGAACTATTGGATTGAAAAGGAACAAAAAGGTTCAATTCTAAATATAATTGCAACGTATGCTTGGAATGCAGGGGCGGGAATTGCTCATTCAGCAGCAGCGAAAGCAGGTGTAATGTCTCTTACACGCACTTTAGCAGTTGAGTGGGGAACAAAATATGGTATTCGAGTAAACGGGATTGCACCTGGCCCAATCGAACGTACTGGTGGAGCAGAAAAACTTTGGGAATCCGAAGAGGCTGCAAGAAGAACGTTAAACTCAGTGCCGTTAGGTCGACTTGGAAGACCAGAAGAAATTGCAGACCTAGCATCATTCATGATGTCTGAAAAAGCAGCTTATATGAATGGCGAAATTGTCACATTAGATGGTGGGCAATGGTTGAATAAATTTCCATTTTGATGAATGATTCTATTTAAGATGCCCATACTACTTCATACAATCTTGAAAGGATGAAGTTGACATGGGTATGTGGACATGGCCGTTAGTCGGCATGATTATTATTGTTGGTGGAATCAGTTTGTATGCAACACTTAAAGTGATGAGGTTTGAAAGACAGAGACAAAGTGTGAATGATGCACCAATTTCAGGTGAAATAAAAGAACATCCCGCGCTCTTTAATCCCGTTATTTGGTCATATTTGTTAGCTATGATTTTCATGTTTGTTATTATCTTTTATTATGTTGCTTCTTCGCGATAATTCGTGGAGAAGTATTTTTTTTACATATTAATGAAGTTTTATTGAGTTGTCTTTCTCTTTTTTTGAGTGACTTTGTGATATGATAAAGAAGTAGTTTGTTGTTCTTTTAAAGAACATAAGAAGGAGTAGAAGTGTATGATTTCGGTTACAAGCAGAGATTTTTTGGATATGCAAATCG
>JAHIWI010000147.1 GCA_018816185.1 Bacillota bacterium
AAATGTACGTAAAGGTGAGATTGTGGGGATTGCAGGAATCGATGGCAATGGACAATCAGAACTAATAGAAGCAATCACTGGTTTACGCAAAGTTAAAAGTGGTCATGTGTTCATGAATGGAAACGAAATTACTGGTAAGCGTACACGTAAAATAACTGAATCTGGTATTGGACATATTCCACAAGATCGTCATAAGCATGGATTGATTCTTGACTTCCCAGTTGGTCACAATATTGCGTTGCAAACCTATTATTCGGCACCGATTTCAAAAAATGGCATTATGAATTACGGTACGATTTCTAAAAAAGCCAATGAAATCATTCAAAAATTCGATGTACGTACGCAAGGTGATCATGAACCTGCTCGTGCATTATCTGGTGGTAATCAGCAAAAGGCTATTATTGGTCGAGAAATAGACCGTAACCCTGATTTACTAATCGCTGCATTACCTACAAGGGGATTAGATGTAGGGGCTATCGAATTTATTCACCAACAATTAATAGAACAACGTGATAAAGGTAAAGCTGTTCTATTAATTTCATTTGAGCTAGATGAGGTAATGAACGTATCAGATCGAATTGCTGTTATTTATGATGGACAAATAGTTGATACACTGGATCCTCAACAAACGAACGAACAAGAACTTGGTTTATTAATGGCTGGTCAAACAAAGACCAAAGCTAATGGAAATCAAGTGAAAGAGGAGGACAGTAAGCATGTCTAAGCGCTTAGTAAATATACTTGTCCCTTTAATTTCCGTTATTTTAGGTTTGATTGTTGGGGCATTGGTAATGATTTTTAGTGGTTATGATCCAGTTGCTGGTTATACGGCACTTTGGAATGGAATATTTGGAGACATGTATACAATCGGTGAAACGATTCGTCAAATTACACCGTATATTTTAGCAGGTTTGGCTGTTGCTTTTGCATTTCGTACCGGCCTATTCAATATTGGTGTTGAAGGACAGCTAATCGTAGGTTGGTTTGCGGCTGCTTATGTGGGGATTGCATTTGAAGGAGCTTCTAAATTCGTCCATTTACCTTTAGCATTAATCGCTGCAGCTTTAGCGGGTGCTCTATGGGGCTTTATTCCAGGACTATTAAAAGCAAAATTTAAGGTACACGAAGTTATTGTAACGATTATGATGAACTATATTGCATTGCATACAACGAATGCATTAGTTAAAACAGTTTCTGATGGTGGAGACAATACGGGGAAAATTTTCCCTTCTGCATCTCTTCGTTCAGAATTCCTTGAAAACATGACTGATTTTTCACGTTTGCATTTAGGGATTTTCATTGCTCTAGCAATGGTTGCTGTTATGTGGTTCATTCTTGAAAAAACAACTCGTGGTTTTGAGTTAAAAGCGGTTGGATTAAATCATCACGCTTCAGACTATGCGGGGATGAATGTAGATAAAAATATCATTCTTGCAATGGTCATTTCTGGTGCATTTGCCGGATTAGGTGGCGCTATGGAAGCTTTAGGAACATTTGAATATGCATCTGTAAAAGGTGGATTTACAGGTATTGGGTTTGACGGTATTGCCGTTGCCTTACTAGGCGCAAATACACCACTTGGTGTCATTTTCGGAGCAACATTATTTGGTTCATTAAAATATGGGGCATTGAATATGCCTAATGAAGCTGGGATTCCAGTAGAAATTGTTTCGATTGTAATTGCGATTATCATTTTCTTTGTTGCATCTGGTTATGTAATTCGCTTATTTATCGAACGTCTCAGTAAGAATAAGGAGGCGAAGTAATATGAGTTTCTTAGATGTATTATATTTCATCGTTCCTGTTGCGATCGCTTATGCTGCACCTCTAATTTTAACTGCTATTGGCGGTGTATTTTCAGAACGTTCTGGTGTAGTTAATATTGGGTTAGAAGGTTTAATGGTAGTTGGAGCATTTATCGGGGTTATTTTCAATCTATCATTTGTTCATATATTTGGTAATGCAACACCATGGATGGCTTTATTAGCTGCTATGGTTGTCGCTTCATTATTCTCTATACTACATGCGGTTGCATCTGTATCATTCAGAGCAGACCAAGTAGTTTCAGGTGTTGCAATTAATTTACTTGCTGTCGCATTGTGTTTATTCTTAGTGAAAAAGATTTACGGTAAAGGTCAAACAGACTTTGTTCAAGAACGTTTTTTACGTGATGATATTTGGTTACTTGAAAAAATTCCTTTCCTTGGGCCAATGTTTTTCCAAAACGTTTATTGGACATCGGTATTAGCGATTTCGGTTGCGATTATCGCATGGGTTATTTTATACTTTACACCATTCGGTCTTCGTCTTCGTTCTGTTGGTGAACATCCAATGGCAGCTGATACAATGGGAATCAATGTAAGTCGTATGCGTTATATTGCGGTCATGATTTCTGGTGGATTAGCAGGGATTGGTGGAGCAATTTATTCGCAGTCAATTTCTCAAGACTTTGGTCATTCTACGATCAACGGACAAGGGTTCATGGCTTTGGCAGCAATGATCTTTGGTAAATGGCATCCACTTGGTGCAATGGGGGCAGCTGTATTCTTTGGGTTTGCTCAAGCATTAAGTATTGTCGGTGGATCAATTCCGATTATTAAAGAAGTACCAAGTGTCTTCTTGTTAATCTTGCCATACGTGTTGACGATATTCGCTTTAGCTGGATTTATCGGTAAAGCTAACGCTCCACGTGCTTTAGGAACTCCATATATTAAAGGAAAACGATAAGACATTTAAGAACTAGGCGATTTGCCTAGTTCTTTTTTTGTCGACAAAACCGTTTACTGAAAGCGAAAAAAGAGCCGACCATCTTTTTTTCACTCCAATAAAAAAACATCAAATTTTTATTTAGTTTTAACACTCAATACCCATTATGTACATGGAGTTCATTTGAATGTGTGGATAAATATCACTCTATTTGCAATCATTTAACAGCTACATGTATAGTGAATGTATTGGTTTGGCATATTAAATAGATAGGGGGGGATTTCGATGTTTCAATCCATCGAGTTAAAACAAGGCATTCATTTACATATTCGAAAAACGGATCAATTTAAAACAGTCAATTTTTCATTGAAATTCAAACAAATTTTGAGTGAAAAGTCTGCTGCACAAAGGTCAGTATTAGCGAATGTATTGCTTCATAGCAATAAAAAGTATCCGTCCAATCCTGCTTTCCGTAGTGCATTAGATGAATTATACGGTACGTCAATGTATATGGATTCTTCTAAAAAAGGAAACGAACACATCATTACATTTATGGCTGAATCGGTAAATGATCAGTATTTGTCATCAAATGGTGTGTTAAATCAAGTGATTGATTTATTTAAAACCGTCTTATTTAATCCGAATGCTGATCATCATGAATTTAAAGACAGTATAGTGAAACGAGAAAAGGATTCGGTTATTCAACGAATTGAATCGTTATATGATGATAAAACAAGATACGCACAGCATCGACTCATTGAATTACTTCGTCCTAATCATCCTGCATCTATCGGAGCTAATGGAACAATTGAGGAAGTGGAGTCCGTTACTTCTAAATCACTTTGGGAAGCATACCATCAGATGCTACATGAGGATGAATTAGACATTTATATTGTTGGTGATGTCGATATGGACGAAATGACTGAAAAAATGAAGACTTTATTCCCATTAGAAGGCAGAACGTTGGCTAATAAACAAGAAATGGAATTTAATGATGTAAATAATTCCAATTCATCACACGTAAAAGAAGTTCAAAACATGAAACAAGGTAAACTTCATATTGGGTTTGAAACACCAATAACATTTACGCATCCTAAATTTCCGATTATGCAAATTACGAATGGCATATTTGGTGGGTATCCTCATGCGAAATTATTTATGAATGTTCGTGAAAAAGAAAGCTTGGCTTATTATGTTTCAAGTTCGTTCTCGTCATCCTATGGTTTAGTGTTTGTCATGGCCGGTATCGATGCGAGCAATGAGGAAAAAGCAATTAAATTAATTGATGACCAACTAGAAGCAATGAAAAATGGTGAAATTACACAAATGGAAATTGATCAGACGATTGCTATGCTTAAAAACCAATTAAAAGAAGCCTTAGATTCTGCAAGAGGTCAAATTGAAATATTTGATCAATACAAAGATTTGGGCGAAGCTTTTACCGTTGAAAATTGGTTCTCGAAATGGGAATCGGTTGGGAAAGAAGATATTCAAGAAATGGCTAAGACCATTGATAAAAAAATGGTTTACTTCCTATCTGGAAAGGAGGAACTAGCGCATGAAGGAACTTCACTTTAAACAAATAGACGAAAAAATGTACCATGAACAAATGGATAATGGGTTAGACGTATATATCTTACCGAAAAAAGGATTTTCTAAAACTTTTGTGACCTTTACGACAAAATATGGCTCGATTGATAATACATTTACACCGATGGGCCAAAATGACGTTGTAAATGTTCCTGATGGAATTGCTCATTTTCTAGAGCACAAGATGTTTGAAAAAGAAGATGGAGACGTTTTCCAAAAGTTTAGTGGATTTGGAGCTTCTGCAAATGCATTTACTTCTTTTACGCGTACTGCTTATTTATTTTCATCAACAAATCATCTTTATGAAAATACAGAAACATTATTAAACTTTGTTCAAGAGCCTTACTTCACAGCTTCAACAGTTGAAAAAGAAAAAGGAATTATCGGACAAGAAATAACGATGTACGATGACCTTCCAGATTGGCGTTTATATTTTGGAACAATTGATAATATGTATCATAATCACCCAGTGAAAATTGATATTGCTGGAACAATCGAGTCCATCGATAAAATTACAGCGGAGCATTTATATACGTGTTATGAAACCTTTTACCATCCATCGAATATGTTGATGTTTGTGGTTGGGGCTGTTAATCCTGAGGAAATGATGGCTTATATTAAAGAGAACCAAAGCAAGAAAGAATTTGTTGAACCATCGACAATTAATCGTGTTTTTGAAGATGAACCAAGTGATGTAGCGGTGAAAGAAAATACATTAGAGATGGATGTTCAAAAACCAAAAGTATATGTTGGCCTTAAAGCGAAAGAAACAACTCTTCAAGGTGAAGAAATGTTGAAACACGAATTAGCTGTCCAACTATCTTTAGAACTAGCATTTGGCCGTGCATCTGATTTCTATCATGAAGCTTATGAACAAGGCTGGATTGACGAGTCTTATTCGTTTGACTTTACACTAGAAAAAGGATTTGGATTTGCCATTATTGGATCTGATACCTCTACTCCAGAAGCGTTAGTCACAGCTATAAAAAAACAATTAACTAAAATCGAAGAGAAATGGCCATTCGGTTTATCAGATTTGGATCGAGTACGTAAAAAGAAAATTGGCTTCTTCCTTAGAGCTTTAAATTCAGTTGAGTATATTGCGAATCAATTCACAAGATATGCGTTTAATGATATGAACTTGTTCGATGCTGTTCCGGTATTAGAAAAAATGACAGTTAGTGATCTTCAAAATGCATTTGCCTCAATTCAAGGTGAGAGTCAACAAACAGTCTTTACAATTCAACCTAAAAAAGACCAGGCGAAAAAATGAAAAAATTCGCTTGTGTCTTTGGGGCATCGGGAGAAATCGGACAGGCAATATGCATAGAGATGGCGAAGTCTGGATGGAGTATATATTTGCATTTCCATCAAAATATGGAGGCTGTCCTACATTTGCAAGAAAAACTCTCAAAAACCTATCTAGACCAAGATTTTTTAATTATTCATGCTGATTTGTCTTCTACACAGGGTGCTGAAAATGCAATTGAATCCATTTTTGATGTAGAGGCGATTATTTTTGCAAATGGGCAATCCCTAAATAAATTATTAGAAGATACTTCCCCAACAGAAATGGATACTTTGTGGAAAACACATGTGCAAAATCCAATGCATATTATCGGTAACCTAGCATTCAAGTTGAGAAATCATCAAGTGTCTTATATCGTGCTCATTGGCTCGATATGGGGACAAACGGGTGCATCTGGTGAAGTGGTTTATTCAGCCGTTAAAGGCGCTCAGCATGCTTTTGTGAAAGCATATGCTAAAGAAGCGGGATCATCAGGTGTGCGAGCAAATATCATTGCTCCTGGTATCATCGACACACAGATGAATGCCGGCTTAGATGCAGAGGAACGGTCACAAATTCTCGATGAGATTCCTTTGCAAAGGTTAGGTAAAGCAAAGGAAGTAGCAAATATAGTCGCATTTTTAACAAGCGGAAAAGCTGATTACGTGACTGGACAAGTGATTGGCATCAATGGTGGATGGTACATATAATTGATTCCTTTACACATACTACTTGTGAAAAGGAGGGATTATCATGGCACTGTTAGAAAATTGGCAAAAGTGGACGAATTTCTTAGGCGCAAATGTCGAAACTGCGGAATCGACAGGTATGTCTAAAAAAGCAATTCAAACAACTGCTTTTCAAATTGGCGATTACTTAGCTAAAAATGTTGATCCTAAGAATGAACAAGAGCGAGTTTTATCAGATTTATGGTCTGTTGCAAATGAAGATGAACAACATGCATTAGCCAATATCGTGGTAAAACTTGTAAAACAAAAAAATGTTCATTAAATCAAAAGAAGGACATTGCTCCTTCTTTTCTTTTTTCCTTTTCTTACGTTACAAAATCAGATATGATAGAACTTATAAAGCTTTTAAAGGTCTTTGTTACATAATTCAAAAATGGTCACTTGTACTTATGATTTTCATGAATTTGTAAGCTGCTTATAAAATGTTCTTTTTCACACAATGGAAACGTTCACATTAGAAAGGTCGTAAAATGATGCGCGAATGGTATTTCGAATATGAGATTCAAATAAATCGTCCTGGATTACTTGGAGATATTGCATCCTTACTTGGTATGCTTAGAGTAAATATTGTAACGATTAATGGTGTAGACCAAGGAAGACGTGGGATGTTGCTACGTGCTGAAAATGACGAACAATTAGAACGCTTTGAAGCCATTGTTTCGACAATGGAGACCATTCAAGTGACAAAGTTCAGAGAACCTAAGTTAAGAGACATTTTAGCTGTTAGACATGGTCGATATATCCAACGTGATGCTGATGACCGCAAAACTTTTCACTTTGTTCGTGATGAGTTGGGATTACTTGTTGACTTTATGGCCGAACTCTTTAAACAAGAGGGGCATAAATTGATTGGAATCAGAGGAATGCCACGTGTTGGGAAAACTGAATCTGTTGTTGCGGCAAGTGTTTGTGCAAATAAAAAATGGGTTTTCCTTTCATCTACAATGATTAAACAAACGGTTCGAAACCAGTTAGCTGGAGATGAATTCAGTGATAATAACATTTTCATTTTAGATGGCATTGTGACAAGACAATCTTCAGATGAAAGACATTTGCAGTTAGTGAGAGAAATGATGCGTTTGCCATCAATAAAAGTTGTCGAGCATCCTGATATGTTTGTTCAACAATCAGATTTTTCTATTGAAGATTTTGATTACATAATTGAATTACGGACAGATCCAGAAGAAGAAATAACATACGAAATGATGGAAAAAAATCACATGATGTCGCAGAATGGTGACTTTGGTGGTTTTAACTTTTAACAGGTAGGTGTTTTAATTGAGTGAACTTGGAACTCGTCTTAAAGAGGCGAGAACGGCAAAAGGTTATAGTTTAGAAGACTTACAAGAAATGACGAAAATTCAAAAACGTTATTTGGCCGGTATTGAAGAGGGAAATTATAGTATGATGCCCGGTCCATTTTATGTTCGTGCATTCATCAAACAATATGCAGATGCTGTTGGTTTGAATTCTGATGAATTGCTAGAATCATATAAACAGGAAGTACCGACCTCCTCTAAGGAAGAGGTATACCAAACAATGAACACTGCTCCTTCTAGAAGAAGACCAATTTCTCGATCATCGAGTCGAGTTTCAGAAGTTTTCCCAATGATTCTAGTTGCATTATTTATCATAGGTGCACTGGTTATATTCTGGTTTTTATATCAAAACATGGCGCAAAAAGATGAGCCTACTGAAGAAGAAGTAGGAGAAAATACGGTCATAATTGATAAGAAGGAAGAGCCAGAAACTCCTGTTGAAGAAGAGCCAGAAGAAGAGGAACCGGTTGAAGAAGAACCAGTTGAAGAACCTGAACCGA
>JAHIWI010000016.1 GCA_018816185.1 Bacillota bacterium
ACGAAGACTCATCAATTCTAATAAAAAAATCTGCTTCCTTCTTCAAACGAAGAATTCCACAGACTTTCTTTCTATTAATTATCTAACTCTTTATTTATATAATGGGTATTTAGAAGTCAGTGCCGCTACTCGCTCAGCTACTTCTTTCTTCACGTCACTATCTTCATGGTTTTTCAATAATTTAACCATGATTGTCGCAATTTCTTTCATTTCCTCTTCTTTAAATCCGCGAGATGTAACTGCAGGTGTTCCAATTCGGATACCTGAAGTAACAAATGGGCTTTCTGTGTCAAAAGGAATTGTGTTTTTATTAACCGTAATACCAACTTCGTCTAACACGTGCTCAGCTACTTTACCTGTAAGGTTTAATGAACGAAGGTTTACAAGCATTAAGTGATTATCTGTTCCACCTGATACAATTTCAATCCCTTCAGCTATGAATGCTTCAGCTAGCGCTTTTGCATTTTTCACTACTTGTTGGATATATGTTTTGAACTCAGGTTGTTGCGCTTCACCGAATGCGACTGCTTTAGAAGCAATTACATGCATTAATGGTCCACCTTGGATCCCAGGGAAAATCGTTTTATCAATTTTCTTAGCGAACTCTTCTGTACATAAAATAAGTCCTCCGCGAGGTCCACGTAATGTTTTGTGTGTAGTAGATGTCACGAAATGTGCATGGGGTACTGGGTTTGGATGTTCCCCGGTTGCCACTAATCCTGCAATATGAGCCATATCCACCATTAAATACGCACCGACTTCGTCTGCGATTTCACGGAACTTAGCAAAATCGATCACGCGAGAGTACGCGCTAGCACCAGCAACAATCATTTTAGGTTTGTGTTCTAAAGCTTTAGAACGAACATCTTCGTAATCAATCATTTCATTGTCTGGATTCACACCATATTCAACAAAGTTGTATTGAATCCCACTGAAGTTCACATGACTACCGTGCGTTAAATGACCACCATGAGATAAGTTCATCCCTAGTACGGTATCCCCTTGTTCAAGTGCTGTCATATAAACCGCCATGTTTGCTTGAGAACCAGAGTGTGGCTGTACGTTTGCGTGATCCGCTCCGAAGATTTCTTTTAAGCGATCGCGTGCAATATTTTCAACAACATCCACGTGTTCACAACCACCGTAGTAGCGTTTCCCTGGATATCCTTCAGCGTATTTATTCGTTAGCACGGATCCTTGCGCTTCCATGACTGCTTCAGAAACGAAGTTTTCAGATGCTATTAGTTCGATATTCGCTTCTTGACGTGTCTTTTCAGCTTGCATCGCTTCAAATACTGTATGATCTTGTTCGGCAATTTTTTTCATGAGTCCATATCCCCTTTATGTCTTCTTGATGTGATAGATTGCACGTGTTCCGCCAATCAATTTAGGACGAGTTGTAGCAACTGTAACAACCGCGTCACCTATTTGTCTGACTGACGTTCGAATAGGAACCGCAACCGGTTTTAAATGCATGCCAATTAACGTTTGACCAATATCAATGCCACCATGGGCTTGAATGGATTCCACGATGACTGGCTCATTAAACTGAGTATAGGCGAATGCAGACATTGAACCGCCTGCTTTTTGAACGGGTATAACCGAGACAGGATCGAGTTTGTACGCAAGAGCTGTTCGGTTTTCCATCGTTAACGCTCGGTTAATATGTTCACAGCCTTGAAAGGCTAAATGGAGTTGATGCTTTTCTGCAAATGAATGAATTGGTTGGAACAAGGCTTCGGCTATTTCTAAACCGCCAGCTGATCCAATCCGTTTTCCTACAATTTCAGATGTAGAACAACCCACAACAAACAGCTGACCCGGATGATATACGACTTGGGTACTTAACTCAGCTAATAATTCTTCAAGCTGCAAACGCCACAATGTATGTGCATCCATCCAACGATTCCCCTTTATTCGTTTTCTAGTGCTGTTAATTTTTCAACGCGTCGCTCGTGACGACCGCCTTCAAATTCTCCTTCAAGCCAAGTTTGGACGATTTCTCTTGCCAATCCCCCACCAATTACTCGTTCACCCATTGCTAATATATTTGAATCATTATGACCTCTTGTTGCTTTTGCGCTGAAAACATCATGCACAAGTGCACAACGAATGCCTTTGACTTTATTGGCAGCAATCGACATGCCTATTCCCGTACCACAAATTAGGATGCCGCGGTCAAAAGTTCCGTTTGCTACACCTTCAGATACTGGTTTTGCATAATCCGGATAATCGACCGAATCACTTGTTTGAGGACCGAAATCTTGATACGTATGCCCAAGTTCGTTTAGTAACGTTGTAATTTCTTTTCGTAAATTATTTCCGCCATGATCAGAAGAAATAGCAATATTCATCAGAGTCCCTCTTTTCTTTTCAACCTCATGAATATCTTATCATTATTCGAATAAAAAGTACCAACTTGTCCAAAAGAGTTCGTTAAATTTCGCTCGTTGTACGATCAAATTGTTGAATCATTTTATGTAACTGCTGAGATTGTTCTTTTAGTTCTGCAGACAATTGGTCGATATGTTCAATCGATTTAGATTGTTCTTCTGTGGCACTTCTTACTTCTAAAGCTCCAGCAGAAGTTTCTTCTGCAATTGCTGCAACCTCTTGAGATTGTTGGGCAGTCATTTCAATATTTTTTAGTTGCTTCTCAACAAATCCTGAAATTTCTACGACAGATTCTGCTACTTCATGAATTTTACTCGTCATTCCTTCAACGGCTTCATTGGTTTCAGAAACTCTCGTTGCTTCATTCACAGCAAATGAAACTTGTTCAGTCATTTGGGAAACGACAGTTTGAACATCCGATTGAATCGCATGAATTAGTTCTGAAATTCCTTTAACAGCATTCGCACTCTCATCTGCTAATTTACGAACTTCTTCAGCAACAATCGCAAAGCCTTTGCCATGTTCTCCAGCTCTTGCAGCTTCTATAGAAGCATTTAATGCCAATAAATTCGTTTGAGCGGCAATATCACCTACAAGGCCAATAATTCGTTCAACTTTTCCTGCATTTTCTTCAAGTGTATAGATGTTACCTAAAGCAGATTCACTTCCTGTTGCAATTCGTTGAATGCCATTTACGAGCGATTGAATGATGACAGTCGTAGATTCAAGTTCAGTGATCATTTGTTTTGAATGAAGGGAAGAACTTTCAGCACGTGTATTCATTTCAGAAGCTAATATTCGCACTTCTTGAACCGACTCAGCGGTATCTTGAATGGAGACAGCTGAACTTTCTGCTCCTTGAGAAATTTGAGAAATGGTATACGAAATGGTCTCAGCTTGAGCGGATGCAGCCGATGTTTCAGTTGATAACTGTTGGACCGTTTTATTTGTGCGTTCGAAATTATCTTCTATACTGTCTACCATTTGTCGCATATTTGTCAGCATCGATTGAAAAGCAATAGCAACAGAATTTATTTCATCGGTTGAATTTGAAATCTTCACATCAACCCCTATTTTCCCTTGGGCTGCTAGGTTCGCAACTTGTTCTAAGTTTTGAAGAGGTTTTACTAATAAAGAACTGAAGAGATAAGCTAAAATGCCAGACCATATGATTCCTAATGCATATGTACTAAGTTCAAAGACAAACGAATTTATTTCAGGAAAAAAGTTGGGCTGAAGATAGTTGATAAACAAAGCACTCGTTGTATACGTAATGACCGCTAACGTAACGACGAATAATACAATCTTACTTTTCAATCCAAACTTACGTTTCTGTTTTTGAGCTTCCATGTTCATGCCTCCATCATCTTAGTTGCGAGTTCTTCTATTAAAGTGGCTAATTCGTTAAAGGTTTTTTGATACGTTTGAACATCACCACCAAAAGGATCTGAAACATCGTGTGATCCATATGGTCGTACATATTCTTTAAGCGTAAACGTCTTCTCAATCACATAAGGGAAAGCTTGTCCGAGCATTTGTTTATGAGCAGTTGTCATCGTTAAGATTAAATCTGCCCATCGTAAATCTTCTTCGCTTATTTGACGAGAAAAATGCATAAAGTCGATTCCTTTACTCGAAATGACGTGTTTGGCATTCTCCGAAATATCTCCGCCATCCATTGCATAAATTCCGGCAGATCGAACGTCCATATTTGGTATGTTTTGAGCTTGGAACAATGCTTCAGCCATTGGGCTTCGACATGTATTCCCAGTGCAGATAAAGTAAATATTCATTTAATCCCTCATTTACTTAAAAATGTGAGCACACTCAAAATAATTAAGCATACCCCAGATATTCTTGTAAGAATCGGTCCTTTAATAAAGTTACCTTTCAGTGCTATGTATGAAAAAATAAATGCAAAAACACCAGCACTAATTAAAAAGACCCATCTCTGTAAATGAAGCATACCAAAAGAAAGGCTAACTGAAAAGGTGTCTATACTGACAATTATGGCGAGAATAGCAGGAGGGAAATAAGAGGTAGTCGGTTTGTGTTGGTTTAAACATAAATGTAGTCCTGTTAGAAAAAGTAGAACGGCTGAAATCCACCGTCCACCTTCTAGGAGAAGGTGAGTAATCCATTCACCAGCTAAGAAGCCGATGAACGGAAAAATCATATGTAAGATTCCGGTCCAAATGGCCAGAAGAAGGGGTGTTCTCATTTTAGGTAACACACTATATAACGCTACGACATCTAATGCCGTCAAAATTCCAGCAAATAACTCTGTACCCAAATAACATCTCTCCTATCTTTGCATTCGTATTACTATATGCAAATATTGAAGAGTTTACGATATCCACCAGTTTCCATTTGCCGCTTTTTCTAAACGGTTTAATATGGCTGTGCCTACACCATCTGTTTGAGGTACTGTAACTAGCACGATATCAGCAGTCGTCTCATCACATGCCCTTAAATGTGCATACAACGATTGAGCGTATTCATCCAAATTCAATCCATCTCCTAATGAAAAGAACCAATCTGCAGCGTCAACTTTGCATGTAACTGGCGCTAACACAGCGACTGTTTGACCATTATTATGTATTTCATTAATGGCTGCAGTTATAACAGATGTCTCGGGGATTATTAAATAAACAGGGGCATCTGGCGCATAGTGTGCATATTTCATGCCAGGTGCTTTTGGCACAGAACTGTCTTGTTCCTGTTCACTCTTCGGTTCGATCACTTCGCCAATTACTTCACGTAACATTGGAGCGGTAACCCCACCTGGACGAAGAATCACTGGAGGGTCTACGGTAAAATCAGCAACGGTAGATTCTAAACCAATACCGGTCGCACCACCATCTAATATTAATGGAATTCTACCTTGAAGATCATGTTCGACATGTTTTCCTGTTGTTGGACTGGGCTTTCCACTTCGGTTCGCACTCGGAGCAGCGAGTGGTTCCTTTAGCCTTCTCAACAACTCAAGAGCAACTGGATGATCCGGCATTCGCAAGCCAACTGTGGCTAAACCCGCTGTGACATTGGAGGCAAATAAAGATGGTTTCGCGTTTAAAATAATCGTTAAAGGACCTGGCCAAAAAGCGTCTATGCAATGTTTCGCTTTTTCAGGAATCGATTGAACGTATTTCTCAATATCATGAGGGTCTCCCACATGCACGATTAAAGGATTATCTGAAGGTCTACCCTTTGCTTCAAAAACTTTTGCAACCGCATTTTCGTTCGTTGCAATAGCTCCTAAGCCGTACACCGTTTCAGTTGGAAAAGCCACAACTTCACCAGCACGAAGCATATCCACAGCCTGTGAATAAAGCAAATCGTTATGCACATTTTTATCCACAATTCGTCGTTTAGTTTCCAATTGTCAAACTCCCTTCTATCGCGGTTTATTCATTAGTTATACACATAGTGTGGATAAGTAGTGAACAATCGGTGGATAACTACGACCAAAACTTGTTTTTTATCCACTCCCACGTCCAAAACTTCACTGGTTCTTCTTTCGGCTCTTCATCACGGTAGCAGACTTTTGGAAATAATGCGCACCACCAATTGTCCCCTTTACCTTCACCAATCGTAACAACTAATGCTTTTTGTACATTTTGTGAATAAAAAATGGAACCATCTTTTTTAGGTGGAATGAGTGCATCTACTACTTGAATCTGAATCATTTTTTTCGTGATTTTCCCAGCACGATTTGTCATTTCATTCGTTAAACTGCTCAACTGATTTTCTAGTTCTTCTGCCGACTTTGCAGTTGCAAGGGCTTCGACTAAAATCGGTTGAATTTCTTCTTGAATCAATGACTTCATCTCTTGATCTTCTTGCGTGTTACTATTTGCTACAATTCGCACATGAATGGCATCAGCAGGTATCGCTTCCGCTGCCCCACTCGCACTTGGCAATAAGAACAACATTGTTTGAATGATTAATAAAGAAAAAATAAGTTCCAACCATGGGGATCTTTTCGATTGTGGTGATTCATTTCTAATAATCTCGTAATCTGGCAACATGTTTTGTTCGCCTCCTTGCCCCTATTGTGGACAAGGTGTGGATACTTTATTCACTTATCTCGCAAAATATCATTCGATTTTTACCGTTAATGTCTTTTACTATATCAACTTTAGCTTTTGGGAATGCTAGTTGGAAAAATTCTTGCACGGTCGGTCCTTGTTCGTGACCGATTTCAAGACCAATTAATCCAGGTTTATTCATCAATGAAGGTAACTCTTCAGACAGCCTTTTATATAAATACAAACCTTGTTCTTCAGCAAATAAAGCAGAGTGTGGTTCGTATTCATACACACTATCAGAAAGAGTCTCCGCTTCCTCAAAAGCAATATAAGGTGGGTTAGATAAAACAACATCCCATTTTTGATGGGCGATTGGTTTAGATAAATCACCTTGTTTAAAATGAATATCTGCTCCTAGTGATTCAGCGTTTCTCTTCGCCATATCTAGTGCATCTTGGGACAAATCAGTAACAGTTACTTGGAATGAAGGCTGTTCCAGTTTAAGAGAAATACCTATCACGCCACTACCAGTACCGATATCTGCCACTTGGACATCTGTTTTATTCGAAAAAAGAGGTTTTACTCTATTTATTGTTTCGTAAACTAGTTCTTCTGTTTCTGGACGTGGAATTAAAACATGTTCGTTCACTGAGAAGTTTCGACCGTAAAATTCTTCATAGCCAGTAAGATATTGAATCGGTTTTCCTTTTACATGTTCTTCAATGAGCGACCAAAAGTGTTCATACTCAGTTTCTGATATTGGTTCTCGCATATCCGCAAGTAATTGAGCATGCGTTTTGTTTAAAACATGTTGAAGCAGCAATCGAGCAACAGGTTCTTCTCTTTTGTTTTCAATTAAAAAAGAAGAAGCCCTAGATAGGGCCTCATATATATACTTATACATCTGATTCGTTCATCCTATCTAAACGTTCTGATTGATCCGTTAAGATTAATACATCCACGATTTCATCCAATTTACCTTCCATAATTTGATCTAACTTTTGAATCGTTAAACCAACACGGTGATCAGTCACTCGGTTTTGTGGATAGTTGTACGTGCGAATTCGTTCTGAACGATCTCCTGTTCCAACTGCTGATTTACGAACAGAGTCGTACTCAGCTTGTGCTTCTTGACGGAATTTATCAGCAACACGCGCACGTAAAACCGTCATTGCTTTCGCTTTGTTTTTAATTTGAGATTTTTCATCTTGGCACGTTACAACTGTACCAGTCGGAATATGCGTTAAACGTACAGCTGACATCGTTGTATTTACCGATTGTCCACCGGCTCCTGATGAAGCATACGTATCCGTACGAATATCGTTTTCATGAATTTCAACGTCGACTTCTTCTACTTCAGGTAAACACGCAACTGTTGCTGTTGACGTGTGAATACGTCCGCCAGATTCAGTTTCCGGTACACGTTGTACACGGTGTGCTCCGTTTTCGTATTTCATTTTCGAATAAGCACCAGTTCCGTTAATCATAAAGATGACTTCTTTGTAACCGCCAATTCCAGTCGGTGAAGAATCCATGACATCCACTTTCCAGCCTTGAGCATCTGCAAATCGACTGTACATACGGAATAGATTCCCTGCAAATAAAGCAGCTTCATCTCCACCTGCAGCTCCACGAATCTCAATGATAACGTTCTTGTCATCATTCGGATCTTTTGGAATTAAAAGAAGTTTCAAGCGTTCTTCAATCGCTTCGATTTGCGGTTCAAGTTCATTAACCTCTTCTTTTACCATCTCGCGCATATCGGCATCTAGCTTTTCTTCAAGCATCGCTTTCGCTTCGGCTAATTGGGCTTTAATATCTTTATATTCGCGATACGCATCCACTGTATCTTGCAGGTCAGACTGCTCTTTAGAAAGTGTGCGTAACTTGTTCGTATCATTAACAATATCAGGGTCACTTAGTAATTCGTTTAATCGATCATATCGGTCTTCTACCGATTGTAAGCGGTCGAACATGTTATCACCTCATCCGTTCATTTATCTCTTTAACAGTATAATTATATAGAAAAAGAGCAGCTTTCGCTACTCTTTGTCATATGCAAGGGTTGTTTGATGCGTTACACCCGCCGGCACCTCGTGATGATGGCGACATCTTGGCTCATATGCTTCCGTTGCACCAATTAAAATAATGGGATCTTCGTACCCTGCAGGTTGCCCATTAATCAGTCTTTGTGTACGACTTGCTGGTGATCCGCAAGTTTGGCATACGGCTTGAAGCTTCGTCACTTGTTCAGCTAACGACATCATTTTAGGCATTGGACCGAATGGCTCGCCTCTAAAGTCTTGATCAAGACCTGCCACAATGACACGGAAACCATGATCTGCTAATCGTTGAACGACATCTGTAATTCCTTCATCAAAGAATTGAGCTTCATCAATTCCGATCACATCATACTCGTCCGAAATATGCGGCCAAATATCTTTTGAACTTTCTACAGGCAACGCAATTACTTTCGTTCCATTATGACTTACGACTTCTTCTTCGCTATAG
>JAHIWI010000148.1 GCA_018816185.1 Bacillota bacterium
AGAGCATAGTCTTTGACTTTTGAAGGCGGCTCTTTTATTATATTCATATACCTTGAATTAAAGATATTTTAAATCAAGATAAAATTTAAAGCATTAGAGGAGTTATATAAATGAACATTTTAGTCGTAAAAGCAAATAATCGTCCTTCTACAGAAGGCATTTCAAGTAAAATGCATGAAGTCTTTATGAATGAATTAACAAAAGGCAAAGATTTGAATATCCAAACATTTGATGTATTTGAAGAAGATATGCCTTACTTTGGTCAAGACTTCTTTAACGCAATGGGCAAATCAGCTCAAGCTGAGCCATTAAACGACATCGAACAACGTATTTTAACTGCTGCTAATAAAGCAATGGATGCTTTCATGGACGCAGACGTTATCGTTTTCGCCTTTCCGTTATGGAATAAAACAATTCCAGCACCATTACAAACGTTTATCGATTACATTTACCGAGCTGGTGTCACGTTCGCTTACAGTGAAAACGGCCCAGTTGGTTTAGTTCCTGATAAAAAAGTAATCATCTTAAATGCACGCGGAGGCGTTTATTCAACACCAGAAATGGCACCTATGGAAATGAGTGTAAACTATGTACGTCTGATTATGAATTTCTTCGGCATCATGGACATCGAAGAAGTAATCATCGAAGGACACAACCAATTCCCAGATCGTGCACAACAAATCATTGCAGACGGAATGGAAGACGTGAAAACTGTCGCGTCTCGTTTAGCTACAGTAACAGTCTAAAAGAATTTGAAGAATTAAGCTCAGTCGTTTCTTATACGTATTAAACGATATAAAAAAGAGGAGTGGACACAATGTCCATTCCTCTTTTTGCCGTTCTAAACCGTTTTGTCTCGTTCAAAGCCCTTATAGCGTGTCCCTTGGAATGTCAAAATCCCTAAGTCTTGTTCGGCCAACATTCCAAATTCCGAACCATTTACTCGAAGTTCGATACGATCTCCACTTTGTACTTCAAAAGTTACGTAATAAGAAGTGCTGGCAGAAGAATTCCCATGACCACCAGAAGTTCGCGTACGCTTCGTTATAACTTCCGCAGGAACACTAAGAATCGGAGATTTATTATTCGAGCTCCATTCACTAATTCCTTTAACGAAAATAAAAATAAAAACACCAATTATAAGGACGGGGATAATAACGAACATCGCTCCAAATAAATCAAAACCACCCGAAGAATATGGATCCATCGACAAATTAAACACTCCTTAAAAATAGTAAGCTACTATATTGTACGAATTATTACGAGAATAGTTTCAAGCGAAAAAAGGTGGCGACCAAACTGTGTAGATAGCTATTATCCTCATGAGCTTCTCCACATTGCCACTCTTCCTACGACAATCCTTGCCCTAGTGCAAACTCTTTATATAATGTATGTGAATCGAATAATTCACTATGCGTTCCTCTACCCGTAATCTCTCCGCCCTCTAATACTAAGATTTGATCAGCGTGAAGAACAGTTGCTAAACGATGGGCGATTACTAATGTAGTGCGACCCTTCATTAATACTTGGAGTGCTTCTTGAACTAAAATTTCTGAACCGCTGTCTAAATTAGAAGTTGCTTCGTCTAACAACAAAATTTGTGGGTTGTATAACAAGGCACGGGTAATCGCAATTCGCTGACGTTGACCACCGGATAGTTTCATACCGCGTTCACCAACTAACGTTTCAACACCTTGAGGCAACTTCTCGATAAATTCCCATGCATTGGCGGCAATCGCGGCTTCCTTCAATTGCTCGTCTGAAGGCTTTGCATCTAATCCATAAGTCATATTGTCAAAGAGAGAACCGTTCATTAGTGGACTTTCTTGCGACACGTATCCAAGACGTCCACGCCAATCGCCAAGCGGAAATTCATTTATTGGTACATCTCCAATGTAAATCTTTCCGCTGTCGGGTTCATAAAAACGTTCGAATAAAGAGAAAATCGTGGTTTTACCACCGCCGCTTGGTCCAACAAATGCGGTGACTGTTCCAGGTGTGGTTTCAAAAGATACATCATTCAGAATTTTTTTGTCTTCATTATAAGAAAAACTAACGTTGTCGAATCGTAGTTTATCTTCACTTTGCTTAGGAGATCCTGAGATGGTTTCATGATCAAGCTCCAACATGAACTGAATCCGTTCTGTCGCCCCAACCGCTTTTTGATAGGCAGTAAAGAAGGAAGCCATTTGTGCAAAAGGCACCACAATTTGAAATAAATAAAAGATAATCGCAACGAGAGAACCTGCTGATAACTCGCCCTTAGATACTTGCATACCTCCATAACCAAGGATGAGCACAAGAATACCCATCATTAATAAAGTCATCAAAGGTGAAATAATCGATTGAATGCGTGCTTCTTTCAGTCCGAATTGGAATAGCTCACCAATCGCACGGTCACCTTTTACACTCTCTGTTTCTTCTGCGCGGTAGGATTTCACAAGACGAATGTCTGATAAAACACGTCCGAGTAAACCAGAAAACTTGGCCATTTCTTCTTGTGTACCTTTTGCCACTTTATGCATTTTACGCCCGAGCGGAATAATAATAGCCATGGATATAGGCACACTCACTAACATAATCATGGTCATTTTCCAGTCAATGAAAAACAGGATGATAACAGAACCAACAACAGAGATAATGCCTGAAACAAAAGTGACTAAATGACCTGTGATTAGCTGCTTAAGTATAGATGTATCTTGTGTAATGCGGCTCATCGTTTCGCCAGTTTCATTGGCATCATAAAAAGGAATTGGTAAACGTAGAACTTTTCTCCACAACTTTTTCCGTAAATCAGCCACAATCGTTTCACCGATAAATGTTAGTAAATAATAGGAAACTCCTCCGGCTACCGCTTGAAGTAAGAAAACGCCTAATAATAACAAGATTAATTTCCAATCAATGCTGGAAGTTGTTAGCGTATCAACTAAATTTTTTGTAACTAAAGGAACAACCAAACCCGTTATTGTTTCTGCTAATGCGAGAAAGATGGCGAAGATGGTAACGCCAATAGGCCATTTTAAGGACTTCATTAACTGGAAAAAAGGTTTTGTCGATTTTTCACTTTTATTTTCCATCAAAATACTCCTTTCGTATCATCTATTGGCATAGAATTGTCTTAAACTGATATAAATATATCATAAAACACATTGACTATTTTCTGACATTGTTCGACAATGTATATGTATGGAAAGAAAAATTTAAATGGTATTTAATTACATTTAATGATACATATACAAAAAGAGACGAACGTTAGGGTGTGACGAAGTGTCAAAAAGGCAAATACAAGCTTATGTATTACTTTCATTAATTCTTCTGACAGTCGTTGCATTAACCATAATTAACTATCAAGATACAAAACAATATGTGATTGAAACTGTAGATAATGAAACGAATGAATTGTTAAAGAATTTTACAGATGAAACGAACAAGTTTTCGAATGAAAGAGTTGCAGAATTAGAATTGATCGCAAATTATTTAGTGTTATTAGATGGTACTGATGAAGAAATCATTGAGTTCTTAGCAAATCAACGAGACAAGATGCCCTTTTTCACATCTTTAGGTTTTATTAACCCAAAAGGTGAAACGTTAGCTGGTGATGGATCTCGTTTTAAAGTGAATCAGATTGAATCATTTGAACGCGCTTTGCAAGGTGAAGTGGTGTTTAGTGATTTATTTCCCCTTTACCAAGATCCTGACCAAATAGTAACGGCTATACGACTCCCTGTTAAAAAGGGCGATGATGTAATTGGCGTTCTGTCTGGTGTCGTGAATATGGGGAATATTCTAGGTTCCGTGGCGAAAGAGTCAAGTTTACCAGGCAGTCTGTATTTATTTAAAGAAGAACAATTGGTTTTTTCAACGACAGATGAGCCGTTTGATAATCGATTCGATTATGCAGCAGATATTAAAGAACAAATGAAAGTAAAAGAGAGTGGTTCAATTTTAGTTGAGGAAGATTCGGCGCATTTTGTTATGTTCCAACGTGCAGGAGCTGATTGGACAGTGCTCGTCGATTCTTATACAAATGCTCTAGATAATCGAATTTCAACGATTTTTTGGCGTAATACATTAGTTGTTGCTGTGACATTCTTGATATTATGCGGAATCTTATTTTACATACGAAGAAACGAAGTACGGGAAGACAATTTGTTGAAACGTGATTTATTAACAAACTTACCAAACCGTGTCGTACTTGAAGAAAAATTGAAAAGAGACTTGGATCCAACAAACTTTAAGCAGTTCACTTTATTTTTTGTGAATCTAGACCGTTTTAAAGAAATAAACGAACGGAATGGCTATCAAATTGGTGACAGAGTACTCTTTGAAGTAAGTAATAAAATTCAAGAGTTTTCTAATCGCAATGATTTGTATCGAGTTGGTGGGGACGAATTCGTTTTACTCGTTTCTACACAAGATGAAGAAGAATTAAAAACAATGACAACTGCTTTAGTGAAGTTAATGGGTGAACCTCTCGAGCTTTCAACGTTTGAAAGCATATGGATGACGTTAAGTCTTGGGATACGAAAATCCGAATTAGGAGATTGGCCTGACTTAATGATGCAAGATGCTACATTTGCTGTACAAGAAGCCAAGAAGCTAGGTGGAAATCGTGCCGTCTTCTTCTCTCAAGAATTAGCGAATCAGAATGAACGTGCAAGATTAATAGCAAATAATGTTGTCCATGCACTCCATAATAATGAATACTACATGGTTTACCAACCGGTGTATGAATTATCAACGCAAAAAATCAAGAGCTTTGAGGCTTTACTTCGATGGGAGTCGCCATTAATTGGAGCCGTTTCACCAATTGAATTTATTCCTTTACTTGAAGATAATGATTTAATTGTTCCAGTGGGTCGTTGGATTATAAGACAAGTGGCACTGCAAGTAAAACAGTGGGAAAATGAGTTACATGATGGTTTCCACGTAGCAATTAATATTTCAGTCAAACAAATGATGCATCCCGATTTCATGAATGACATTAAGTCGATTATTCAAGACGTAGGGATTTCACCAAGTAGTTTAATGTTCGAGATCACGGAAACGGTCGCTGTACAAAACAGTGAATTAGCATCTGTATTATTGACGGAGCTAAACGAATACGGTGTTCAAACTGCCCTTGATGATTTTGGAACGGGTTACTCATCTTTATCGATTTTAAAACTTTTACCTATACAACATGTTAAAGTGGATCGTTCATTCTTGATGACTATGGAAAATGAAGGCGAAAAGTCACAAATTATTTTACAAGGAATTTTGGATATCGCTAAAAACTTGGGCATGACCACCGTAATGGAAGGTGTCGAAACAGAAGAGCAATTGTTTTTATTAAAAGAAATGGGTGCTCATAAAATTCAAGGATTCCTTATCAGCCGTCCTATGGTTGCTGAACTTGCCATCAAACTGATTGACCAAAAATGGACATACTAAAAAATGCAATTCCTTCATTGAGAGGGAATTGCATTTTTTGAATAGGTGATAATTATCCTGTTTTAAGTGGATATCGTTGATTGCAGCGGAAGGCGGCGTAAAACACCTGCTCCTGTTTCTGCATCGCTCCGCTAGCTTCGAAACATGAAAAGGCGTTGCAACGCTGCGCTAGCTTCGTCGCAAAGATTAGCACCAAATCCATTGGTCCTAATCTTTCCAGTGGGAACAGCACGAGCTGAAAACCCTGGAGAGGATTATAGAGGGACAAAGACTAAATTCGCCACATCGTGTGGCAACGTCTTTGAAACCAACATCCTGTTGGCCTCCACGGAAAGCGTCCGCAGCAATGAAAATCAGCTGGTATGAGGTTCTACAATTCTGCTATTCCTCAGTAAAAACAAAAAAGACTATAAACAAACCATTTTTCATGTGTTTGTCTACAGTCAAAGACATCACCTGAATCCAAATAGGAATTAGATGATGTCTTTTTTTATGAATTATTCAGCTGGGTTTGCTTGAATTTCTAGAGAAAGTTTTACGTCTTCTCCTACTAATACGCCACCAGTTTCAAGTGCTTGGTTCCAAGTTAAACCGAAATCTTTGCGGTTGATTTTTGTTTCAGCTGTAAAGCCGACAACTTCTTGTCCCCAAGGATTTGTTCCTTTTCCTTCGTATTCAGCATCGAAAACAACAGGTTTAGTAACATCTTTAATTGTCATATCACCTGCGATATCGTATTTGTCATCGCCTTTTTTCGTGATGTTGTTTGCTACGAATTTAATTTCTGGGTATGCTTCAGCATCAAAGAAGTCAGCTGAACGTAAGTGGTTATCGCGATCTGCGCTATTCGTGTTAATACTAGGTACTTTAATGTTGAATTGAATATTTGCACCTGTTAAGTCTGTTTCGTTTGCTTCAACATGAGCATCGAACTCACCGAAATTTCCTCGTACTTTTGACACCATCATATGTTTTACTGAGAAACCTAAAGTTGAGTGAGCTGCGTCTACGTTCCATTTTTTCATCATAATCATCCTCCAAGGGGTTTTTTTATTTCTAAGCTAACTATATATGCTGAATATCTCGATGTCAATATGTTTGAATTAAAATAGTTTTAATTCAAGATAAAATAGTTTTGATAATCAATTGTTAATAGGTTATAAATAGTAATGTAATTACTTATCGCGTTACTTATAGTGAGTTTTCCGTTATAATGGGTGCAATAAGAGGTGATGGAATATGAAAGAAACTACTTTGTGTCCACGCTTATCGAAAGCGATGGAGTTAATAGGTAAACGTTGGACGGGTTTGATTTTGTATCAATTGTTAGATGGTCCTCAGCGTTTTAATGAAATTGAGTCTGCTCTACCTGTTAGTGGTCGACTGCTTTCAGAACGTCTAAAAGAACTTGAAAAAGAAGGAATCGTGGAACGACGTGTGTATACAGATGTTCCAGTTAAAGTAGAATACTCATTAACCGATAAGGGCAGAGGGCTGAAAGATGCAATTGCTGGAATCGAACAGTGGTCAAAAGTATGGTTATCGTGATTTCCACTTGTCAAATCTGCGGTTAAAACGCATACTATACAATGGAAAGAGGTAACCGAAAGGATTTGGCTTTACATGACTAAACAACGTTGGTATGAAGACTTAACAGCAACTTTAGCACATGACTGTGTCTTAATAGATGAACCACTAAACTTGCATACAATGACCAAAATGGGTGGCCGTGCAGACCTTTATGTCACCCCATTAACCGAAGAAGAGACTATTTTTGTAGTTGCGTATGCACATCAAAATAATGTTCCTTTATTACTCCTTGGAAACGGATCGAACATGGTTGTTCGTGATGGTGGAGTACGTGGGATTGTATTAAATTTGCAAATGCTTAATCGTATAGAAATTAATGGAACAAGAGTCCTAGCAGAAGCAGGCGTTGATATTATTGATGTATCAAGAGCGGCAGCGAAAGAAAAGTTAACGGGTCTTGAGTTTGCTTGCGGAATTCCAGGTTCAATTGGCGGAGCAATGGCCATGAATGCTGGAGCTTATGGTGGGGAAATAAAAGACATCATTTATCAAGCAACTGTTTTAACAAAAGAAGGAGTCAAACTAGTTCTTTCTAAAGAGGAACTTGAATTGGACTACCGCAAGAGTGTCATTACAAAGCAAGGATATTATGTATTGTCTGCTGAATTCGATTTAGCTGAAGGTGAACAATTAGCAATTGATGCAAAAATCGCCGATTTAACACACTTAAGAGAATCGAAACAACCATTAGAATATCCTTCAGCAGGAAGTGTCTTCAAAAGACCTCCTGGTTATTTTGCAGGGAAGCTGATTCAAGATTGTGAATTGCAAGGTAAGGGCTTCGGTGGAGCGGAAGTATCGACAAAACATGCTGGGTTTATTGTGAATAAAAACAATGCCACTGCAACGGATTATATACAAACGATTGAAATGGTTAAATCGAAGGTAAAAGATGTATTTGGAATTGACCTCGAACTAGAAGTGAAAATCGTTGGTGAAAATGTAGAAGAAAAGCCTTGAATTCTTTTGAATTCAAGGCTTTTTTGTGCTAAATTCACCCTTCTTCCTGTACAATATAGATAACATTACAGGTTATGCAAGGAGGGGCTAATGGAGAATTTCACAACAGATTTTGCCATTCTTTTAATGGGTATTTTTCTTTTAAGTGGCGTATTGATGACGAAATTGTCAGCTCGCGCAGGAGTTCCTGCCCTTATACTCTTTATATTTTTAGGAATGTTATTAGGTAGTGATATTTCTGGACTTATCTATTTTTCAAATGCAAAAGTAGCACAAATGGTTGGTGTATTAGCTCTAATCATTATTTTATTTGAAGGTGGACTTCAAACTCAGTGGAAACAGGTCAAGCCAGTTCTTGGCGGATCAATTGTTTTAGCAACTGTTGGCGTTTTGGTGACTACTTCTATTGTAGCTGTTGCCGCTTATTATGTTTTAGGTATTGGATGGTTAGAAGCCTTTCTTCTAGGTTCCATCGTAGGCTCTACGGATGCAGCCGCTGTATTTTCCGTATTAGCCGGTCAAAATATTAAGCAAAAGCTGTCATCGACATTAGAGGCTGAGTCTGGAACGAATGATCCGATGGCCATGTTCCTAACGATTGTTTTTATCGAATGGATTATGATGCCGGATACGACTGCATGGTCGTTAGCGGGGATGTTCTTTTTACAAATGGGCTTAGGCATCTTATTTGGATTTGGACTAGGAATTTTTGCTTCTAAGACGATGAATAAAATCAAGTTAGATGCGGGTGGACTTTATGCCGTATTATCAGCTGGATTTGCTGTCTTCATATATAGTATTACCGCTGTTTTAGGTGGAAGTGGTTTATTGGCTGTTTACATAGCTGCCATGATTATAGGAAACCGTGAATTAAGACATAGTCATTCCATTATCAGTTTCCACGAAGGCTTTGCATGGCTTATGCAAATTGCCATGTTTGTGATTTTAGGGTTACTCGTATTCCCAAGTGAACTCGCTGACTGGGATTTAGTTTGGAAAGGACTCGTATTGTCATTTGTCCTGATAGCAATTGCTAGACCCATTGCTGTCTTTATTTCAACAAGTTTCTTCCCATACACACTCAAGGAGAAGTGGTTTATTTCTTGGGCAGGATTACGTGGAGCGGTACCGATTGTTTTAGCGACATTCCCCATGTTAGCAGGTATGGAAAATAGCCATCTGTATTTTAATATCGTATTTTTCATTGTTTTAAGTTCTGCTTTATTACAAGGGTCAACGATTCCAGTCGTCGCAAATTTATTGAAATTAAACGGCCCAGCTGTTCCGAAACGCATTCACTCGTTAGAACTTGTATCTATGGATCGAGCAAATGCTGAGATGCTAGAAGTTGAACTTTCTGCCTCGTCTCCATTCGCTGGGCAGCTCTTACAAACGATTGGATTACCAAAGAAAACCGTCATCAGTGCAATCATTCGTGATGGTGATTTGGTTATGCCAACAGGGTCAACAAAGTTAGAGCCTAAAGACGTGTTATATATTTTGACGGAGAAAGATCAAGTGAAAAACGTGAAATTAGTGTTGGCCGAAGAAAATATGAAATAAACAAAAACTATTTAGCGTATCGTTGTTTAGATACACTAAATAGTTTTTTCTTTGTGCAGGAGAATTCTATAAATTAAGCGAATTTCATAAGAAAGAAGTCTAGGGGGAATTAGGGGAATGAAGGGGAAACGTAAACTTGGAAAGTGGTTGGTATGGATTGTAGGAAGTCTGGTCTTATTGCTCATCATTGCAGTAGTCGTCATTAATGTATACATAGGAAAATCTAAACCTCAAATTTCTGGAGAAATGACAGTCGAGATTTTAGATCAAGAAGTGACAGTCACAAGAGACGAGCAGGGGGTACCACATATTCTTGCGGAAACTGATGCGGATTTATACCGAGCGCAAGGGTTTGTGCAAGCACAAGACCGAATGTTTCAAATGGATTTAGCGCGAAGACAAGCTAGCGGGAGATTATCTGAAGTCGTGGGAGAAGCAGCCGTGACAACGGACCAATTCTTTCGAACATTTAGCTTGAGAGAAGCGGCAAAAGATTCATGGGATGGTTATGGGGAAGAAGCGAAACAAGTTCTTAAATGGTACGCAGAAGGCGTCAATGCCTATATGGCTGAAGCGAAGGAAGCTGGAAAGTATTCTTTTGAATTTAAGTTGTTAGGTTACGAGCCGGAACCATGGACAGAAGTAGACTCCTTAACCATTGGTAAATTTATGGCGTACGATTTAGGTGGTCATTGGTCGAGTCTAGCGATTCGTCACTGGGCACTAGGGAATTTTCCAGAAGAAAAGGCTCGTGAATTGTTCATTACTTACCCTGAAGACAAACCCGCTATTATCGAAGCGAACTTAGAGAATCAGGTAGAAGTTGCAGGACAGTTTATGCCGGAAGTGATTCCAAACGAGTTCAATGGAAGTAATAACTGGGTTGTCTCGGGTGATAAGACGGAGTCGGGAATGCCTTTATTAGCAGATGATCCACATCTAGGTCTGAGTACGCCATCAATCTGGTACCAAATGCATTTACAGTCACCTGAACAAAACGTGAGTGGAGTCATTTTTGCAGGGATTCCAGGGATTATTTTAGGTCACAATGAAGAAATTGCTTGGGGTGTAACGAATGTAGGACCCGATGTGCAAGATTTGTATATCGAAACACCAAATCCGGAAAATCCGACTGAATTTGAATACGACGGCAAGTGGGAACAAGCCACTGTTCGAGAAGAACCAATTAAAGTTAAAGACGGAGAAACAATCGATTTTGAAGTAGTAGTTACCCGTCATGGTCCAATCATTTCGAATGTCATGTTCGACAAGGAAGAACCTAGTGCTCAGTTCTCCATGCAGTGGACGGCGCTAGATCCGACATTAGAATTGCAAGCTGTATTGAATATGAATAAAGCTACCAATTGGGAAGAGTTTGAAACAGCATTGGAAGATTTCCATGCACCTGCACAAAACTTTGTTTTTGCAGCGAAGGACGGAACGATTGCGTACAAAGCGAACGGAAGAATTCCAATCCGTAAGTTAGGGGATGCTCAACTTCCTGTGCCAGGAAATTCAAGTGAGTATGGATGGGATGGATTCGTGCCGTATGATAAGTTACCAACTGTCGTAAATCCAGATGAAGGGTTTATTGCGACTGCGAACAATCAAGTCGTAGATGAATCTTATCCCTATCACTTAACGGATTTTTGGGCTCAGTCATACCGCTATGAACGAATTGCTGAGGTTTTAGAACAAGGCGATAAACTAACGAAAGAAGATATGATGGCCTTGCAAATGGATCAGCATAATCTTCAAGCAAGAGAATTTATGGATGACATGGTTCAATCAGTAGAAAAATTAGATACTGAAAATAAATACAGTGATCAATTGAAAGAATTAAAAAATTGGAATCAAGTGGATGAAGCTAATTCTGCTGCTCCACTTATTTACCATAAATGGATTAAGCAACTTCCAATTACGTTGTTTAAAGATCAGATGCCTGAAGACGTCTATGATATGCTAGCAGGAAAAGGCAACATCACCGATCAAATGATGCGTGATGGGTATGCAGGTCAAGATGGTGCGTGGGTAACTGAAAAAGGGGGAATTGACAAATGGGTTTATCAATCATTTGTAGATTCGGTAGCCTCGATAGAAGATACGTTTGGTGAAGACGTAGGTGACTGGAAGTGGGGAGATTATCATCAACTTACATTTGATCACCCGCTCTCTGGTGCTTCACCCGTATTTGCATATTTCTTAAATCCGAAATCAGTACCGGTTGGCGGTTCAAATATTACTGTTCAAGCTGCTGGATTCCAAGAAGATGGATCAGTTGACCACGGTGCTTCCTGGCGATTTGTTGCGGACTTAGCTGATTTATCAAGTGCCTATCATATTGTCGGACCCGGTCAAAGTGGTCACATGAAATCTGATTGGTTCCACAACCAAGTAGACGACTGGGCTGAAGGCGAGTATCATGAAACCGTCATTAGTGGAAATCAAGAAAAAGAGCATGTATTAAAATTGAAGGCTGAATAATTAAGGACGTGTTTCGAACATGAAAAACATCATATGGGTAGGCTTAGGCGGCATGGTCGGAACACTATTACGATTTGCAGTTCTGGTTTTATTCCCATCCACGGGGTTATGGATTGCAAATATCATAGGTAGCTTTGTCTTAGGATTTGTTTTTCATAAAATGAAAGAAGTAAAAAGAGAGAATGCGTTATTTGTCACCACAGGCATTTTGGGCTCGTTTACGACGTTTTCCACTTTCTCGGGAGAATGGCTGGCTTTTATGGAGAACAGTGTGCTAACGGGAACTCTATATGGTCTAGGAATGACTATAACGTGTATCGTGGCAGCTGCTGGTGGTTTTAAGTTAGGGGGCGGATTGAAATGATCCTTCTTTCTTTAGCTATCGGCGGGATGCTCGGTGCTATGAGTCGATATGTAGTGTCTTTGAAAATTCAAGGATTAACAGGGATTTTATTAATTAACTGGCTCGGCTCTTTATTGATGGGAGCCAGTCTGTCTTTGGCACTTTATGAAACAGATTGGAATCTATTTTGGCTCGTTGGGTTTTTAGGTGCATTTACCACGTTTTCGACGTTTGCAGTACAGGTAGTTGAATGCTGGTTTACAGGTAAACGCCAAGTAGCGGTTGTATATGCAGTGGCGACTCTTCTGTGTGGGTATTTATTTGTTTGCTTAGGTTGGTGGATCTGTAGTTTTTGGGTTTGACGAGTAAAAGATGAAATGTGACGAGTAAATGTTCAAAGTTGACGAGTAAACTGATGCATCACAATAAAAAGCCAAGTAGCGGTTGTATATACGTTGGCTACTCTTGTTGGTGGATCTGTATTTTCTGGGTTTGACGAGTAAATGATGAAAAGTGACGAGTAAATGTTCAAAAGTGACGAGTAAAATCGCAAAGTTGACGAGTAAATGTTCAAAGATGACGAGTAAACTGATTCATCATAAGAAAAGCCAGCCCTCACTAACTTGAGGGCTGGCTTTCCTATATTAAAACGTTCCTTTTTCAATAACTCGGCCTAATCTTCCAGTGGTCGTTTCAGCATGAAGGATTGATTGGTAAACTGCTTCTTCAGTGGATTCAATGACCGCGTGGAAAAGTTCATTCATCATGGGATGGTCATCACGTAATAGCTGTTGTTGTACAAACGCTTCTTTAGACATGTGTGGAACTTTATTGGCATTAGAAAAAGCAATGATGATATCTCCACTTCCGTTATGTATATGAGTACCGGTTCGACCAAGCCCAATTGCTGCACGCTTGGCTAGCCGCTTTAATTGTCTCGCATCAACAGGAGCGTCTGTGGCGACAACAATGATGACAGATCCATCTGGTTTTTCAAGTGTATCCTGTTCCCAGTTGGCTATTTTACATTCGTTAGCTCTCCCGAAATTCGTGAGAGTTAGGACGCCTGTCGTATAAGCCAAGTCTTCATGTTCAGCGATTCGAGACGAACTTCCAATTCCACCTTTCACTCCGTAACAAATCATTCCTTTTCCTGCACCGACAGCCCCTTGTTCAAACTCACCGATTGCGGCTGATTCAAGTGTTGCTATTGCATGTTCCGGTCGCACCGCCATTAAACGCATGGAATTTAAATAACTATCATTGCATTCACCCACTACAATATTCAATGAGCTCGTGGAATCTCCAATCTCTGGATTTTTCTCTAACATATAAGAAAGGGTTCCTTCTAAAACAGCACCTACACTAAATGTATTGGTAAGCATAATTGGCGATTCCATGAGACCTAATTCCTCAAGTTGAATCAACCCGGCAGTTTTGCCGAAGCCATTTAATACAAAGCTTGCTGCAGGAACTTTATATTGAAATGGATCATCTGAATGGGGGAGTATGGCGGTAACTCCGGTACAAATTGTATCCTGCTCATTCAATTTTTCCTCTAACGTGACATGACCTACTTGAACACCAGGTACATCCGTTATTAAATTTAATAATCCTTTTTTCATGTGAACATCTCCTAACATTGCAAAAGACTGACCATTAGTTAGGTCAGTCTTGATTTTTATTTTATTAATAAAACGGGTGAGTGTACTCGTTTCGCTACTTTATGGCTGACGCTTCCAAGTACCATCTCTTGTAATGTGTTTAACCCTCTACTGCCGATTACAACGATATCATAATTTTCCTGATTCGCATGTTCCACAATAACAGGTCCTGCATCACCATGTAATAGTTTAATCTCAGTATGGATACCCTTTGAAACGAACATGTCTTCAATTGGCAAGATTTTGTTTCGTCGGTCTTCATGGAGCTCTTCGCTTGTCAGTTGTTGAACGAGATCTGGAGAAGTTTTGTCATAATCCAATACATATAGCAGGGTAACATGAACATCTGACTGTGTACTTGCTAGAAAAACAGCATGGCTTGCTGCTCGCTTTGAGTGTGAAGAGCCATCGACAGCAACCAATATTCGTTTATACATGAGTAATCCCCCCAAACATTTCGATTCTATATTCTATACGTAATTGATTCCCTAACTATTCTCTATGACAAACCTTAATTCCTTTTTTGA
>JAHIWI010000149.1 GCA_018816185.1 Bacillota bacterium
CCGACTGAACGTTTTGAATTACTCATTAAGATTATGTTAACAGCTCCATTTATCGCTACGAAAAATGTTCTTCCACATATGCGAAAACAAGGTTTTGGACGAATTATTAATATGGCTTCAATTAATGGATTAGTTGGATTTGCAGGTAAAGCAGCTTATAATTCTGCTAAACATGGTGTCATTGGCTTAACTAAAGTTGCTGCGCTAGAAACTGCAGCGGATGGAATTACGGTCAATGCCGTTTGTCCGGGGTACGTAGATACGCCACTTGTTCGCAATCAGCTCCAAGATTTAGCGACTACGCGTAAAGTTCCACTTGAGTCTGTTTTAGAGGAAGTTATCTATCCGTTAGTTCCTCAAAAACGATTATTAGATGTAAAAGAAATTGCTGACTTGACTCTATTCTTATCGAGTGAACAGGCAAAAGGAATGACAGGGCAAGCTGTCGTTTTAGATGGTGGATATACTGTTCAATAAATTCTTGTGCTTTTTCCATACTTCGATTACAATGAAAAACAATAGTGTTTGACCGTGAAGAGGAATAGTAAATAATTTTGTGTTTGTAGAGAGCTGACGGTTGGTGGAAGTCAGTATCACAATTTATCGAACTCGCCTTGGAGTCAGCATTGGTGAAGGAATAGTAACCGGTGCCGTTTTCCGCGTTAAGGAAACAAGTTGAGCAATTGTATGATTGCTAATTTGGGTGGTACCGCGGGAGTATGCGTATAACTCTCGTCCCTTAGTCTTTTTTGACTATTGGGACGAGAGTTTTTTTATTTTCAAAAGGAGGAAAACACATGAACTTTAATCATCAACAGATCGAACAAAAATGGCAAGCTTATTGGGAGCAAAATCATACTTTTAAGACAGGGGAAGACGCATCTAAACCGAAGTTTTACGCATTAGATATGTTCCCATTTCCTTCAGGTGCTGGATTACATGTAGGACATCCAGAAGGCTATACCGCAACAGATATTTTAAGCCGATTTAAACGCATGCAAGGATACAATGTATTACATCCAATGGGTTGGGATGCATTCGGATTACCTGCTGAGCAATATGCTTTAGATACAGGAAATGACCCTGCTGAATTTACAGCGAAAAACATTGCAACATTTAAACGTCAAATTCAAGAACTTGGATTTTCGTATGATTGGGACCGTGAAATCAATACAACGGATCCTTCCTACTACAAATGGACGCAATGGATCTTCCTACAACTTCACAAAAAAGGTTTAGCTTACGTTGACGAAGTAGCTGTAAACTGGTGCCCGGCTTTAGGGACTGTTTTAGCGAATGAAGAAGTAATTGACGGAAAATCTGAGCGTGGAGGACATCCAGTAGAAAGACGCCCTATGAAACAGTGGATGTTGAAAATCACAGCTTATGCTGATCGTTTAATTGAAGATTTAGATGACTTGGATTGGCCGGATAGCATTAAAGATATGCAAAGAAACTGGGTTGGACGTTCTGAAGGTGCAGAATTAACATTTAACATTGCCGATACAGATCATTCATTCAAAGTCTTTACAACGCGTCCTGATACGATTTTTGGTGCAACATACGCTGTTTTAGCACCAGAGCATGCATTAGTGAAAGAGATTACGACTTCAGAGAATAAAGAAGCTGTTTCTAAATATATCGATTCAGTTAAATTGAAAAGTGATTTAGAACGAACGGATCTTGCAAAACACAAAACTGGTGAATTTACAGGTGCATACGCATTAAATCCAGTTAATGGTGAAAAGATGCCAATCTGGATTGCTGATTATGTTCTTGCAACGTATGGAACGGGAGCAATCATGGCGGTACCAGCACATGATGAGCGCGATTATGAATTCGCTACGCAATTTAATTTGCCAATCATTGAAGTTGTTGAAGGTGGCAATATTCAAAAAGAAGCTTATGCTGGGGAAGGTCCACACATCAATTCGGACTTCTTGAATGGATTGGAAAAAACAGAAGCGATTGAAAAAGCAATTGCTTGGTTTGAAGAAAACGGTACAGGAGAAAAGAAAGTAACTTATCGTTTGCGCGACTGGTTATTTAGTCGTCAACGTTATTGGGGTGAACCGATTCCAGTAATTCACTGGGAAGATGGCTCCATTACTGCTGTTGAAGAATCTGAACTTCCTTTAATTTTACCGAAAGCAACAGATATCAAACCGAGTGGAACTGGTGAATCACCACTTGCTAAAATTGATGAATGGGTAAATGTTGTCGATCCGAAAACAGGTATGAAGGGTCGTCGTGAAACAAATACAATGCCAAACTGGGCAGGAAGCTGCTGGTATTACTTGCGTTATATCGATCCTAAGAATGATCAAGCAATTGCAGATCCAGAATTGATTAAACAATGGTTACCTGTGGATATCTATATTGGAGGAGCAGAGCATGCTGTGCTTCACTTGTTATATGCTCGTTTCTGGCACAAAGTGTTGTACGATATCGGTGTAGTTCATACAAAAGAACCTTTCCAAAAGCTATTTAACCAAGGCATGATTTTAGGTGAAAATAACGAAAAAATGTCTAAATCAAAAGGGAATGTCGTAAACCCAGATGACATCGTAGCAAGTCATGGAGCAGATACACTACGTCTATACGAAATGTTTATGGGACCACTAGATGCATCAATCGCATGGTCTGAAAATGGCTTAGACGGTGCTCGTCGCTTCTTAGACCGCATTTGGCGATTGTTTATGAATGAAGACGGTACTGTTAGCAATAAAATCGTCGATTCGAATGACGGAACGCTAGAAAAAGTCTATCATCAAACTGTTAAAAAAGTGACAGAGGATTATGAAGGAATTCGCTTTAACACAGCTATTTCTCAAATGATGGTATTCATAAATGAAGCCTATAAAGCGAAATCAGTGCCAATGGAATATGCAAAAGGATTTGTCCAAATCCTTGCGCCAGTAGCCCCACATTTATCAGAAGAACTGTGGGAAAAATTTGGTGGGACTGAAACAATTTCATATGTACAATGGCCGGTATATGATGAATCTAAATTAGTTGAAAATGAAATCGAAATGGTGATTCAAGTTAACGGTAAGGTTCGAACGAAGATTGTCGTTAGCAAAGATCTTACAAAAGACGAACTTGAAAAAGCTGTTTTGGCTGATGAAAAAGTAAAAGAAATTCTTGAAGGCAAAGAAATGAAAAAACTAATCGCCATTCCAGGCAAATTAGTTAACATGGTCATTGTGTAATGGAAGCGATTCATGTCGTTGTCATCATTGTAATAGCAGCATTTTCATGGAAGCTCTTTAGTATTCTGCGTCAAGAGGAAATATCTAAAGGCGGTAAAAGAATGGCAATTAGTTTATATGTCTTTACTCTGATTTCATTAGCAGTTGCGCTATATTTTGGTTAAAATATTGAAGGATCCTCTTGTCTCATGCAAATTGAGATAAGAGGATTTTTTTCTTTTTTGGTGAATGTTCGCTCAGTTAAAGATTTCGCATTCTTGGTAAGAAATTTAGCGTTCTTAGGTAGAAAAAACACAATCTTGGTTAGAATTATCGCCATCTCAGTTGTAATTGTCATCATCCCGATCCGAGACGAAGGCAACCTAATAGAAAGGCTGCGAAAGTGAATCGTGCAGCTCCAATTAGCCCTGCCCGCTCCGCTTGGCAGGTATTTCTGTGAGAGAATATAGTCGCTCAGTTACAATAATAAATAAGAAAACCCGTCAAAGTGAATACGCCACTTTAACGGGTTCAAATGTTATCTTCTTAGTAATTTACTGGTACATAAGGAAAAGTTTTAGCGTGTTGAGCTGCACTCATGCCAGCAATTTTTCCAGTTACCAAGGCGGCAGTTATATTGTATCCACCTGTGTAGCCATGAATGTCTAAAATTTCTCCGCAGAAATAAAGACCATTCTTTTTCTTTGAAGCCATCGTTTTTGGTTCGATTTCTTTTACTGAAACACCACCACCGGTAACAAAAGCTTTTTCAATTGGCTGGGTACCGTTCACTTCCATAGTAAATGAATTAAGTAATAAAGCTAAACTACGCACTTTTTCATTCGGTAATGTCGCGCCAATATCATTTCCGTCGATGCCCGCACGTTGCAGTAGGAATAATAACCAGCGTTCTGGTGCGACACCTTTCCAAACGTTTTTGATTGCTTTTTTTGGCTCGTCCTTCATCATTTTAACAAGCATTTGAAAAGCCGATTCATTATTTTCAGTAGGTAATGAATCGATGACCATTTGTACTGGTTTTTCTCCATTTTTCATACGTTCTTTCACTACGTATTGACTGCAACGAAGAATAGCAGGTCCACTTAAACCGAAATGTGTGAACAACATGTCCATTTGATGTGTCACAAGGATTTTTCCTTTTTTATTTAAAACGGATACAGCCACATCACGTAAAGCTAATCCTTGAAGTTCTTTTGAACGGATGAATTTCTCATCTGAGAGAAGGGGAACTTCCGTTGGATACAAAGTTGTTACTGTATGCCCAGCTTGTTTAGCCCATGGATATCCGTCCCCAGTGGAACCGGTTTGTGGAACTGCTTTACCCCCTACAGCAAGTACTATGGCCCTACTTAAAATTTCTTCGCCACTTTTAAGTCGAACACCCGTTATCTTTTCGTCGTCCATTAAAAGTTTCGCAACAGTTCTTTCGAATAAAACCTCAACCTTTAATTTATCTAGTTGACGAATAAGGGTATCAACAACATCCTGTGCTCGGTTCGAAACAGGAAACATACGTCCGTGATCTTCCTCTTTTAATTCAACACCTAAGCCTTCAAAAAACGTAATAATGTCTTCGTTATTAAAAACAGAGAAGGGGCTATATAAAAATCGACCGTTGCCAGGAATATGCTTAACGATTTCTTCTTGAGATAAACGATTAGTTACATTACAGCGACCGCCACCTGATATGGCGAGCTTTTTACCGAGTTTTGTTCCTTTTTCGAGTAATAACACTTTTTTACCTATTTCGCCTGCAGCAATTGCAGCCATCAATCCAGAGGGTCCGCCTCCAACAATAATTACATCGTACATGTGTCCACACACTTTCTTTTCTTTTTCTTTATTATAAACCATTTGTGGTTTTGATGTCTGAGGAGTAAAATACCATATAGATTGTAAAATTTAGAAGTCAGGAAGTAACTCATGTCAAATAATTTATATAAAGGAACAGCCATTTTAACACTTGGTTTGTTTCTCTCAAAAATACTCGGTGTCATTTACATCATTCCATTCTACGCAATGGTCGGAGAAGATAATATTGGTCTCTATCAATATGCTTATATTCCATATAATTTGATGCTGGCTGTAGCTATTTCAGGAGCACCATTAGCTTTTTCTAGATTTGTATCTAAATATAATACGCTTGGGGACTTTCACACCGGTCGTAATTTATTGAGATCTGGATTGCTAACCATGATGGTAACAGGGTTTTTGTCATTCCTATTCTTGTATTTTTTTGCAGAGCCTTTAGCTGCATTATCTATTGATAAGGATGAAGAGATTTACTCAGTGACTGATGTTAAAGAAGCTATTCAATGGGTTAGTTTTGCTTTAATTGTTGTGCCTTTTATGAGCTTATTAAGAGGATTCTTCCAAGGGTATAGCTTTATGATGCCTACAGCTGTATCACAATTAATTGAGCAAATTGTTCGTATCATTTTCTTACTTGGTGGAGCGTATGTCGTAATTAATGTAATGGATGGTTCACCAAAACTTGCTATTCAAGTTGCTGTATTATCCGCATTTGTCGGTGCAATCGGCGGGTTGATTGTCCTTTATTATTATTGGAAGCGTAAAAAACCAGAATACGATCACTTGTTAACAACTTCTACGTCATCACATGATGTGAGTTTAAAAGACATGTATAAAGAGATTCTTGTTTATGCGGTGCCTGTAGTATTCTTGGGGGTTGCTAATCCATTATTTCAATTTGTGGATTTATTAACATTTAATCGTGCTATGGATTCCGCGTTAGATTTTGATTACTTAGGCGTATTAAACCTAACAGCTCACAAGTTAGTTATGATTCCGGTTATGCTTGCCACTGGATTTTCTATGGCACTTATTCCATTAGTAACAAAATATTTCACGATGAATGAACACGAACAGTTATCACAAACATTGGATAAGACGTTCCAAGTATTATATTTCTTAACTTTACCAGCAGTAGTAGGAATGACGGTTCTCGCTAATGAGTTATATCATTTCTTTTATCAACCAAGTGAGATTGGTTCAGACATCCTTGCTCATTATTTACCAGTAGCCATCTTGTTTAGTTTATTCCCAGTGACTGCAGCTATTCTACAAGGGATTAATCAGCAAAAATGGATTATCTTAAATTTATTAGTAGGTTTATTAATCAAATTAGCAATAAACATTCCATTGATTAATCTATGGGAAACAAATGGTGCAATAGCCGCAACTATTATTGGGTATAGTGTAGCTATTTTCATGAATTTTGCGGTACTTGTTACTACTCAAAACTATCGATCTAAACTATTAGTAAGAAGAATCATACTAATTACTGCTATCAATGTGTTAATGCTATTTGCAGCAGCACTAACTAGAATGTTTTTAATCCAGTTCATCCCGGCCGATTCAAAACTTTCAGCCTTACTCATAATATTGATCGTAGGGGTAGTTGGTGGTCTCGTATATGGAGCAATTAGTATACGTCTAGGAATTGCACAAAAACTATTTGGTGAACGTTTAACGAAGTATACAAGGAAATTTGGTTTTTAAGGTGGGACATTAATGCGGCTAGATAAACTTTTATCCAATATGGGATATGGCTCTAGGAAAGAAATAAAAATAATCGTAAAATCTAAAGCAGTAGAAGTTAATGGGAAAGTCGCAAAAGATGTATCGATGCATGTAGATAGTGAAAAGGATGAAATTCTGGTTTCAGGTGAGAAGGTTATTTACACTGAGTTTATTTATTTAATGATGAATAAACCACCTGGTGTCATTTCAGCTACAGAAGATAAAAAGGATCAGACGGTAATTGATTTACTAGAGCCTATCGATCAGCACTTTCAACCATTTCCAGTTGGAAGATTAGATAAGGATACAGAAGGCTTACTTCTTATTACAAATGATGGTCACTTAACTCATCAGTTGTTGTCACCCAAAAAACATGTGCCAAAATTATATTTTGCTGTAATTGATGGAATGGTAACTGAAGAGGACATCGTGAGGTTTAAAGAAGGTGTTATTCTTGAAGATGGTTATTTAACGAAGCCAGGTGATCTTACTATATTGCGTAGTGGTGAAACCTCAGAGATAGAATTAGTCATTACTGAGGGGAAATTTCATCAAGTGAAAAGAATGTTTGAAGCAGTTGGAAAGCGAGTGACATACTTAAAGCGCTTGAAAATGGGTTCACTTGAATTAGATTCAACACTAGAACTGGGTCAATATAGACCATTAACTGAAAAAGAGTTAGAAGAACTTAACACAAAAGAATAAATAACCACAAAAACACAGCTTACACTCGAAATAATGAGTGCAAGCTGTGTTTTTTATACAGGATTTCTAAGATGTCATTCTTACTCGCTTACTCGTCGTTGTCCATCTGCCTCGACTTGGGCTGCTAATTAAGTCATTAAAGGCTAACACGTTCAAATCTCTTTGAACGGTGCGAGGAGTGATGCCGAATTCATCGACTAGATCTTGTGTCGTGACAATTCCATGATCTCGAATGTACATATACACATCTTTAATTCGATTGAGCATCCGATCAGTAGTTGGTTTCATTTGTAGAACCACTCCTTCATCTTATGTTCTCTTGGCAAAGACTAGCGGACGACATGAAGTTTCTAATAGAAACAGGTGTTTAAGTAACTTGTCTTAGACATCCCCTTTTCTATATTGTTCGTCAAATGGTTATCTGACAATTCAATTATAACGGATTATCACTATTTTCTCTATAAATATCTCTAAATTTAACGAATTCTTTACATAAACATTACCAACATGAACGAACGATACTATCATATTTGTAATTATCATTCGCTTTATTGAATTTCTACTACTAATTTTTAGAGAAAAGTGTAGAATAGCTTTAAGTAATATGGAGGGTGGTTTTTTCGAATGGATTGGATGAAAGAAGCACAAAATCGACAAGATGAATTAATTTTAGACTTACAACAACTCATACAAATACCAAGTGTGTTAGATGAGTCATTAGCTAATGAAGATTATCCATTTGGACCTGAACCATATCGGGCTTTAAAATGGTTACTTGATAAAGGTGAAAAAGAAGGAATGATTGTTAAAGATGTAGACCATATGGCTGGACATATCGAAATGGGTGAAGGAGAAGAAATTCTTGGCATTTTGGGTCATGTAGATGTGGTTCCTGCAGGAAATGGCTGGACATACCCACCATTTGAAGGAACTGTAGTAGGGAATAAACTATTTGGCCGAGGATCAATTGATGATAAAGGTCCAACCATGGCAGCATGGATGGCTATGAAAATGGTGAAGGATGCCGGTATCCAATTAGACAAACGTGTACGGTTAATCATTGGGACGGATGAAGAAAGTGGATTCCGCTGTGTGGAGCGATACTTCCAAAAAGAAGCCATGCCAACCATTGGCTTTGCTCCGGATGCTGATTTTCCAATTATTAATGCAGAAAAAGGTATCTCAACTCTCCGTTTTTCATTCCAGACTGATAACACGAACGAGGATATTCAATCGTTTGCATCTGGTAAGCGAACGAATATGGTGCCAGATTTTGCAGAAGCCGTTTTCATACATGATGATCCAAACATAGGTAAAACATTTGAGCAGTTTTTGCTTAACAATAAAGTCAAAGGATCTGTCATTCCTAAACATAACGAGTGGCACTTTACACTAGAAGGTAAATCAGCACATGCAATGGAACCTGATGATGGCGTGAATGCCGCGATTTATCTTGCAAAATTCCTTGCAGAATATGTAACATCAACGGGTTCAAAGAAATTTATCGATTTTCTAGTCAATACTTTTTGGAATGATTCGAGAGGACATGCCATTGGATTAGCATTTACCGACGAAATGTCTGGTGATACGACGCTAAATGCAGGTGTCATCGCTTTTGATGGGAAAACCGGTACTGTTGATGTTAGCTTACGCTATTCGGTAAGTTATACATTTGAAGAGAAATTGACACAATGCCAAACAGCTGTCAATGAACAAGGAATCGCAGTAGATGTACTATCCAACTCAAAACCTCATTACGTGGATGAGTCGGAAGAGTTAATTCAAAGCTTAAAGAAAGTATATGAACGTCAAACGGGTGAACCCGCAACATTGCTAGCTATTGGTGGCGGAACATATGCAAGAGTGTTAGAAAAAGGTGTGGCATTTGGTATGTTATTCCCTGGAGAAAAAGATGTTGCTCATCAACTTGATGAATTTGTAGATATTCAAAACCTCATAAAATCTGCAGCGATTTATGCGGATGCAATTTGTGAATTAGCTGGCAAAAAAAGAAGCTTAGATTCACGGAAGAACGTGTAAGCTATTTCGATCGTAAATTTATAAAAGCTACATTTTTTATTGAAATTAACAAAATAACCTCAAAAAATAGAGTAATACACGAAAGTAGGATTTAGCATGTCAATCATTTTATGGAACAACCAATTAATAAATGAAGAAGAAATCAATATTTCCAAAGAAGATCGTGGCTATCAATTTGGTGACGGGATTTATGAAGTCATTCGTGTTTATGATGGTTCCATGTATACAGCAAAAGAACATATTGATCGGTTATATGAAAGTGCGGACAAAATTAGATTGATCATTCCGCATACAAAAGATGTTTTCCACAAAATGATGTATGACTTAATTGAAGCAAATGAGGTGGTTACGGGACAAGTATATGTTCAAGTAACTCGTGGTGTATCTGCTAGACAACATCAATTTCCTTCACCTTCAGTTGAATGTGTGATTACAGCTTATACAAAAGAAGTAGCACGTCCCGTTACACAAATGGCAAACGGGGTTTCCGCTAAAACAGTAGAAGATGTTCGGTGGTTACGCTGTGATATTAAGAGTTTAAATCTACTTGGAAATGTACTCGCTAAACAGGAAGCGCATGATGAAGGTTGTTTTGAAGCTGTATTACATCGAGGAGATGTAATTACAGAAGGGTCATCTTCTAATATGTATGGCGTACGTGGAGGTGTTCTATATACGCATCCAGCTACAAATTACATATTAAATGGTATTACCAGACGAGTGATTTTAGAATGCTGTGAAGAAATTGGATTACCGGTGGTAGAAGAAGCGATGTCATTAACGAATTTATATGACCATGAAGAATTTTTCATGTCTTCAACGACAGCTGAAATATTACCGATCATTATGATTGATCGAAAACCAATAGGAACTGGTTTACCAGGAAGTTGGACTACCAAATTACAAGCTGCATTTGAAGCGAAAATTAATAAAGCAGTTCTTGCTTAAAAAGGCATCCCTCTTTTGGTAGAGGGATGTTTTTATATACTATTTTTTTAGTGTAAGCTACTGTAAACTAATGGTACTAAGACTGGTGGTGACAAGTTCGTGAATCAGCATTATTTTGTTGGCATATCAGTGCCAAAACAACAGACGATTTCATTAATAAAAGCTACGGATCAAATGGAATTAAAGAAAACACATAAAATAGTGGTGGCTCCAGAAGATATGCACATTACTTTGATGTATTTAGGGGCAGTTAACCCTCATCAAATGAATGAACTTATTAAATATATGGAAAGTGCATCAAAATGTCATAACCCGTTTGAGATTCATTCTACATCTGTGCGGGTATTTGGCAATGAAGAAATGCCACGAGTAGTTTACGCAAAAATTGAAGAAAAACCGGAGTTACATTCATTACAAACAGATTTATCAATAGGCGCTACTGAAACAGGACTCCTATTAGATAAAAAACCTTTTGTACCTCATATCACATTAGCGAAAAAATGGGGCGGTTTCGGACAGATGCAATCCATTATTTCGTTTAATGATCCCGTTTCTTTTACTGTCGAAAAGTTTTCACTGTTTGAGATTCGTCCAAACCAAAGTCCAAAATACAAACCGATTGCCACTTTTCAACTAGGAGATAGATAAATTATGGCGCAACTCGTAAAACTTCAAGATTATATATCACGTTATCAACGAGATTTGAAGAGATACCCCACCCAATTTGTGAGACTTAAAAAAATTCAGTGGGAACGCATGAAGACTGAATGGGAAACCGGTGCGGAAGTTCCGCACTGGGAACACGAGGAAGAAGTTGAAACGTTTGAAAAAAAGGGTTGGTTCAAACGAATATTCGATAAGAAGAAAGAGCAGGAATTAGCTTGGGAAGAAAATTCAATAGATTTAGAAACACAAGATGATGAAGAAGATGACAGTGGTTTTCATTTTGAACCTAATATTGTGTATACCCCTCAAAACTTAGAAGATTTAAAACGTATGTATATGGATCAACTTTTTCATTTTCAATTAAAATGGGCAAGTTCAACACTTTTGGAAAAATCCCATGTAGATCCTAAGTTTTTACGTGACAGCCTTTTACGACAATTAACACAAAAACTACCTGATAATTATTTATTATTTTACTATCCGATTTTACAATTAAAAAATGCTCCTTTAGAGTTGGATATTTTGTTATTAACACCTACTGAAGCTTTATGCATTAAAGTGTTAGAGGAAGAAAACATGGCAGCGTTCATTGGAAGCGGTGATCG
>JAHIWI010000017.1 GCA_018816185.1 Bacillota bacterium
ATATTTCCGAATTCCCATTTCGTAACACGTGAAGAAAAACTCGTCAAAGCTATCGAAAATATTGAGGTTGAACTAGAAGAACAGTTGAAAATTATGAGGGCTGAGGACAAGCTACTCGAAGCACAGCGACTTGAACAAAGGACGCGTTATGATTTAGAAATGATGAGAGAAATGGGCTTTTGTTCAGGGATTGAAAACTACTCTCGTCATTTAACTTTACGTGAACCTGGTGCAACTCCTTATACATTGCTTGATTACTTCCCAGATGATTTCTTGTTAGTAGTAGATGAAAGTCACGTAACGTTACCGCAGGTTCGAGGTATGTTCAACGGTGACCAAGCTCGTAAAAAAGTTTTGGTCGATCACGGATTCCGTCTACCATCTGCCATGGATAATCGTCCTTTAACGTTCCAAGAATTTGAAGGTCATATGAAACAAGCGATTTTTGTATCTGCCACACCGGGACCATATGAGCTGGAACACACGCCGGAAATGGTCGAACAAATTATCCGCCCAACTGGGCTACTTGACCCAACGATTGAAGTTCGCCCAATCGAAGGACAAATTGATGATTTAATAGAAGAAATCCGTAAGCGAACAGAGAAGAATGAACGCGTACTCGTAACGACGCTTACGAAAAAAATGTCCGAAGATCTCTCGGCTTACCTAAAAGAAATTGGGGTAAAAGTAAACTATCTCCATTCAGAAATAAAAACGTTAGAACGAATTGAAATCATTCGTGAACTTCGAATGGGCGTGTACGATGTCTTAATAGGAATAAACTTATTAAGAGAAGGACTGGATATTCCAGAGGTATCACTTGTAACAATCTTAGATGCAGATAAAGAAGGATTTTTACGTTCTGAACGTTCACTCATTCAAACGATTGGACGTGCTGCACGTAACTCGAATGGTCATGTCATTATGTATGCGGATCGTATGACTGATTCGATGACCAAAGCGATTGGCGAAACCGAACGCCGACGCACGATACAGAAAGAATATAACGAAAAACATGGTAAAACACCGACTACGATTCAGAAAGAGATTCGCGATGTAATTCGTGCATCACACGACTCTGAAGAGACGGTGACATATATGGAAAAAGTAACAAAAGGAAAGAAACTCACAAAAGACGAGAAGGCAACGCTCTTGCTAACCCTCGAAAAAGAAATGAAAGATGCAGCAAAAGCATTAGATTTCGAGCGTGCAGCAGAATTGCGTGACACCATTTTGGAACTGAAAGTGGAAGGATGATTGAATTTGAAAAACCAGGAAATACGTATAGAAGGTGCTCGTGCACATAATTTAAAAAATCTATCTTTATCGATTCCACGTGATAAGCTCGTCGTTATGACGGGTTTATCAGGTTCCGGTAAATCATCTTTAGCATTCGATACGATATATGCAGAAGGTCAACGTCGTTATGTTGAATCACTTTCTGCTTATGCTAGACAGTTTTTAGGTCAAATGGATAAGCCAGAAGTTGACTCCATTGAGGGGTTATCGCCAGCCATTTCAATCGATCAAAAAACGACGAGCCGTAATCCGCGTTCAACTGTTGGGACAGTAACGGAAATTTATGATTATTTGCGACTATTGTATGCACGTGTAGGAAAACCAATATGTCCAAATCATGGGATTGAAATTACTTCCCAAACAATTGAACAAATGGTAGATCGCTTACTCGAGTTTCCAGAAAAAACACGCATGCAAATTCTAGCTCCCATTGTTTCCGGCCGTAAAGGGACGCATGCCAAAATGTTGGAAGATGTAAAGAAACAAGGATATGTAAGAGTTCGTGTAAATGGTGATTTAATGGACTTAGACGATGATATTCAATTAGAGAAAAACAAAAAACATGATATTGAAATCGTTATTGACCGAATTGTAATGAAAGAAGATATTGCTCCACGTCTTGCGGACTCATTGGAATCGGCATTACGTTTAGCTGATGGACGAGTACTGATTGATGTAATGGAGCATGAAGAGATCTTATTTAGTGAACATCATGCATGTCCAATTTGTGGATTCTCAATCGGTGAACTAGAACCACGTATGTTTTCATTTAACAGTCCTTTTGGTGCTTGCCCAGAATGTGATGGTTTAGGAACAAAACTTGAGGTAGATCCAGAATTAGTTATTCCTGATTGGTCCCTATCTCTTAAAAAGGGTGCCATTGCCCCTTGGGAACCAACGAGTTCGCAATATTACCCACAATTATTAGAAGCAGTATGTAAGCATTATAAAATTGATATGTCTGTTCCAGTTGAAGAACTACCAAAAGAGCAAATGGATAAAATTTTATATGGTTCAGGGTCAGATAAAATTAGATTTAGATACGAGAATGATTTTGGACAAGTGCGAGATAACGCTATTCATTTTGAAGGTGTTATTCCAAATATTGAACGTCGATTTAAAGAAACATCATCTGATTACATCCGTGATCAAATGGAAAAATACATGGCGCAACAAGATTGCCCAACATGTAAAGGGTATCGTTTAAAACCTGAAACATTAGCAGTGAAGGTTGATTCTATTCATATCGGGAAAGTCACAGAATTCTCGATAGAAGAAGCTGATAAATTCTTTGAACAATTGCGTTTGTCTGAAAAAGATATGCAAATTGCAAAAATGATTTTACGTGAAATTAGAGAACGTTTAGGATTTTTAATTAATGTTGGGTTGGATTATTTAACATTAAGCCGTGCAGCTGGAACCTTATCTGGAGGAGAGGCTCAACGTATTCGATTAGCTACGCAAATCGGATCACGTCTTACAGGCGTGCTATACATTTTGGATGAGCCATCCATCGGTTTGCATCAACGAGATAATGATCGCTTAATTGCAACCTTAAAAAATATGAGGGATATCGGCAATACGTTAATCGTTGTTGAACATGATGAAGATACAATGATGGCAGCTGATTACTTAATAGACGTTGGTCCTGGTGCTGGTGTTCATGGTGGAGAAATCGTTGCATCTGGAACACCTGAGCAAGTAATGAAAAGTAAAAAATCTTTAACTGGCCAGTATTTGAGTGGAAAGAAATTCATTCCTCTTCCAATTGAACGTAGAAAGCCAGATGGACGCATGATTTCGATAAAAGGTGCAACTGAAAATAATTTAAAAAATGTTTCCGTTGATATTCCACTAGGGGTTTTCACATCCATAACAGGCGTTTCTGGATCAGGGAAAAGTACGTTAATAAATGAGATTTTACATAAGTCTCTTGCTCAAAAACTGAATCGTGCCAAAGCGAAGCCTGGGCAACATAAAGAAATTACGGGTGTGGAAGCACTTGAAAAAGTAATCGATATCGATCAATCACCTATTGGTCGTACACCTAGATCAAATCCAGCGACCTATACAGGCGTATTTGACGATATACGGGATGTCTTTGCTTCAACGAATGAAGCCAAAGTTCGAGGATATCTAAAAGGACGATTTAGCTTCAATGTAAAAGGCGGTCGTTGTGAAGCATGTCGCGGCGATGGAATCATTAAAATTGAAATGCATTTCTTACCGGATGTTTATGTACCATGTGAAATCTGTCATGGGAAACGCTATAATCGTGAAACACTAGAAGTTCGATATAAAGGTCAAAATATCGCAGAGATATTAAAAATGACGATTGAAGATGCAACGAAATTCTTTGAAAACATTCCAAAGATACAACGAAAACTACAAACGATTGTTGATGTTGGTCTTGGTTACATGGAATTAGGACAGCCAGCAACGACTTTATCGGGCGGGGAAGCCCAACGAGTGAAACTTGCTTCAGAATTACACAAACGTTCAAATGGTAAATCTTTTTATATTTTGGATGAGCCCACAACTGGATTGCATGCCCATGACATTGCTCGTTTGCTGATTGTTTTACAAAGACTTGTAGAAAATGGAGACACGGTTGTAGTCATTGAACATAATTTAGATGTGATTAAAACGTCTGATTATATTATTGACTTAGGACCTGAAGGCGGAGACAAAGGCGGAACGATTTTAGCGGTGGGGACACCGGAAGAAATTGCGAAAGTGAAAAAGTCATATACGGGTCATTATTTAAAACCTGTACTTGAGCGCGAGCGAAAACGGATGGATGTAGAACTAGAAAAAGCTTCTAAGAAGAAAACTAAAAAAGTCCCAGTTGAAGCAAAGTGAAACCTTTTATCTTTTGATTCGTATGTATAAAGGAATAGAAAGGTATGCCTAAAAGCAACCTTAGAGGAGGCCAATAATATGCAAGAAGAACGTAAACGCATTTTAGACTTAGTTGAAAAAGGTTCGATTTCTGCTCAAGAAGCGTTAGTATTGCTAGAGGCTCTAGGAAATGAAACGGGTAATACGACTGGTCCTACTAAACAGGTGGAACAGCCGACTCATTCAAATCACTCCAACAAAGAAACACATACGAAAAGTTCAACATCATCTCAAGCAGATGATTTCATGGAAGATATTAAGAGGGATTTTTCACAATTTGGCGATCGATTCATGCAATTAATGCAATCAGCCGTTGGAAAGATGAAATCATTTGATTTCGATATGCCTTTTGGTGAGCCAATGGAATTTCACCACACCATCCACAAAGAAGACGTGGATTTTAACAACATTTCAGCAGATTTAGCCAATGGTAAGTTAGAGATTTATCCATCACAAGACGGGAAGCTGCGAGCAGAATGTCACGTGAAAGTCTACAGATCTTCTTCTGAAGAAGAAGGGAAAAGAGAATTCCATGACAAGTTTGTGTTTGTGGTAGATCAACAAAAATTACGTATTATTAGTGATTTGAAAACGACTTCCGTCAATATTGTTCTCTATATACCTAAAGCAAAATACGACTCTATTTCGGTTCGATTGTTTAATGGTGCTTTCAATGGGAAACATCTCGAAACGGACCGTTTAAAAGTGAAAACTGCGAACGGGAAGATTGAGCTTAAGGATTGTTCCATCGAGGACGGAGAAATCCAAACAGCGAATGGGGCTATTCTTGTAAAAGATGCAAGAGGAAATAAAATCGATGCCGAAACAATTAATGGGCGTATTTATATCGATGGGCTTCTGAAAAATATTGAGGCACAATCTGTAAATGGTCATGTGGCATTAACGACAAAAAATACAGAAGCAACTAAAATCGAAGGTCTTGCAGTAGCTGGATCTGTAGAGATTTACGTTCCATCTTCCGTTGCTTTACAAGGTGAAGTATCATCGAACTTTGGTAAAATGGATGTTGCTTTGCCAGATGTAACGAGATTAAATGAACAAGAGCATTTCTTACAAAAGAATATTCGTTTTACAAAAGACCTTGAAGGTTCATCTGCTCCTTTATATATCAAAGGTGAAGCGAAAACAGGTTCAATCTTAGTCCGCTACATTAGTTCTGAATAAACAAGTAAAAAACCCTAATCGATAAATCGATTAGGGTTTTTCCTTTTCCTAACATTGTTTCGTTCTTTCAATAAAACATTGAATTCCATTTGAGATTCCATCAGCACATTGTTGTTGATACATCGGTTCTTTCAATAACTTCATTTCTTGTTTGTTCGTCATAAAACCGCATTCTACTAATACTGCTGGCATATTCGTTTCTCGTAAAACTGCGAAGTCTCCTTGTTTGATTCCCCTGTTTTTACGACCTGTTGACTTGATAACCTCTTGGTGAATCAAAGTAGCAAAACTCCTCGTGACACTTCTCGCGTTTACCCATGTGAAGGTTTCAATCCCATTTACTTCATTCCATTGTGTACC
>JAHIWI010000018.1 GCA_018816185.1 Bacillota bacterium
CAATAACCCTGTATTTCGTTGTCATTTTCTTGCAAAAAATAAAAGAGCTGCAGCTGCAACTCCTTTATTAAGGGATATATTTTTCGGCAATCAAGACAATTTTATTATTCACAAAGTACAGATCATATAATCCTTCATGATCTGTTGGATCAAACTCAGCAAAGGGTTTATAGCCGATTGTGGCTCCATTTAAAATGTATACTTCCACATTTGAGTGAAGGTTCACTTTTTCATGATCTCCTTCTTGATCAACAATATGACCTCCATTTGGTTCATCTGCTTTTTGTTCCCAGTTAGCATAATCCACAATCATTTCATTTTCTTTCACTTCTAATATAAAGCCTTGCTTTCGTGTAATTTCAGGTAAATGTTTAATTAGTTTTTCATTCATAGCAACCAATGTACTAAGCTGATTGATGCTTTCTCTATCATAATTTTTGAGAGACTCAACCAACTCTTCTAATTCCACCATCTTTTTTGTTTTTTCCGCTAACTGATTTTCAAAGCTTAATAGCTCTTTATTCAATCTCTCAATTTCACTGTTTACTTCTTCTAGTTGTTTCGTTATTATCTCCTCATTTCTAGAAGCTTTATTAGAACAACTCGTTAAAACAACCACACTTAGTATAAGAGTATCTTTTTCATTATGCTTTATTCCGCTGATATCGTTTAAACCAACTCGTTAAGATCGTCCCCACAATGAAGATAATACCGATGTATAAAAGCATGTTAATGGTTGGGTTTTTTAAATTCGATTCTTCTGTAGAACTTGCTAATACGTTGGGTTCTTGTGATGAACTCTCTAATACGTTTTGATAAAACAATCTTTTTTCCTCATCACTTTCAACCACTTGACCATCTTGAACTTGAATCATTCCATTCGGACCGCCAACGGGTAATAAAAAATCTTCCCCTTCTTCTAAAAATAAAAGAAATTCTCCCCCGTCGTTTTGAAACTCATCCACCCATCCAATATCGAATGGATCAATGCCTACCGTTATTTGACTAGCCGATTCACCTTTATAAACTTCTTTAACCTTAAATGCTGTTCCGTGAAAAACCATTTCAGTGCCATTCGTTAATTCATCTGAAAAATCATACGTGCCATACACAATCACCTCTGCTCGTTCAGCCACTTTTTCAACTGAAAGCTCAACCCAAGATGTCGCGAGAACCTGATTAAATGTGAATAAAGATAAGAAAACAGTTAATAGTCCAATACGTTTTTTCAAAGGGACATTCTCCTTAAACATCGATTAATTTCTTCTGAATAGTTCTATGTATATTCTACAAAGCACCTCAAAAATCCTGTTTAATATTTCCAAGATCAACATTTTCCAATAAAAAAAGACCATCAAAGGATGGTCCTTCTTCAACTAAAGCCTCCACAAGATAATACAACTTCACTAAATTCTCATATCCCCAATTTTTTCGCACAGAGCTTTAGCTCTTTTAGATAATAGTATCTTCTGATACAAATATTTAACCAATTTAGACCTAAGAAACTCATCAATACAGTAGAACAAAAATGAAGATAAAAGAGAAATAATCAAATAAAAGTTGAAAATTTGGCTACTTGAAAATAAAGCTGGGATTACAACAAACAAAGTAGCTAGGAATAAATGCACTATTAATGCAAGAATTACTCTAGGAAATGATATTAGTTTTTTTGTAACGAAATCAGAGAGAATAGATGCTGGTACTCCATAAATCAAAAGAATTGGAAATAGATAAATACCTATTATGATTGCAAAATCGGTCTGCCCTGTGAGGAAAAAACTTAACATAACCAAAACACAAGCCATTCCCGCGGAAACAAACTTCCTAATAATTATGTTACACACCCCCAAAACAAAATAATCTTCTTATGAATCTACTTATTGGTTATTTCACCAATTGTCTTCAGAAACATTCATGAAGTAAGCACCCGATAGCTTATTAAGAACTATACTTATTCAGGATATTTTGAAGTGTAATATTCCACACCTTCTTCATCAACTATAATTCGTTCTCCAATTTTTTTGAACTCTAATGACAAACCATCTTCCGCAGTAATATAATATCTATCTTTTTTTGTTTTAATTTTTACATTCTTATAGATTTTTTGACGAGGTTTTTCAGTAGAATCCTCTGATTCAAAAATTTTATCTATACTTGTTTTTTCGGTATGGTCATAATTATTAAAAATCAGTAGTTCTTCACCATTAATTGCAATAGTCTGTGAATGTTTATTTTTAAAACCACCATCTTCAAAATCACTTGATTTTGCTTTGTATTGAATAACATCTTCCGAACACGCTGCCAATAAAAAAATGAATGCAATGCTTATAAATAATAGAAACCTCTTTTTCAATGCGATTCCTCCTCTCAACTAGTATTGCTATTTATTACTTTTACGTATTAAAACTAAAGTAGTTCCATTTTTTATCAAAATTTCCAGCACCCCTTCTTCAACTAACCTGTCGCGTTAGTTGAAGAAGAAATTATATACCTTTTTACCATAAAAAAAGAGCTGCCGAAGCAACTCCTTAAAATACCGTTTTCATTGTAATAAATTTCGTTTCTGTCATTTCATCGACCGCAAACTTCACACCTTCACGCCCATAACCACTCATTTTAACGCCACCATATGGCATATGATCCACACGGAA
>JAHIWI010000150.1 GCA_018816185.1 Bacillota bacterium
ACCCTCAATCCTGAACAAGTACGTTATATCGGTAGTATTCAAGAATCTATGTTATAATGAATAAATGGAATTAACTGTATATCGCATGAAATACCTTGCATCTTCTAGAATCTCGCCTTAAGGCTGTTAGTGTTCTACAAGTATGTCTAGGTATTTTTTTTTGTGATATTTATTTTTCTTTCATGAAAAATGGATGGAGGAAAATTAAATGAAGAAGACAGCAATTATATACTGCGAAAATCATTTTGGAACGATGGATGGGAAGACAGCGAACGGTTTGATTCGAAGCTCCGGCAAATATCAAATCGTTGGGGTGATAGATAGTACGAAGGCAGGCATGGATTCAGGAGCAGTGCTTGAAGGGAAAGAGAATGGTATTCCTATGTTCGCTAATATAGAAGATGCATTACTAAATTTATCTAGCGTTCCAGATCAATTTATTTATGGGATTGCACCAGCCGATGCATTTTTGAAAGAAAATGAACGCAATGTTATTTTAGAGGCAATGAAACAAGGGATGAACATTGTAAATCCACTTCAGGAGTTTCTAACAGATGATGAGCAATTTATTCAAGCTGCTCTTCACTATGGAGTGGGAATTGAAGATGTAAGGATGCCTCCATTAAAAAAAGATTTACATCTTTTTTCAGGGAGAATTCTACACATTGATACACCAATCGTTGCTGTATTAGGAACAGATGGCGCAGTTGGTAAAAGAACAACTTCTGTTATTCTTGAAGCTGCCCTACAAGCAAAAGGTTTGAAAGTAGCTTTTATTGCCACTGGACAAACCGGTCTCATTCAAGGAGCTAAGTATGGTGTAGCAATTGATGCTATTCCTTCACAATATATTACGGGTGAAATTGAAAATGAAATAATGAAAGCATATGACGATGAAAATCCAGACATCATCATTGTTGAAGGTCAAGGTGCGTTAAGTCACCCTTCCTATATTAGTTCAAGCGGTATTTTAAAAGGTTCAAGACCTGGAGCTGTTATTGTCCAACATCCACCAATGAGAAAAGTGCTTGGTGATTTTAACTTTATGCCAATGCCTACTGTTAAAAGTGAAATAGAACTAATTGAAAATTTTTCGGATTCTAAAGTTGTAGCGATTACAATCAACCATGAGAATATGACGGATCAAGAAATTGAAGATGTCGTTGTAGCTTATGAAAATCAACTTCATTTACCAACTACTGATGTATTAAAACATGGGAGTGACAAGCTTGTTGAAAGCGTACTTGCAGCGTTTCCTCAATTAGCTAATCGTCAAAAGAAAGCTCTGGTAAATTGACTCATTCTGAATTGCCTCGAATCGAAATAAACCTAGCGAAAATTTCTCATAATGCTGAAATGCTTTTAAAATTATACGGTTCTAAAGGAATCGAATTAATGGGTGTTACTAAAGGTGTATGTGGGAGTCCAGAAATTGCTAAGGTTCTAGTCGGGAAGGGGATGCAAATGCTTGGAGATTCTAAAGTGAAGAATCTTAAGCGGATGCACGATGCAGGAATTCATGCAGAGTTTGTGTTATTGCGATCACCTGCATTAAGCGAAATTGCAAAAGTCATTCAAACGGTGGATGTGAGTTTGAATTCTGAACTTATTGTTATGAAACAACTTTCTGAAATGGCACTTAAACATCATGTCCTTCATAAGGTCATTCTGATGATTGAACTCGGTGATTTAAGAGAAGGTATATTACCTGAGAAGGCAGTAGATGTAGTGCGAGAAATTTTACAACTTAGAGGAATACGTTTAGTTGGCATTGGAGCTAATTTTGCTTGTTTCGGCGGAGTCAAACCGACGGAAGATAAGATGAATCAACTTTCTTTACTAGCTACTCAAATAGAGTCTGAGTTTAATATTACTTTGCCATATGTTTCTGGAGGTAATTCTGCGAACTACAGTTGGTTTATAAAGACTGAACACATGAATCGGATTAATAACTTGAGAATTGGAGAATCGATTCTTTTAGGCAGAGAAACGCTATATCGTGAGGCAATACCGAATTTATTCACAGATGCATTTACTTTTGTAGCTGAAGTAATTGAATCGAAAATGAAGCCTTCAGTTCCTTATGGAGAAATTGCTCAAAATGTTTTAGGTATTTCTCCAGAGTTTGAAGAACGAGGAGAAATCAGAAGAATTATTCTTGGTGTTGGATTTCAAGATGTGTTGATTTCTGGGCTTACACCGAAATTAAATATTGAAATTCTCGGATCTAGTAGTGATCATACGGTCATGGATGCGAAGCAGGAAAATCTGCGAGTAGGCGATGAAGTAAGCTTCTCCGTGAATTATGGTGCATTGTTAACACTTATGACTTCAGAAAATATAAGTAAAAAATATATAAACATGTTAACTCCACATGCTGTGGATAAATAAAAAAAGCACTCGGTTCAAATCCGAGTGCTTTCTTCCGTTATTGGTGATTAAAGTTAAACTTTTAATGATCGTCTGCGAATCTCTGATTCTAGTAGACTGATGAAATCTGAGCTTAATTTTAACTCTTTTGCTTTGTAGTAAGACTCTACTAGTAATTCTGATGAAAGATTACTCATTTTAAATAGGCACCTCCGTTTAATAGTTTTATTTATAGTTTGAATTTTTAATTGATATTTTGGATGTACATTTAATCTATCAAAATAATTTCCAAAGAACAACCGTTCTGTTATCCACAGTTTACAGTGGATAACTTGTGTTTAAGTTGTGCATAATTTCTCGAACCGTATATTTAGCAGCACTAAATATGTGTATAAAGTTATCCACAACTTTAAAAAATGCGAAATTTGTCGAAACATTTTTTTGGGAATTGGAAAAATAATTGGTTATATTTAATAAATATTCATCGTATTTCATAGTTATTATCTAAATATACAGACTTTTCTAATAACTCATTCATTTATATTCACCTGAAAAGTGATTGTTCTTTCTAATCTACATTGTGGTGAATGTTGTGTATTGTCGAATATAGGAATAAAAATTGATGGTATTAGACAAAATTTTTGGAGGATTTTTTATGATATTTCAACAAGAGGATTTAGTTTTAAGAGAATTAATGAAGGAAGATGCCGCTTTATTAGCCAAATGGCTTTCAAATCCAGATGTGTTAGAGTTTTATGAAGGAAGGGACAATCCTTTCGACTTGGCTAAAGTGCGTCAAAAATTCTTCAATCAAAATGATAGTGAAACAAGATGCATAATTGAATATGCAGGTAAAGAAATCGGGTATCTTCAATTTTATGACCTAGATCAGGAAGCTTTTACTGAATACGGACTTGAAGCTTCGGATGAACGAGTTTTCGGCATGGATCAATTCATTGGAGAAGTGGATTGTTGGAATCGAGGTATAGGAACGAAAGTGGTGTCCGCTACGGTTCAATATTTATTGGAACAAGAACAAGCAGACAAAATCGTTATGGATCCTCAAGTGGTTAACGAACGCGCAATTGCTTGCTACGAAAAGTGTGGATTTTTAAAAGTGAAGGTTTTACCGCAAAAAGAGCTTCATGAAGGCGAGCTTCGAGATTGCTGGTTAATTGAATATACGAAGTAAGATAATAGATAAACGGCAAAAGCATAAACACTTTTGCCGTTTTGTTATTTTTTAATAAAATGATCTCTCTTCATCACATATGTGTTGGCCATTAAATCGTGTAAACCACGTTTTTCAGGATGAAAAATAATTAACAAAAACCCAGCAAAAAGAATAACAGAGCTAACAAATGAAGCTAGGTAACGACCAATGGAACGGAGTAAGGAAATTCGATTTCCTTGTACATTCACAATTTGAAGCCGCATAACCCATTTTCCGAGTGTTGCTCGTAAAGGAGTGGCGGGTAAAATGATGTAATATGCAATCGTTACTATGTAAAAAAGGCTTTGTTCTTGTGCTAAATCCATCCCCACATTCAGTCCTGAGACAACTTCCATTGCTTCAGCCGTTGTTAACCCTATTAATTTTCCTAATCCTAATAGAAGAATAGATAAAATGATGAAATCTAAAAATGATGCGATGAATCTGCTCCAAAATCCACCGAATTCAGGATGAAGTACATGCTGTCTGATGCTCATTTGATTTCCTCCAAAATGTAGTAATTAGTAGTGCTTAAATAAACCGAGTAAAAGACGAAATGGAGCTGAAAACAGCGACCATAAAAAGTGCCCTACTACTTCACCCCAAATGTAATCTCTTAATGAATGATCTTTTTCCTTCTTTTTCTTCTCCATTAGTTTTGTCTCCTTATGTCTAACTACGTTATCTGATTTACGTATTTTATTATGGAAAGTTTCAAATTACTACTATATGTTTTGAATTAACATTTTTGATTCATACTAATCTTACTTAGAAGATGAGTGGTTATTAAACTGACTATTCGAATTGGTACAAGTCTAGTGAAAGTTACGAATGCTTTAAAAGTTACTAAACTAAGCATCTGTAGTTGCTGCAAAACAGAAATGACTTTTCAAAGTTGAAAATCTATTAACAAAATAGGGGGATTATATGGAGAAAACTAGTAAACATGTGAAAGCGAGTTTGACGAACTATTCATCGAGAAATCTGTGGGGAGGCTTTCTATTTGGACTCGGAGTTGTCGCATTTATTGATGAGACAGTTTTTCATCAATTGCTACACTGGCATCATTTTTATGATAAATCTACAACGGACATAGGACTCGTTTCGGATGGGTTATTTCACGCGTTTAGTTGGTTTGCCACTATTGGGTCTAGCTTTATGCTAGCGGACCTTCATCGAAGGCATGCTTTTGTTCTTAAACGCTGGATTGGTGGTGCATTATTAGGTGGTGGGACATTTCAGCTTTATGATGGAACGATTCAGCATAAGCTTATGCAGATTCATCAAATTCGCTACAATGTCGATATTACGCCGTATGATGTTGTGTGGAATATTACGGCTTTAGGAATGATTATCGCAGCCTATTTCCTTTTGAAGAACACCAACATAAGAACGGAGGAACATCATGCATTCAAATAACCATCTACCTGAACCGATTCTTTGGTTGCAACTGATCGCCGTATGTATGATTGCCATCGGTTTATATTTGATCGCCATGGTGATTTCAAATAGACGCTTTAGAAAGTCATGGTCTATATGGAAAACTCTTTCGTTCGGCATTGGTGTGGTGTTTATCTTTAGCGCAATTATTGGACCATACGCTATTAATGCTCATTCAGACTTCTATGCACATATGACCAACCATTTACTTCTTGGTATGCTCGCTCCAATATTAATCGCTTTTGCATCACCAGTAACTTTATTTTTGCGAGTGCTTAACGTTAAAACTGCAAGACGAGTAACTGAATGGATGAAGAGCTGGCCAATACTATTGTTAACACATCCATTAGTTGCAGCTTTGCTAAGCGTTGGAGGACTATGGATTTTATACACGACAAGTTTATATGCACTCATGCAGCAAAACGTTCTATTGCATATGTTCGTGCATGTTCATGTGTTCATCGCGAGTTATCTATTTACGATTTCCATTATTTCTTTTGATTATCTTCCTCATCAATGGAGCTTTCGATTCCGATCAATTGTTCTCTTATTAGCCCTTGCTGCTCATGGGATTTTGTCGAAGTATTTATACGCCCATCCTCCAGAAGGCGTTTCGAGAATAGGTGCGGAAAAGGGTTCGATGTTGATGTATTACGGAGGAGATGCAAGTGAAATCCTGCTTATCCTCATCTTCTGTACCCAGTGGTATAAATCAACAAAACCACGAGTATCCACAAGCACTCATTCCTTTGTATGAAGTAAAAACAATCGGGTAATCTAACGTTGTTAAGAACAAACTCGCATTGAGTGATGAAGGGGAGAATTAAAAATGTCTAAGAACAGAGAGCCACATCAAAAAATGACGACTCAAAGTAATGGTCTAACAAACACACAAGAGGTTTTGTATCAAGAAGAATTCAAAAAAGCAGATCGTCATTCGAACGGAAATAAAATAGAAGCTACTAACAAACAAAAACAGTAAATACGCGAAGGACGCTTTCGCGGGCACAATAACTATCCAAACTAGTTTACTGGGAAGTGGTCGGCTATTTCTGAAGACTCCTGCGGAAAAACGAAACACGCTAGACCCCACAGCTCAGCTGTTAACGACAGTTGAGCTAAGGAGGCTGGCGTTTCGTCCGCGGAAAGCGAGAGGAATAGCCCGCCACCTACATTTTCATTCATGGCAATAGAAGAGAACTCACATTAAGTCGAAAATGCTCTTTAGTGAACATCTAAAGAGCATTTTTTCTATGGTTTTAATATGAACTTGATGCTTTCGTCTTCATGGTCATGAAATGTTTTGTAAGCTTTGCTTGCTTCTGCTAAAGGTACTTTATGTGTAATGATTTCTCTTGGGTCGAATTCGCCTTTAGTAATCTTATCGAATAGTAAAGGCATGTAGTGTATGACAGGGGCTTGTCCCATTTTTAGTGTCACATTGCGTTCAAAGATATTTCCTAAAGGGAACATATTATAGAGAGAACCGTAAACTCCTGTTAGTTGAATGGTTCCAAACTTCCTAACTGCATTTAAGCCAATATCAATAGCACTCAAAGTTCCACCTTGAAGCTTTAATTTTTGTTCGACTTTTTCTACGATTGAAAGTTTCCCATCCATCCCCACACAATCGATCACAATGTCAACGCCGCCATTCGTTATTTCCTTAATATGTGCACCCATATCATCAAATTCATCAAAATTAAACGCTTCTACATTATTCATTTTTATCGCATGTTTCAATCGGTAAGGTAAGTGATCAACTGCGATGACACGTTTTGCGCCTTTCATCCACGCAAATTTTTGCGCCATTAAGCCGACAGGACCAGATCCTAAAACAGCAACCGTATCCCCTGGTTTTACCCCTGCATTTTCAACACTCCAATAAGCAGTGGGAAGGACGTCAGATAAAAATAGAAGCGATTCATCTTCGAGCTCGCAAGAAGGTGGCACAACGAAAGGCATAAAATTCCCATAGGGCACTCGCAAGTATTCTGCTTGCCCACCCGTATAGTTGCCATATCTTTCTGTAAAACCAAAATATCCACCTGTATCAACTTCAGGATTATCATTTGAATTATCACACTGACTTTCTAAATCATGCTTACAATAAAAACAAGTTCCGCAAGAAACGTTAAACGGTAAAACCACACGATCGCCCTTTTTTACTTTGGTTACTGTTGGACCAACTTCTTCAACAATACCCATAGGTTCATGACCTATAACGTAATCTTTTCTTGTCGGAAGGGCTCCTCGATAAATGTGGAGATCTGATCCACAAATGGCAGTTGAAGTGATACGAACGATTATGTCATCTTGGTTTTCTAATTTGGCATCTGGTACTTCTTTCACCTTAATATCCTTCGTGCCTTGAAAAGTGACTGCTTTCATTTAAATCCCTCTTTTTCAGTTTGGGTGAATTTCTTCATTTATAGCTGGATCTTTCGTAACTTTTCGATACGGATCGTTAATCACTTGTTTATTCAATTCATTAATCGAAATGGAATCGACTGTTTTCATGTCCTCATGCATATCGAAGAGACTTATCTTATCAGTCATCACTTGTTCCGGATTATCCATGTAAGGTCCTAAAGCCAATTTGCGATCTTCTTCTGTAAATACTTTTTTGTCCATTGAATGACCATCCTTTCGTGAAATAAACCCATGTCGAGCCAATGCGCATCGCCATGGGTAAATGAATAATATTACTTGGCGACTGTCGGTGCGTAATGAAGTGGTGGGGGTACGAGCCAAGCTTTTTCTTTATTTAAACGTAGTAATTTTGCACCGAATAAAGCTTTACTTGCATGGAATTGTCCAAACATAAGAGCAATATCTTCACGTATTGCTTGTCCCATAACTAAGCTACATGCGACTAGACCTTGAGCTGCATTCACTGAAATAACGGCACTGATTTCGGGGTCCATAAATCGTGCGCCAACAGGAATTTCCTCGGCAGAAGCAACCGGTCGATCTGGTAAGGCTGGAGGCAAAGCAATACCATTTTCTTTTAAAAGTTCACCAATCGATTGGTTTTCATCCTTCATGGTTCTTACAGCTTCTTCTAGCATCGATTTAAGTTCTTTGTCACCTGCATGATTGATGAATGCTTGATAAATAGACAACAAACCGTTATTCGATATCATATAAGACCAAGCACCAAAAACTTCACCGTCATGTAGCGGTTCGTCTTTCGAATTTCCAGATAAAATGCCCAACTGTTTTCCTCCTTTTGAATTGCATCGAGAATGTACAAAATTTCGTACTAACTTATGTTGTGTCAGTTTCTAACCAATATGCAGATGAATTTTATGTGTAAAAATTAGGGCAAAGAAAAAAGACTCGAGAAGGTGTTTTTCTCAAGTCCATTTTAATAAAAATGCATTAAGCTATTTCATGTCCTTTTGACACTTGGAAGATTTCGAACCATTGCTCGCGGGTTAGTGTGATATCAAGTGCGCGAACTGCTGATTCAATCCTACTCAATTTGCCTGAACCTACAACTGGCATAATGTGAGCTGGATGATTTAATAACCAAGCATACAAAATTTCGTCTATATCATGAACGCCGATTTCACCCGCAATTTTAGTTAACGTGTTTCGTAAAGCCAACGTGCTTTCATCTTTGCTCGAAAAAATAGATCCTCCAGCTAGTGGTGACCATGCCATAGGTGGAATTCTTTCTTCTTGGCATAAATCTAACGTTCCATCTTCGAAATTTTCAAGATGAACTGCTGACAATTCGATTTGGTTTGTTAATAACGGGAAATCTAAATAGGATTGAAGCATTTTGAAGTGAGAACGTTTAAAATTCGAAACACCAAAATGTCGCACTTTTCCTTCGGTCTTTAGTTGAATAAAAGCTTCTGCCACTTCAGCAGGATTCATGAAAGGATCCGGACGATGAATTAATAAAACATCTATATAATTCGTTTGAAGATTTTTTAAAGATTGTTCAACTGATGCGATGATATGTTCCTTACTCGTATCATAAGACTTAATCGAATGTTGTGGTCGGTTTTCTGAAACAAGCTTTATGCCACATTTCGTCACGATTTCCATCTCGTTGCGGAGTTCGGGTTTAAGTGCTAATGCTTCACCAAATATTTTTTCGCATGTATAGTTCCCATAAATATCGGCATGATCAAAAGTAGTAATGCCTAATTTTAAACAATTTTCAATATGTACAACTAAATCTTTCGTTGACATATCCCAATCGGAAAGACGCCATAGTCCATAAACAATTCTCGAAAAAGATAAGTCCTCTGTAAGTTCTACTCGTTGCATAATCATTCTCCTCTCTCGTTTATTGTATACATTTCACATTCTATTTTCATTCAAAAGAAGTTTGTTGCGATGATTCGCCTCAGCTATTAGTTATAAGATTTCATGGTTATTGGTACAATTAGGATATAGATTGGTGGTGCTTTTTCGATTGAAACGCAAATTTGGTGATCGTTCCGAGTGGAAAAGAATACTTGATAGAACTTATGTGCAAACCTATATGGAAGCTCCTGAATTTAAAGGACATATCACGTTACTACACTTAAAAAAAGTGGCTGCACCTCTGACTGTTCGATATGATGATCTTCATATCTGCTTAGCTGATGATGGTTATTTCTGGCTTCAACATTTTCCGGCAAACGAAAAATATTCTGTAACAACCATGTTTGATGATAAGGGTGAGATTGTCCAGTGGTACATCGATATTTGTTATCAAATTGGCTTTGATCAAGTCCCATGGTTAGATGATTTATATTTGGACTTAATCGTTTTCCCATCCGGAAAAATAATTCAAAAAGATCGTGATGAACTGGATGAGGCTTTGTCCCAAGGGACTATAAATGAAGTTCTTTACAAACAGGCATGGGATGAGGCAAATCGTATACTAAATCTTATACAAAAAGATAACTTTCATTTGCTTCACCAATCTGCAAAACATAAAAAAATGTTAGAAGAAAAAATGTTAAGCATCTAAATCGTACAATTGAAAGGAAGGATTTTATGGCTTTTGACAAAACCGCACTCAATACTTGGTTTCATCAATTTCCTTTACTAAAAAAAATCGTCTCTTTGGAGCCTGTTGTCTGGTTAAATCCGAACCATCTTTCAAAAAGTGAGATGGATTCTCTGCCAGTTACTCGTGATGATATAGATGAAGCAGCAGCTTTATGGGATCGATTCGCTCCTTATATCGCATTAGCTTTTCCTGAAACGAGAGAAACAAATGGGATCGTAGAATCTCCATTGCGGTTAATTGCTACGATGAAAAATGAACTGAATAGTCGTTATGTTGCTCAAATAGACGGAGAATTATTTCTGAAGTGCGATAATGAATTGCCTATTGCCGGATCTATTAAAGCACGGGGCGGCGTGTATGAAGTTCTTTATTATGCCGAGCAACTTGCTCTTGAAGCGGGTTTAATACAACAGGATGAAGATTATTCGGTCTTTTGTCATGAGAAATTCACATCATTTTTTAAACAGTTTACAATAGGCGTGGGTTCTACAGGTAATTTAGGATTAAGTATTGGGATTATCGCTGCTAAGTTAGGATTCAATGTTTCTGTTTACATGTCTTCAGATGCCAAGCAATGGAAGAAGGATTTATTGCGTGCAAAAGGTGCCGCTGTCATTGAATTTGCAGGAGATTTTGGAGAAGCGATTTTTGCCGGTCGAGAACAAACCAAATTAAATCCAAAAGGTTATTTCGTGGATGATGAAAATTCTAGACATCTCTTTTTAGGGTATAGTGTAGCAGCTCTTCGGTTAGAGGAACAGCTCGCACTTGAAAAAGTTAAGGTAGACCGTGATCATCCTCTCTTTGTATATTTACCTTGTGGTGTTGGAGGATCTCCTGGTGGTATCGCTTTTGGTTTAAGACAGGTTTTCGGAGACCATGTTCATTGTTTCTTTGTCGAACCAACACATTCACCAGCAGTTTTAATTGGTTTGTTAACAGGAGAGAAGGAAAAGGTTTGTGTCCAGGATTTTTGCATTGATAATATTACAGAAGGCGACGGATTAGCTGTAGGTCGGTCTTCAAGCTTTGCATCATCCATTAGTGAAAAGACCATCAGTGGGATGTATACACTCGAAGACGATGAGTTGTTTAAGCTGCTAGCTCTTCTTGCAGACAGTGAAGGGATTCAAGTGGAACCTTCTGCAGCTTCGGGGTTATTAGGTCCATTGAATATGATATCAACAGATTATTTGAATGAACACCAACTGAAAGAGAAGAATGCTACACATATCGTTTGGGCAACTGGTGGATCGTTAGTACCCCGTGAAGATATGGACCTTTTTTATGAAAAGGGAATTGAATTACTGAATAAAAATTTGTGAAATAGCTTCATACCAACAAGTCAATCTGAATTGGAGAATTTTTATTCAGAATAGGTTTTGGCATTTTGGTCATCCTACCTTCGTATGTTTTTTCAGAAAGGAGGAGACTAAATATGTCTAAAAATACACCTAAACCAGATGACCGTTCTGATAATGTTGAAAAGCTTCAAGATATGGTGAAAAATACAATTGGCAATATGGAAGCGGCTGAAGAAACGATGGCTTTTTCTGATGGGAAAGAACTAGAAGCCATCCGTGAAAAAAATGCTCGTCGTGAGGCAAGTATTGAAGGTTTCCGTGCAGAAATTAAAGATGAAACACAAGCTCGAAAAAATGGGAAAGTATAAGTAAAGTTAAAAAACAGTCGAGAAGCACTAAGCTTGTCGACTGTTTTCATATTATCCTCTAAAGGATTCAATTTCTTTTGTTAAATCGCTTAAACTTTCAGTAACTTGTTTTAATTGTCCTGCAAGTGTTATCGATTCATCAGCGACTTCCACTTGATTGTTCATTGTTTCAGAAATTGATAAGCCATGCTCAACACCTTGTTCAGTATAAGTTTTAGATAAACCAAGCGTTTGACGAATCGTTTTTTCCTGATCACGTAATGAGTCAGATACAAGTGAAACAGATGAAACTTGTTTTTGTACATGTGTAACAGATTGCTTTATGGAGTCAAAAGCGATTGTACTTTCCATCATTTTCTGTTCACTATTTGTTACTTCCACTATTTCTTGTTTTACCATGTCAGATATTTTTTCTGTTTTGTGATTGATGTCATGAACGACTACGTCTATTTGCTTTGTCGTTTCTTCCGATTGGCTAGCCAATTTCCTAACTTCCTCAGCTACAACTGCAAAACCTTTTCCAGCTTCACCAGCACGAGCAGCTTCAATGGATGCATTTAATGCGAGAAGATTTGTTTGATCAGAAATTTGACGAATAGCAGAAACAAACAATCCAATGTCCTTTATTTGATGTTGGAATTTACCCATTTCCTCTTGTATCTTAGTAGACATCTCAGATACTTGTTTCACCTGGGTCATGGACTCATCAATTAACTTTTGACCCGTTGCTACGCTCGTATCTACTTGAAGCATTTGATCAGCTAGTTGCTTAGCGTATAGTTGCATCGATTCGGCTGCATTCGTCAATTGATCCAATTCACTTAGATTATTGTTGCTATTTTTTAATTGTTGTGATGAATCGGTAGACCAACTTTGAAGAGATAGCGCTATTTCTTGACTAACGTTCTTTGTTTGATCGGCACCAGTTGCAATGCTAGCAGAAATTTGTTGAAGCTCACTTGATGCGTATTTCAATTGCTCAACGATTGTATTAAAATGATATCGATTTTGTTCTTGGGTATGCGCAAAATTCTTTTCTGTTCGATTTCTACTATGTACAAGTGCTACATTAGCAAGTGCAGTTAATATTAAAAATACGGCATGAATCATGAGCAAGGAAAATGCGTAATCCTCAGATCCACACAATAATACCGGGAATAAAAAATATCCTCCAAAATGTTGGATAGCAAATATCACAGTACTGAGCACAATCAATCGGATTGAGTTAAAGTAAGCGATTAAAGCGATGACCATAAAGATTGAAAAGTGATATTCAACCCAACCGCTACCTGAAGCAATAATTAAAATCGACCCAGCAGTTAGAGTAAATGTAACCAATAAGCTAAATAGTTTACTAGAGAACTTTCTAAAATAAACAATAGTTGAGCTAATCAAAAGTCCAATTGTTACTAAAACAATTATTAGGAAAATAGTTGTATCCATACTACTCATCGCATCATTTCTAAGCAGTAAAGTAACACTATTTCCAAAACCTAAAACAGAATGAACAAACCAAACAATCCCTGCAAGAAATACAGTCAAATATGAAAAAAGTAACATTAATCTATTTCCGTTAAAACCACCCAAATCTACACCATCTCTCATCTATTATGTACCTATATATACCTACTATAATATGAATTTAATATGAACAAAAAGTTTTAATGTGCAATTTGTACAAATTTTTCGAAGAATCAAATGAGGATATAGTGGAAGAATAAATAGTGCAAGGGAGGTGTTCAATTCATGCATCAAAATCTGAACGAGAAACCATTGGAAAATAGAACGAATGTTAATGAAGTAAAACAACTAAATGCAACATCTGGTTTAACCTATAATGAGGTGAAACAAATGCTAGTTCAGAAAATCAGAAATCCTGATGAGGAAGAATTAAGCGACAAAACTCAATCACTTATGAAAAATAATTAGGTTCAAATTTGGTCAAAAGCAACTTAACTCTTTATTGGGTAAAGTTGCATTTTTTTTTTTGATTAAATGTGGTTTATCAAATTCAAATAAAGTGAATACTAGTTAAAAATCTAGTTAATAGAAAAAAAGAATTGCATCTATGTTTTTCATATGAAAGAGGGAATGATTTATGAACTTATCTGTCAAAATTATTATTGCGTTAGTGTTAGGTGCGATTACAGGTATTTTATTAAACGTGTTTGCTCCTGATTTATTTCCACCGTTAGATAAATATCTTTTTTCACCAGTCGGTAAAATTTTCATCAGTTTAATTACCATGCTCGTGGTGCCAATCGTCTTCATCTCGATTGCATTAGGAACAGCAGGTCTTGGGGATCCAAAGAAGTTAGGGCGAATCGGATTAAAAACAATTAGTTATTTCCTAGTTACTACTTCATTTGCAATCGTCATTGGAATCGGCTTAGCCTACTTACTTGAACCTGGTAATGCGGGAACATTTGAGACAGAGGGATTAGAGTATAGCTCAGAAGAAGCTCCACCTATATCTGAAACATTATTAAATATTGTGCCAACTAATCCAATTCAATCATTCGCAGAAGCAAATATGCTCCAAATTATTGTATTCGCGATTTTCGTTGGATTTGCACTAGCTATGTTAGGTACAAAAGTAGATAAAGTTCAAGAGCTGTTAGAGCAAGGTAATGAAATCATGATGTATCTTGTAAATCTAGTTATGAAATTTGCTCCATATGGAACATTTGCTTTGCTAGCTTCTGCCATTGGTACGCAAGGTTTAGATGCGATTAAAGCGATGGGACTTTATATGATTGTTGTTGTTTTAGCCCTAGTTATACATGGACTCTTCACGTACGGTTCATCGATTCTTTTATTGGCTAAACGAAATCCGATTAGCTTCTTCAAAGGTTTTGCACCAGCTATGGGAGTTGCTTTCAGTACATCAAGTAGTAATGCAACGCTTCCAGTTTCAATGAGTGTGGCACAAAAGAATCTTGGTGTTCCAAAAGCAATTTCAAGTTTTGTTCAACCATTAGGCGCAACAATCAACATGGATGGAACAGCTATTATGCAAGGTGTAGCTACAGTATTCATAGCTCAAGTTTATGATGTGAATCTTACTTGGACAGCACTATTAATTGTCGTAATGACAGCGGTTCTTGCAAGTATCGGGACAGCAGGAGTTCCGGGTGTAGGACTTATCATGCTCGCAATGGTATTAAGTGCAGTTAATCTACCTGTTGAAGGTATTGCTTTGATAATCGGTATTGACCGATTACTCGATATGGCCCGTACCGCGGTTAATATCACAGGTGATGCAGCTTGTGCTGTAGTAGTCGCTGAAACGGAAGAACGTGCTGGCAGAGTTTAATAAAATCAAAAGAGTCGACTTTGTTATCAAAGTCGGCTCTTTTTTGTTTTTATAAGTAATTTTAAGATAGACTAGACTCCTACTAAAGAGAGTTTGAAAAATATCCTTAGTTGACATTTTTAAGTTACAAAAATATAATAACTTACATAAAGTAACTTAAAGAGTTCAAAGGGGAATTAAAATGACGGATATAAAATTTGTTCCAAAAGAAGCGTTATTGGTGTTAAAAGATAAAATTAAACTCATTCCAACGGAAGAAGGCAGCATTTATTTAGTAGGACCAATCCGTTTACCAATTAACTTATTTGGTGAGACGATCATTTTTCAATGGTACTGCTGGTTAAACAGTAAAGATGAAGGTCATGATTTAAAACAAATCATTGAAAATCTATCTTCTGCAAACCTTGCGGAATATCAGCAATCGAGTGTATTGGTATATGGAGATTTTGAGCAATCTGAAGAAGCGCTCATACGCATGCATTCAATTTGTCACACAGGAGATATTTTTGGCAGTAAAAGATGTGATTGTGGCTATCAATTAAAGCAATCATTGCAAATGATTGCGGATCACGGAAGCGGTGCGCTCTTCTATTTAGCGAACCATGAAGGAAGAGGCATTGGTTTATTTAGCAAAGCAATGGCTTACATTTTGCAGGAAAATGGATATGATACAGTTGAAGCGAATGAAGAATTAGGATTTGTTGATGATTCACGAAATTATAGTGATGCGATTCAAGTCTTGCGTGTCCTTCGATCAAAACCTGTGAAATTAATGACGAATAATCCAAAAAAATTAGTAGCATTAAAAGAAGCGGGAATGATGGTTTCAGGAAGAACTCCCTTATGGGGAGATGTCTCGGAATTCAATGAAGAATATTTACAAACAAAAATAAAACGTTCAGGACATTTAGAGGAAGAAGTGACTTGCCCAAATGACTAACCATGAATTTTATATGGACATAGCATTACAAAACGCCTTAGCAATGAAGGGCCAAACGGATCCCAATCCTTTAGTAGGGTCAGTGATTATAAACGAAAATCGCATCGTTGGGGTTGGTGCTCATATGAAAACGGGTGAACCCCACGCTGAGATTCATGCGCTTCGCATGGCGGGTGATACTGCAAGGGGAGGGACTATTTATGTCACGTTAGAACCCTGCTCACATCATGGACGAACAGGTCCATGTGCCGAAGCAATTGTTCAAGCTGGTATAAAAAAAGTCGTAATTGCCACATTGGATCCAAACCCGATAGTTGCAGGCAATGGCGTTAAAATTCTTGAAGAAGCTGGTCTAGAAGTAATTATTGGTGTTCAAGAAGAAGCTTCAATAAAAATGAACGAAGTGTTCAATAAATTTATTGTCGAGAAACTACCCTTTGTTACTTTAAAAGCAGGCATTACACTAGATGGGAAAATCGCTTCACATACATTTAATAGCAAATGGATTACATCTGAAGAAGCCAGACGAGATGTCCATCGATTGCGAAGTGAACATATGGCGATTTTAGTAGGGGTCAATACAGTGATAGCAGACAATCCTGAGTTAACGACTCGAATTCCAAATGGTCGTCATCCTTTGCGTATTGTTTTAGACTCTACTTTGAAAATCCCCTTGGATTGTAAAGTAGTGACGGATGGCTTAGCTGATACATGGATATTTACGAGTAAATCGTATGATGCCAATAAGAAAGCTTCGTTAGAGAAAGCGAATGTTTCCGTGTTCCACACGAGTGGTGTCGGTACAGTGGACCCTTCTGAAGTGCTAAGCATATTAGGTGAAAAAGGTATATCTTCTTTGTTGATAGAAGGCGGTGGTACGATCAACGCTTCGTTTTTAGAACATCAATTAATTGACAAAGCCGTTATCTATATCGCGCCAAAGTTAATTGGCGGGAAAAACGCCCCAACATTTTTAGAAGGTACAGGAATTAGCCAAATGAGTGATGCAGTTGAGCTTAGAGATGTCGATATCGTTAAGATAGGGAAAGATTTTAAATTTGTTGGTTATCCAATTTATCAATTAGAAGAACAGTAGAGGTATTTGATTATGAAATTTGGTTTTGATATTGATGACACACTCATCAGTTTAAGAGAACATGCTTTTCACATTTACAATAAAAAATTGAATCAAAACGTACCTATAGATATTTTTCATGGAATTAAAAAAGTCGAGATTCACGAAGCATTTGGCCTTACTTCTGAACAAGGTTCTAAAATGTGGAATGATTCTTTAGAAGAAGTCTATTTTACGAGTTGTCCTGCTTATCCAGATGCAGTAGAGGCATTAAATGAACTAAGTAAAGAAGGCCATCACATTTATTACATTACAGCTAGACCAAAAGAACATGGCGAGCGGACAAAACAGTGGATGATCGAACAAGGTTTCCCAGTTCAAGAAGACAAGTTCTTTTGTGGAATGAAAGATGAGGATAAAGTCCACATCATTCAAGATTTACAATTGGATTTTTACTTTGACGATAAACCCGATGTGTTGAATACATTAGCTATGGATAAATTGACCGTTTATGTGAAAAATCAACCATACAATCAACACTTAACCATTCCAAGACTAACGAATTGGAGTGAGTTAAAAGAGATTGTGAAAGAACAGGCTGACGAGCGAGAATCTTTGTAGATTCTCGTTTTTCTTTTTGGATTCATTGCGAATGAGAGAGCTTTCACTTTCAAGAGACAATCTTTCGCTTTCAAGAGACAATCTTTCGCTTTCAACATGAGATCTTTCACGTTCACTCGCGGATCTTGCACTCAATATCGAATTCTACGCGCGAAAGCCCAGGAGTTTCCAACAGAAAAGGCTGCTGTTTTAGCAGCCCTAATTAGCTCTTTTCGCTCCGCTTCTGACAGGGGGAATGCCTTAACAGGCGGAAATCGGAGAAGTGCTTTCACTTTCAAGAGACAATCTTTCACTTTCAAAGGGATATCTTTCATGTTCACACGCAGACCTTGCACTCAATTTCGAATTCTACGCGACAAAGCCCAGGAGTTTCCAATTAGAACGCAATCTATAAGTGCCGATTAGTTTTGTTACGCTTCGCTTAGTGGAGAACTTGATTATTGGGGGAATCTTTTTAAGTTTGATGAAATTTGAACATATTTGAACCCTCGAACAATAGAAAAATGTGGTATTGTTTACTAAAAAAGATGATTGATTCATTTCTGAAATGGGTGAAGAAATATGGATTTTTCGGCAAAAAAATTTGTGATGGAAAAAGATTATCCACTATCAAGAGAAACAGTCTGGAATTTATTGAGCGATACAGATCGGCTTAATCGAATTATTGGTTTGTTTTCGGTTAAATTTAAGCCTGCTAATCAATTACCTGGCAAAACATTTTACCGGGAAGCATTAGCTAAGGTTGGTGGAATCGTTCCGTTAATTTGGAAAGAGTATCCCTTTCAATGGGACAAGTACGAAAGCTATATGGTGGAACGAGCTTACGAAGGAGGTCCTCTGAAGCACTTTCGTGGAGGAGTGGAGCTTGAAGATACAGATGTCATTCTCCCTGATGGTTCAAATGGAACCAAGGTTCGTTTAATAGGAGAATTCACTCCTAGAAATTTACTTGGGATTGGCGCTGTTCAATTTACAGGTGTCCAATCCATGAAAAATACCATGAAATATGTTGACGATTACTTAGAAGCAGTCCAAGCGGAAAAGCCTTTACCTTCTGACATCTCTACAAAGGTGAAAATTAATCTTGATAAGCTCAGTATCCTTGAAGAAAAACTAGCAAGTATGCCTATTAATCCTACATATATTGAAAAGCTCCATCAGTTTCTGAGCACAAGTGATAGCTCAGACGTTTCTAAAATGCGTCCGATTTACTTAGCTAAAAAGTGGAATGTCGATGAACTAGAGGTTATTCGCTTGTTTTTGTACGCCACGAAGGTGGGAGTCATGAATTTAAGTTGGAATTTAATTTGCCCAAATTGTCGTGTCTCAAAAGTTGAGTACAGTTCTTTGAATTCCTTAGAACAGCAATTCCATTGCGATTTATGTGGCATTAATTACAATGCGAATTTTGGAAAGTATGTAGAATTGAATTTTTCAGTTCACCCAGCTATTCGAGTTGCGTATGACAATGTGTATTGCGTTGGTGGTCCAATGATTTCGCCTCATGTCCACATCCAACAAGTAATTGAACGAGGGCAACGATTCGAATTAAAAATCCCTCAAACGCCTAAAGATTTCCGAGTTCGCATTTTACAAGCTAATCACGTGTTGGAATTAAAAGCGTCTAATTCGATTTCATCCGAACCGATTGTTGTGGATTATGTGGATGAAGGATTCACTCAAGAAGAAGTGAGATTTAGTGAAGGTATGAACACAATGCATATCGTGAATTCTAGTTCTGCAGATATTGTTTTAGTTTTGGAGAAAAAGGAATGGAATTCGGATGTATTAACAGCTGCTCAAGTGACTTCTATGCAGGAATTTAGAGACTTGTTTTCCTCAGAAGTATTATCTCCAGGGCAACAAGTTGGAATCGAAAATGTCACCATTTTGTTTAGTGATTTGCTGGGTTCAACTTCTTTATATGAGCTTGTTGGAGATGCAGATGCATATGGTCAAGTTCGAAGACATTTTGAATTTTTAACAGAGTGGATTGCGAAGAATTCAGGAGGCGTTGTGAAAACAATCGGGGATGCTGTGATGGCAGTGTTTCATATGCCGGAAGATGCACTTCATGCAGCCACACAAATTCAACAGCATGTTACTGATTTTAATGAAGGACGTCAAGATCCGATTGTATTGAAAATAGGCTTATACAGTGGACCAGCCATTGCAGTAAACTCAAATGATCGCCTTGATTATTTTGGTAGAACCGTAAATATTGCGGCGCGTATTCAAGGACAAAGTGAGGGCAATGATATCGTTTTTAATGAAGAATACTTGAGTAACGAGAATATCCTTTCTTTATTAACAAAAAGCCATGCAACTCTTGAACCGTTCCATGCAAACTTAAAGGGAATTGATGAAAATATGAAATTGGTGCGAATCCGAGTATCTAAATGAAATTTCAATAATGGAAAAAGTATGTGTTTTGGTATTTGATGGTACAATATAGAGAAGAATATTTTCATTTCCATTAGAGATGAAAGTAAAGGAGACTGAGTCGTTTGACAAATAAACAAATAAATCAAGAACTACCAGAAAATTATGATGAACTTAAAAAAGCTGCAAATCGCACATCTAGTTGGAGAGAGCGCTTTGATGCTGTAGAAGAATTAGGTCAGTCAAAGCATCCTAAAGTGATTGATGTTTTAACGAATCGCATGAAAAATGATTCGGTTTATAAAGTTCAAGAAGCGGCGTATCGCCAATTAACAAAAATGGGCGAAGACGTAGAAGCGCCAGTTCGAAATAAATTTGAATTGATTAAAGGAACAAAGAAAACCTTCATTCGAATCAAAAAAAGTTTGCCAAAAGATCATAGTTATGAAGATTTTAAAGAGAAACTTAAAAAAATGCGTTTAGATATTTACGATGCATACGAAGGCGAAAAAGGTGCGGACTTTGATAAGTGGCTTGAAAGTGAATGGGAAGCTGCTTCAAAGAAATAAAATATGAAACCCGATTACATGCTAGATGTAATCGGGTTTACTTTTGTTCAATTATACAGAGACGGCAGGTTCCGTAACGGTTAGTGTTAATGTTTCAGTATTCATTGTCAGACTGGTGCCAATCGCAATAGCTGCTTTTAATGGACCGTGACCAGTAGCGAGATTGCTTATTAGCGGTTTGCCTAATGGGACGAGCACCTCATCGATCAAATCATTGTAAGTTTTACCGTAAGCAATTTCACAGTTTGAGCATTCACCCATAAGAATTCCGATACAATCATCAAATTTACCAGCTAATTTTAAGTGATTGATGTACCGGTAAACCGTGTTAATCGGTTCATGCGTATCTTCTAAAAGAAGGATTTTACCCTCTGTGTTGATTTCAAACGAAGTTCCTATCGTATCAATAAATGAAGTCAAATTACCACCAACTACAGGGCCAGTGGCGGTTCCTGGAACTTTACTTACAAGGGGCATCTCTGGTGGATTCTTAATTTCCCAAGGAGCGGTTGTGGCGGACGTTGCGCTAAAGAACTGATTGAAATTGTAAGCCGGGGTTCGATTGTTGAAATCGAGAAGCATTAAGCTATGAAACGTCACCAAATCAGCATATTCATAAAGAACATTCAATAACACTGTGATATCGCTATAACCAGAAATAATTTTAGGATTCGCCTTAATGATAGGGAAGTTTAAAAAAGGTAATATAGCTGCAACACCGACACCACCTCTAGTCGGCAAGATACAACGCACTTCTTTATTAGCAAACATTTTCATCAGATCAGCCGCACGAGATTCAGGTGTGCCAGCTAGAAAGCCGTTTGAAGCGTAGGTGCTGTCACCGACAACAACGTTAAACCCCATCCCTTTTAGTGTAGCGATTCCTTCATCAATACGAGTAGCCTCTAACGGAGTTCCAAGCGTCACGATTCCTATCGTATCTCCTGGACGTAATTGAGGTGGTTTAATCGGCATTTAATAGCCTCCCTTCAAAAATAATCATTCCTAAAGAATATGAATTCCAGGGAAGCGATAGTACATAAAACAAGCCATGACATGATTTTCAAAGAAAACATCTGTAGAATAGGAGGAAATTAGTGAATGGGTGATTCGATGCAACAACCAATAAAACTTAAAGTGAAATCTTCGTTTGTGAAGAATTTCAAAGATGGATATCCTCTTGTTACTGAGGAGTCCGTTCAAAATCATCAAGATTTAAAAATAGAAGGCTCTGTCTTCGAGCTTGTGGATGAGCAACAAAAATTCATTAGTAAAGGATACTATGGCAAGCAAAATAAAGGCCGTGGATGGGTTCTTACTAAAAATCGAGATGTTGAGTTTAATTTAGCTTTTTTCACAGGCAAGTTAAAAGAAGCCATTACATATAGAGAATCTCTTTTTCAAGATAAGAACACGACTGCTTTTCGCGTTTTTAATGGAGAAGGGGACGGGATTGGTGGACTAATAATTGATTACTTCAATGACTATTATGTAATCAGCTGGTACAGCGAAGGGATTTATTCTTTTAAAGATGTAATCGTTCAAGCTTTGAATGAAGTAGTTGAAGTAAAAGGGCTGTATGAGAAAAAACGATTTGCCTCTAAAGGTACGTACGTTGAAGACGATGATTTTGTAAGTGGAGAACAAGCACCATCTCCATTGATTGTAAAAGAAAACGGAATGAATTTTGCCGTTTACTTAAATGATGGAGCAATGGTAGGTATTTTCCTCGATCAGCGAGATGTACGAAAAACAATTCGGGACTCATACGCTGAAGGTAAGACAGTACTAAATACTTTCTCTTATACAGGAGCTTTTTCAGTAGCAGCGGCTTTAGGCGGTGCAGTGAAAACAACGAGTGTGGATCTAGCTAATCGAAGTAAGAGTAAAACAATTGAACAATTTAGTGTCAATGACATCGATTTTGAAGCGCAAGATATTATTGTTGAAGATGTCTTTAATTACTTCAAATATGCGGTACGTAAAAAGTTAGCTTTTGATATGGTTATTCTCGACCCACCTAGCTTTGCACGATCTAAGAAACATACGTTTAGTGCCGGGAAAGATTATACAGATTTGTTAGTACAAGCAATTGCCATTACGGAAGGAAACGGGATTATTGTCGCTTCGTCGAATTGTAGTACGTTCGGTATGAAGAAGTTTAAAGGGTTTATTGAAAAAGCGTTTAAACAATCTGGAGGTAAATACACGATTGTCGAAGAGTTTACTTTGCCAACCGATTTTAAAACGATTTCCGAGTTCAAAGAAGGCGACTATTTGAAAGTGGTCTTCATTAAAAAACAGTAGGTTAAATTAAAAACAAAGGGATGTTCCAAAAGTCATAAATGGCTTTGGTAACATCCCTTTCTTCGCGTCAAGTGGCTGATTTTCATTGCTGCGGACGCTTTCCGGGGAGACCAACAGGAAGTTGGTTTCAAAGGCGTTGCCACGTGATGTGGCGGTTTTAGTCTTTGTTCCTCTAATATCCGCTCCAGGGTCTAAAGCTCGTTCTGATTCCCGCGGAGTCGCCGCCTCTATTTCAATCAGCAGTCTGTAAAACAATAGATTTATGTTCATAAAATTGAGTAATGACGTAACTTCCAATAATTAACTTTGAAAACCTTCATGTTATGTATGTGAATTTGCATTCCAAATTACATTCATTTTCAGTCTCTAGTGATTTGATAAAAGTCGAATTTTAGAGGTGTTTTATAAAATGTTACTCTATTGTTTTCAGTCAGAAGAGGCTGGGACATAAGTAGAAATTTCTTGTAATGAGGCAAAAATCTATATTAAGAAATTGATACTTTATGAATTGATTGAAGTGGAGGGGCGACTCCTGGGGGAACAGCACGAGGGAGAGACTACAGGCTCGAGCCGTGCCCCCGGAAAGCGTCCCCGCAACGGAAATCAATTTTGCGTCAACAAAAAAACATCAAAATTTCTCAATGAGAAATTTTGATGTTTTTTGTTTTGTCCCAGCTTCTTTTATTATTTCGCATAAAAATTCTCTGTATAATAGGGTTGGTTTTCTTTGTTAAAAGCGACTCCTACTCCTAGTAGAGAGAAATCTGGTTTTAATAAGTTTTCGCGATGTCCGATAGAATTCATCAATCCTTCATGTGCGAAAATGCTGCTGGATTGTCCATACGCTAGGTTTTCTCCTGCGACTCTATAGGAGATGCCGTCACTCGTCATACGATCGAATGGGGATTCACCGTTTAAGTTCGTATGACTAAAATAATTGTTGATGGCCATATCTTCGCTGTGGTCAAACGCAGTAATTTGAATTAATGAATCCCATTTCACTGCTCTCACACCGTGATGAACTCTTGCTGCATTTGTTAGGTCAAATAATTGCAACTCGAGACCTTCTTGCAAGGATTTACTGCTAGCGGCATACACAGATGGTTTACTCTTTTCAAGATTTTCAGAAAGAATTTGAATGGCAGTTACCGTGTTGTTTTCATGAACATCGTAGAAGATTGTTGCGTATAAATTTTCTATTAAAAAAGTATCTGCTCCTTGATCTTCATTCAAAATAAAATTGGTATTGCCTTTTGTGATATACGTAAGGGGTTTACCAAGAGCTTTTCTGACATCTTCTTTAGAAGAATTTAATTTGATTCCGAGTGAAGAGGCGATTAAGTCATTATTGGTAAATAGTCCATTCACTTTGTTTTCACGGTCATAGGAAACCATGAAAAAGTTTTGATAGTCGGTATGGTACGTTTGCCACGATGTTCCGTATTCATTCGCAGTAATGCGTTTAGGTTCGCCTATTTCTGCAATAACTGAATCCTTCGGAGCACCAATCTCAATATTATGAACTGAGAATAAGCCTTCTGTAGGCGTTTTTAAAGTTGGTTTATCTATTGGCTCAATGGGAGCGGGTAAGATACGATTTTTCTCCTCGACTAATTGAGCTGGTAGTTCGGTTATAGCTGTTTGAAAAGTTTCAACTGATTCGGTGAAAAGGGGCTGATCCTTTACATAGTCAATCCCAACTTGAACTTGTTGATCTATTTTGTCTAAAAACGAGGTATCTATATAATCGTCTGCGTATTTTTCCCAAAAGGGGCTCGTTACATATACGCCAATAGTAAGGACAATTAATAATCCAATGGTTCTCAATTAAATCCCCTCCTGTCTTTCTATTTTAATCTGACTTTGCTAGAATCCATAAAGAAACGCATTGCTCTATCTACTAGAGTAACCATTTTTAATATATTGGATACATATTACTACACGATTAATTTAACCAGAATCTCCTAGAAATCTCCTTTGGACTTAGAACCGTTAAGGGATTACACTGAGACTATCAGATTTAACGAGGGAGCCCCTATGCATACAATTATTTATTATCTCCAAGACATGTGGTTCTACATGGCCATCGCATTGCCAGTCATCATGATTTACCGCTTTTATCGAATAAAGAAATCGAAACATAAAGCTAAACCATTACACGAAATTGGCGTAATAGTCTTTTTGATTTTTTTAATCGGCTTGCTTTCCCAAACAGTTATTCCTTCCATTTCATTTAACAATGGCTCCATTGAGTTCGTAAATGGCAATTTCCAAGCTGTTAATTTAGAATTCTTCCGTGTATTTCGAGAAACATATAATGCGATTAAATATCTCGATTTGTGGCAGCCTTTTTTAATCAATTTTATGGGGAATATTTTTATGTTTATGCCCATTGGATTCTTATTGCCATTGCTATGGAGAAAATTTGAACATATTTTTTGGACAGTCTTAGCAGGATTTTTATTGTCATTGTCGATTGAATTGTTGCAGTTGACGCAGTTGAGAAGTAGTGACGTCGATGATTTATGGTTAAATACACTGGGTACATTCATTGGTTTTATTTGCTTTACGTTTATTCCAAAAAAACATCGTCACTGGTTTAAAAAAGAAAAGGTGGGGTAAATACTTACTGACTAAATATGTAAGGAGATTCACATCATGATCCCACCTAAAGAAACGAAAATGGACGGAAAAATAATGACCGTCATAGATGACCTGGTAGCTCAAGGTGTCTTTAAAGTAGAAGGCAAACAACTATATGAACTATCATTATATGAGTTAATAAAAGAGCATATGGAAAAAGCAAACTTATAAATATAGGTCAGTATGGCAACGTAACATGTTGCCATTCTGGCTTTTTTTACGGGATTAAATATAAAATTTTATTGAAATAGCGTCTAAAGGACGACTTATGTAAAGTTGGAATAAATGCTATAATTTCAGTTTGAAGGAATAATAAAAAACGAGCTAAATATGTTATGCCTATAAAGTCTATTGTGGAGGTTTTCAAATGAATCAAGCGCAACGAAAACAACTCTCAAATGAATGGTTAGAAGAAGCAACAATCTTTCAAATGCAAGAGAAAATGGAAGGTAGCGAGTTGACTTCTGAAGATCTTGTTTTGATGTATTTAGAAGCGATTGCAGAGAAAAATTCTCTTGTAAATGCAGTACTGGAAGTGAATCCAAAAGCTCTTCAAATTGCACAAGCTTTAGACGATGAACGCTCAGAAAGTGGACCACGTTCCATTCTCCATGGATTACCCATTTTGTTAAAAGATAATATCGAGACGGCCGATGAATTACATACTAGTGCGGGTTCGTTGGCGCTAGCCAAGCATTATGCCACGAATGATGCCACCATTGTTGAAAAACTTAGAAATGCTGGTGCTGTTATTTTGGGCAAAGCGAATATGACCGAGTGGGCTAACTTTATGTCAGATAAAATGACCAATGGATTTAGTTCCCGTGGTGGACAAGTGATTAATCCCTATGGTCCTTTTGATGTTGGGGGGTCCAGTTCAGGATCTGCTTCAGCCATCGCATCTAATTTAGCTGCTGCAGCTATTGGAACAGAGACATCAGGTTCCATATTAAATCCGGCAGCGCAAAATGGCTTAGTTGGTTTAAAACCAACAGTAGGTAGTGTGAGTCGTGCGGGGATTATTCCCTTGTCACATACTCAAGATACGGCTGGACCTATGACTCGCACTGTTGAAGATACGCTTCATCTGTTTTCTGCTATTGTCGGACAGGATAAACGTGACCCAATTACTCAAAAAAGTCGCGTCTTTAAGGATAAGGTATGGAGAGACTGTTTGGATGTTCATGCACTCCAAGGGAAAAGAATTGGTGTTGCACGTGCTATTTTTAATCAAGAAATGTCAGCTGAACGTGCTGAATTATTTGAAAGACAACTAGCAGTTCTAAAAGAACTCGGAGCCGAAATTATTGACCCAGTCGATATAGGGTGCGTAGAAGATGAATTAGGGTATGACGTATTGACGTATGAATTTAAAGCTGACTTAAACAGTTATTTGGCGAATACAAATGCAACTAATCCAATACGTTCTCTTAGTGACGTCATCCATTTTAATAATCTTCACCCAAATGAAACACTAAAATTCGGTCAAATTATGCTAGAGCGTTCAGAGCTAACGTCTGGCACATTAACGGAAAAAGAATATATTCAAGCGCTTACTAACAATCGGTATTTAGCAGGTGAGATTGGACTCGGTAAATCTCTAGATGACCTAAAACTTGATGCTCTTGTTTTTCCGCAAGATCATGGTTGTAGCATAGGTGCAGCTGCTGGGTTTCCGTCGATAACAGTTCCTGCAGGATTTACCCAAGTTGGAGAACCTTTCGGATTGACCTTTTCGTCAAGAGCATGGAGTGAACCAATGCTCATCTCAATGGCTTATGCATTTGAACAAAAAGTTAATGCTCGGAGAAAACCAACATTCACGATACAATGAACATACATTATGTTTCTAGAAAAGAGAGTTGATATTAGATGACGTTAAACAATTCATTTTTACCCATATTATTAGGTTCTGATATGAATGCATACGGTATGGCACGTGCCTTTCATGAAGCTTATGGAATTAAACCACTTGTCTTAGGTCGTATGAATTTGTCTGCAACACAAGACAGCAAAATTTTAGATTTTCAAGTTATTCCTCGTTTAAATGAACAAGATGTTTTTGTGCCTGCTCTAATTAAAGTAGCAAGTGAACACCCAAACCAAAAGTTACTATTGCTAGCTTGTGGAGATGATTATGCAAAGTTAATCATTAAAAACAAACAGGAATTACTTCCTCATTTTGCAGTCCCATATATTGATGAATCCTTAATGGAGCGCATCGTATTAAAAGAGAACTTTTATGAAATCTGTGAGCAATACGGCTTCTCTTATCCGAAGACGGCTTTATGTACGTTTGAGAATAAAGATGAGTTCAATATGGATTTCACGTACCCAATTATTATTAAAGCCTCTAACTCAGTTGCTTACTGGAATTGTTCATTCCCAGGCAAAAAGAAAGTGTTTGTGGCACATGATGTTGCAGAAAAAAATGCCATTATCAAAGCAATTTATGAATCGACTTATAAAGATAATCTAACCATCCAAGAATTTATTCCGGGTGACGATTCGTTCATGCGTGTGTTAAATGCGTATGTTGGGAAAGATGGAAAAGTGAAGCTAATGTCACTAGGAAATCCAATTTTAGAAGAACATTCACCGGAAGGAATCGGTAGTTACGCAGCGATTATCAATACGTTTGATGAAGCATTGTTGGATAAAGTGCGATTCTTCTTAGAGGATATTGGGTATAACGGATTTGCTAACTTTGATATGAAATATGATTCTCGTGATGGAGAATACAAGCTATTTGAAATTAATTTACGAAATGGTCGTAGTAGCTATTACGTTACGGCAAGTGGACATAATTTAATGCAGTATGTAGCAGATGATCACATGTTGAATATTCCTCAACAATTAACATACGCGAAAGATAAGCATCTCTGGATGATTATCCCGAAAGGTGTTTTATTCAAATACGGAAAAGAAGGCCCGTTATTGGATGAAGCAAGACAATTAATCGAAGAAGGTAAAGTAACAAACCACTTGTATTATTCAGAAGACTTCAGTCCAAAACGTTGGGTAAAATTAACGTTAAATAATTTAAATTATTATCGAAAATATAAAAAATATTTTAACAACAAAGGTTTGTCATAAACTATGGAGAAAAAAGTATTAGGCATTATCGGTGGTGTTGGCCCGCTAGCGACCATGCTTCTTGGTGAAATGATTGTTAGACGTACAGTTGCATCTGTCGATCAAGAGCATGTCCAAATGGTCATTACCAATAACACGTCGATTCCTGATCGTACGACGTATATTTTAGACCGGTCGAAAAAAAACCCTGTTCCTGTTATGATCTCAGATGGTCAAAAGCTCAAATCAATTGGTGCTGAAGTCATTGCGGTTCCATGTAATACAGCTCATAGCTTTTATGAAGAGATTCAAAAGGGGATTGGCTTACCAGTTATCCATATGATTCAAGAAACCGCTAAAAAGGCGAAGCTTGAGGGTGCAAAAAAAGTTGGGATTCTAGCTACCACTGGTACGCTTACTGCTTCTGTGTATCAGTTAGCTTGTCGTGATGTAGGAATTCAACCGATTATTCCAGATGAAGAAACACAAAAACTCGTAATGTCTGTTATTTATGATGATGTAAAGGCTGGCAAACCAGTTGATTTCTCAAAATGGCAACAAATCATCGCGACAATGACCGCACTCGGGTGCGACCGAATTATATTGGGCTGCACGGAGTTATCTATTGTTAACAAAGAACTGAAATTAGATGAATTTTATATCGATTCACTAATGGTATTAGCTGATTGTGCAATTGAATTATGTGGTTACGAAACAATATAGAAGTTTAGACTCCATCCTCGTTATTGGGTGGAGTCTTTCTTTCTCTTCAAAAACGCACATAGAATAATCGTTCAATTCAGCCTTTATTTTATAGCTTTTATTAGTCGCATAAAGGGTTAAATCAAGCGATTTATGGTACACTTAGCTCATGTAGTGTAAAGGTGGAGAAGACCATGTCATTTATAAATGAATTAAAAAAAGAACTTCAAGATAAGTGGAAGTTCGATACAGAAATGCCCGTTCAAACTCAGCTGATTCCGGCTATGTTAGAAGGAAAAGATGTTGTAGCTCAATCTCCAACTGGTTCAGGAAAAACATTAGCTTATGTATTACCAATCCTTGAACAAGTTGATGGATCTAAGCAAGCAACACAAGCGCTAATTGTAGCTCCTTCACAAGAACTATCGATGCAAATACTTGAAGTATTGCGCGAATGGACTGCAGGTACAGACATAACGGTTACTCAACTAATTGGTGGAGCGAACATGCAACGTCAGCTTGAAAAGCTTAAGAAGAAACCGACAATCGTAGTGGGTACACCAGGTCGTTTAAATGAATTAATTAAAGCTAAAAAATTAAAATTGCATGAAATTCGTTACATTGTTTTAGATGAAGGTGATCAGTTATTAGCTCGTGATCATAGAACGACAATTAAATCATTAATCGAAGGAGCTAATCATCAACGTCAGGTTGTAGTTGTATCTGCAACGATTACGGAAGAGATTGAGCTAGTTGCCTCTCGTTTAATGAAAGAGCCAATTCGTATTCAAGTGAATCATGATGAACTACCAGCCCAAGGAAAAGTGGTTCATTCTTTCGTTAAGATCGAAGAGCGAGATAAGACCGATATGCTTAGAAGACTTGCGCATACGGAAGGCTTAAAAGGATTAGCATTTGTAAATAATTTAGATCAGTTATTGATGAAAGAAAATAAACTTAAATTCAGAGAAGCGAATGTTGTGGCATTGCATTCTGACATGAAAAAAGAAGAGCGTAAACAAGCGATTAATGCCTTTAGAAAAGGGGAAGCAAATATTTTAATCGCGAGTGATGTAGCTGCTCGAGGCTTAGATATTGAAGGAATCACACATGTTATTCATGTGGATGTTCCACATACAATTGAACAATACTTACATCGCTCAGGACGTGCAGGTCGTGCAGGTGCAGATGGTGAAATTTTAACTTTGTTATCTTATATGGATGAAAAGAACTTCAAAAAATGGACGAAAGAGTTACCTTCGAAGCCAGTTCAAAAAGTTTGGGATCGAGGCGTTTTAATTGAAGGCTCATCTAAAACGTTGCAGCAAAGGGGGAAAAAGAAATGATGACATTCGAAGAAAAATTAGCAGAGTATGCTGATTTAGCAGTCCGTGTCGGAATTAATGTTCAACCTGGTCAAAATGTTTTAATTAATACTACAACGGATACATTAGAATTTTCCCGCCTTATTGTCAAAAAAGCGTATGAAGCTGGAGCTAAAAGTGTTCATGTGAATTTTACGGATGGTCCAATTCATCGAGCGTTTTTTGACTTAGCACCTGAGTCTGCCATGAAAGAGTTTCCGGCATGGATGGTTACCCAACGTAACGAACTTATTGATCAGCAAGGTTCTCTCCTTTGGATTGACGCTGAAGATCCGGATTTACTTGCAGGTGTTCCTGCGAAAAGAATCTCTGATTATCAAAAAACATCAGGTCGAGCTTTAGAAAAATATAGAGCAGCCGTGATGTCTGACAAAATTGCTTGGTCCATTATTGCGATTCCTTCTGAAATTTGGGCGAAAAAAGTATTCCCTGATTTGCCTAAAGAAGAACAAGTAAAGGCTCTCTGGGAAGTTATTTTTAAAACTGTTCGAATTGGGGATGGAACAGCTGTTGCAAAATGGAAGACTCATATTCGTGATTTAGAATTGCGTGCCACGATGTTGAATGATCGCCGCTACAAAAAGATTCATTATTCTGCTCCAGGAACAGAGTTATCAGTAGAGTTGCCAGACAAACATTTATGGCTTTCAGGTGCAAGTAGAACACCAAACCAAACAGCTTTTATAGCTAATATGCCGACTGAAGAAGTGTACACTGCTCCTTTAAAGTATGGAGTGAATGGATACGTTAAAAATACAAAACCATTTGTTTATAAAGGCAATTTAATTGATGATTTCACGTTAACTTTTAAAGACGGAAAAATCATCAAAGCACATGCAGAAGTAGGAAATGACCTACTTCAAGGGTTAATCAAAAACGATGAAGGTTCTTCCTATTTGGGTGAAATCGCTTTAGTTCCCCATGAATCACCGATTTCTGCTTCAGGTATATTGTTCTACAATACCCTGTTTGATGAAAACGCTTCTAACCACTTAGCGATTGGTGAGGCATATCCTACTTGTTATGAAGGTGCTCGTGATTTAGAAGAAGCTCAACTTCAAGCACTTGGATTAAATACATCCATTACTCATGAAGATTTCATGATTGGTAGTGCAGAAATGGACATCGATGGAGAATTATCAGATGGAACAAGAGAGCCAATTTTCCGCAAAGGGAATTGGGCTTAATAAAGATGGTGCCATTTATGAAGAAAAAATTTCTTTTTGCCCTAAGTGTTTTCGTAATGTTCATGTACTTACCTATTCAAGCCTCAGCATTTGTGAATGGCCCTGTTAGCTATATTGCTCTAGGGGATTCATTAGCAGCTGGACAAACGCCAAATCGGGAAATTGATACAGGGTATAGCGATTTAATCGCACAAGAAATTGCCCGAAATCAACCACTCGCGTTTTATTCAAAGGCTCTAGCATTTCCAGGCTATACAACAGCACAAGTTTTAGAAAGAGTTCAGTCTGAAGAGGCTAAACCTTTACTTGAAAATGCTAATCTAATTACGGTATCCGCAGGTGCTAACGACCTTCTTCGATTAATACAAGTAGATGGAGCATCAGGCTCAATTGCTTTTCAACAAATTCCTGCAGATTATTCGTTGAATAAAGCTCGTGAGAATATGGTGAAGTTATTAGACGAATTAAAAAAACGTGCACCAAAGGCTCAAGTGTATGTCATGGGTTATTATTTTGCTTATCCTCATGTTCGTGATTCGCAAAAAAATGGGACAGCTAAACAGTTAAACAAATTGAATGAAATTTTAGCTCGTGTTTCAAAAGAAGCAGGCGTTCAGTTTGTATCTGTTGATGCTGCATTTGGAGATCAAGCAAAAGACAAAATCCCTAATCCTTTAGACGTACATCCTAATGCCGAAGGGTATCGCGCAATGGCTAATCAATTTTTAGCAATGTATTCTAATGGTCAAGCGCAAGTGCTGCCAGCTGAAATACCTCCTGCTAATCCGTTAACATTTGAAGAGTTGATGGAAGCTCAAAATAGTTCGAAACCTGCTAAAGACGAGTCGGCTTTGTTGCCATCATCTAAATTATCAAACAACCTACTGGTCTTAACGGAATTACGTCCATTATCATAAAAAAGCTTGAACTCAATTTCTGAGTTCAAGCTTTTTTGTTATTTTCTTGGCGTTGTCATCTTTGTGCCTTTACGTGAATCTAATACCTTTTTTGCTATAGGTAGTATGATTGGGGCAAATTTAATGGCTGTTTTTATTAAGCTACCAATTCTCATTTGAATCGCTCCTATCGGCTGTTTCTATATTACTATGAGTTCCCCAAATCGAAGATAATCAAACATACTGAAGCACTTTGACACCTTGTACAATGTTCCAAATCAACACAATAAGTGAAACAATGCCATACACAATCATGAATAGGAAGGGGAGGCCAGTAGCGAGTATTCCAAACCCTGAGTTTGAGCCATCAAATGTCACAGTTGAAGCTGATACCATTCCAATAGCAAATACTATAAACGCAATGATCAATAAACCAACAGGTATTAAATGTGACAATAAAGATCGCTTCGCATGATATTTGACCTCTTGATCTACCGATACAAAATAAATAATGATGGGTAGTAAAAAAGGAGCAAATAAAATACTGAAATAACACAATGATGACAACGCTCGATTGTTATCCACTTGAAATCCTCCTACTGATCTTAGATACATACTATACGGAAGAGAGAGAATTTAGTTTCAAGAAAGGGCATGTTTCGTTAAAATATCAGCGTATTGTTCTACTGAAGAAATAAGAACATACTCTCCAGGTCCATGCCAGTCGTCACCAGCTGGTCCAAATTCAATTGCACCTGCTCCAGTTCTTGCGTAATACCTAGTATCTGCAGCTCCATGTTGACCAAATAAGACCGCATCTTTCTGAGTCACATCTGCAGTTGCTATAGCTAACGTTTTAACGAATTCATTATCTTCAGTCGTTACAATTGCAGGCGTTTTTCCACCAGGTTTCACAACCGTGTTTTTATTTAGCGATAATGCTAGGTCTGTCATTTCTTGGACAATATCTTCCCATTTTTGACCGGGAACAAAGCGGATATCGTATGCGACCTCGCATGTATCCGGCACCATATTGTAGCGATCCCCAGCTTGTATTTTCGCTAAATTGACGGAAGGATGTTCATAGTAAGCATTACTCACTTTATAGAATGGCAATGTCTTTAATTTGTCGTGGAATTCATAAGCTAATTCAATGGCGTTTGTACCTTCCCATGGACGTGAGCCATGTGCACCTTTCCCATTAAACGTTACATCTACATGAATAATACCTTTTGACTGAACGCTCAGTTTTAGATGCGTAGGTTCTCCACAAATAACAAAATCACCCGTATATCCTGTCTCAACTAAATGGCCAGAAGTTTTACGACCACCCGTTTCTTCATCCGTCACTATATGAAGGGCAATACGGTGTGTTAATGCCTCAGGTGTTAATGAAATTCGGCGGAACGCTTCCATCATTGCGGCAACGCCTGCTTTCATATCTGCAGACCCTCGACCATATAATTTATCCCCATCAATAACAGGATTAAACTGTTCAAGCTTCCCTGGAACTACATCGACATGTCCGTTCCAAACAATTGTAGATGGACCTGTGCCAACTTCAGCATGAATCATTAAACGACCTTCATTTTCGATCACAGTATGCTCGATATCGTGACTATTTAGCCATGTTGAACAGTATCGAAGTGCTTCGTTTGCTCCTTCTTCAGTATCACTCTTAATGGCGATTAGATTTTTTAACAACTCAATCATCTGAAATTCACATCCTTATTAGATTTAGTACTATTAGTATACCCACGGATTGTATTCCTCACAAACGTGGAAATTAGTCTCTTGATTCTCTTTCCCTATTTATGTACAATTAATCCGTACTAACAAAATTAGATGTATATGAACCACAAGGGGAGCCGTTAAACGGCTGAGAGTGAACATGACATGTTCTAACCCTTAGAACCTGTAAGTTAATGCTTGCGCAGGGATGTGGATAGAAACCGACACCAACGATGTCAGGCTCTGTCCTGTATTCGTTTTTTTTATTGGTTTTTTTCACCCCCAACATGCGATTTACAGTACATCGCAAAAGGAGGAAGAAAAAATGAGAAACAAAAGAGTATTACTATTAGTAGAGATTGCAATCTTTGCAGCGTTAGGATTTGTATTAGACTTTGTCGCATTTAAAATGCCTCAAGGCGGCTCTGTGAGTCTAGTGATGATTCCAATTGTATTAATTGCATTCAGAAGAGGCGTAATTGCGGGTATGTTAACGGGACTGTTAGTAGGGCTTTTACAAATAGTCTCTGGCTTAATTTCAGTCGCTCCATTGTCATTTAGTTTTGTGGTCATGCAAGTAATACTAGATTATTTAATTGCGTATGCAGTAGTTGGTTTTGCAGGGGTCATGCGCAAACAATACTTTAGTGAAAATAGTAAAACAAAAATGAGATTAATAACGATTATTGTTACTGCTGTATTTATTGGATCGTTTTTACGCTATTTCGTACATGTAATTACAGGAATATTCTTCTTTGGCATGTATGCTGAGGAAGGCCAAAATTTATTGATCTATTCGAGTGTTTATAATGCAACTTATATGATTCCGGTATTTTTATTAACAGCGGTTGTAACTTCACTGTTGTTTTTAACAGCACCAAGACTCTTGAATCCCGAAAAATCTTGATTTAAATATAATCACTTTCTTGAGGTTTTCCAAATGTTCAGAATGATTCTGACACATGGGAAAGCCTCTTTTTATATGGTATAGTATGGAGTAGAAATTAGAAGTAGAAGGGATTTTGTAACCATGATTGCTAAAACAACAGAAGACTTTGAGTCGTTAAAAACCATTGGACGTATAGTTGCTGAAATTAGAGATGCCATGCGCCTTGCTACAAAACCAGGCATTACTACGAAAGAACTTGATGAAATCGGTGGCAAAATGTTCGAAGAAAAAGGTGCGATTTCAGGACCTAAAGGCGAATATGATTTCCCGGGTTTCACATGTATCAGTGTTAACGAAGAAGTTGCTCATGGTATTCCAGGCTCACGAATCATTAAAGACGGAGACATGGTTAATATTGATGTGTCAGGTTCTTATAATGGTTATTTTGCCGATACAGGTATATCGTTTGTTGTTGGCACAGGCGATAAATTAAAAGAAAAGCTATGTAAAGTAGCTGAAAGTTCATTTGATCGTGCGATGTTAAAAGTTAAAGCCGGTGCACGTTTAAATCAAATTGGAAAAGCTGTTGAACGAGAAGCAAAACAAAATGGCTTTACCGTTATTATGAATTTAACTGGCCACGGTGTAGGGAAATCTCTACATGAAGCTCCTCAGCATATTTTAAATTATTATGATGCATGGGAACCAACGATCTTAAAAGAAGGCATGGTCTTAGCTGTTGAGCCTTTCATTTCTGAAAAAGCAGAACACATTATTGAATCAGGTGATGGTTGGACTTTCTTAACAGCAGATAAATCCTTTGTTGCTCAAATTGAACATACGATTATTGTGACAAAAGACGCTCCGATTTTATTAACAAAAATAGAAGACTAACCCGAAGACCTTCTGCTATTAACGCAGAAGGTCTTTTTTTGCATTGATATTGATTTTAGAAACTGAAAAAAGAATCGTCTTCCTGAACCTTTCACTTTCAAATCGTGATCTTTCACTTTCACACGAAGACCTTGCTCTCTCATGTGAAGACCTTTCACTCAAAATCGATTTCTATGAGCGAAAGCCCAATTGTTTCCAAAAAAAAGACTGCCTAGGCAGTCTGAATTTGTTTTATTGAACTGATGACGATTTTTTTCGGATGAATATAATGCCTACTAGTAGGACAGCACTTAGAAATAGAGCAGCTGTCATTACTAAAAGCTCTTCAAAGCCATTCCTTACGGCAATTCCAATGAATGCCCATATAAAGACTGCTGGGTAGGCAATGTCAAAATGGTGAAAACGAATATGTAATGCTAAAGCAGCCCCAATTGTCATCATGATTACTGCCCATAAAGGATCACTTAATCCCCAACCACTCCATTCATAGACTGTAAGTACATAGCTAATGTTGGCAATGGTTGCAACGCTTATCCACCCAAGATAAATCGAGATTGGTAAGCGGCTCGACAAACGGTTATCGTGTACGGGATATGTACGATAAAGAATAATTAATGTAAGCAACAAACTGATCATCACTACGACAGTTAAAAGGAAATATTCATAATGCCATAAGAAAATCCAAGCTATATTAAACACACAGCTTATGATGAACAATAGAGAACGTCTTTCATACAGGGCATCCTTGTTAAAGCGATTGCGCCAAAGCCCGATTACCCAAAATATCAACAATAAATAAATAAGAGACCAAATTGAAAATACATAACCTGCCGGTGTAAATAGTACAGGCAAACGATTTGAGATTTCTCCTGTAGTTTGACCGTTTAAAGGAAGTATATTTGCTAGTGCATTGGTTGTTATGACTGCCAAAAGTGACACGATGACAAGAATATAACGTAACATATCATTCACCTCCTAGAGTAAGTATAGCGACATCTCATCTGAACAACAAATTTCAATTTAACAAAATATTCTGTAAGATAGAATAAAAGAGATGAGGTCTTCACAATGAATCTTAAGTTAAGTGAAATTATGATGAAAGAATACGATGGAAACAAAAAAGTGTATAAAAAAGAATTAAAAGCACTCCAATATGAAATGTTAAACCTTCAACAACATTTATTCAACCAAAAAGTGGGTTTGATCATCGTTTTCGAAGGAATGGACGCTGCTGGGAAAGGCGGCGCCATAAAACGTGTGACTGAACGGCTAGATCCAAGGGGGTTATTTGTTCATCCGATTGCAGCACCTCAACCTCATGAAAAAAGATTTCATTATTTACATCGGTTTTGGAGAAAGTTGCCTCAACATGGTCAAATCGGTATTTTCGATCGTTCTTGGTATGGAAGAGTTCTAGTAGAACGAATTGAGGAGTATGCGACAAAAGACGAATGGCAACGTTCATATCAAGAAATAAATGACTTTGAAAAATTATTAACGGATGAATCGTATATTATGGTCAAATGTTGGATGCAAATCACGAAAGAAGAACAATTAACTCGATTTACCGAGAGACAAGATGATCCTTATAAACAATGGAAACTAACGGAAGAAGACTGGAGAAATAGAGAGAAATGGTCTTTATATATTGAAGCAGCACAAGACATGCTTGAAAAAACGCACAAAAACTATGCTCCATGGATAGTGGTTGGTGGAAATGATAAAAATTATGCACGTATTTACGTGTTAAAAGCAATCATACAGCATATTATGCAAGTATGTGCGAATCGAGACATACCTTATGTTCCTTATCAAGAAGATGTTTCGCAAGGCGAAGAAGCATGATATAATGACGTAGTATTTTCGGAAAATTTAGAAAGACATGGGGGATAATAAATTGACGACAAAAACGTATGCAGAAGTATGGGATTTAGATGTATTTTTCAAGGGAGGAAGTAGTTCTCCTGAACTTCGCGCGCATTTAGATACACTAAAAACTAAATTAGAATCGTTCGAGGAGCAATTGTCTTCGTTTTCAGTGCCCCAAAGTGGTTCTGAAGCAGAAAAGATTGTCTCTATAATTGATGGAATTAAACAAGTTGCAGAAAACTTAACTCAAGCAGGCGCAGTAGTAGGCTGTTATTTAGCACAAGATACAACAGATTCTCAAGCTAAATTACTTCAAGGGGAAATCGGTTCAATAGGTGCACGTTTTTCTTCTTCAATGCTAATTGTTCAACAACAGCTTTCTAAAACAGCTGATTCCGTTTGGGCTGAATTAATGAAATCAGAAGAGCTAAATGAGTTCTCTTTCGTATTGAATGAATGGCGAGATGAAGCTAAGGAATTATTGTCTGAAAAAGAAGAAGACATGATTACAGCGCTTGGTGTTGATGGTTATCACGGTTGGGGTCAGATGTATGATCTTTTAGTTGGAGAAGTAAAAGTTCGTGTGACTGTTGATGGAGAAGAAAAAGAATTTTCTGTTGGTCAAGCTAGCAACTTAAGTTCTCATTCAGATTCAACCGTACGAAAAGAATCGTTTGAAGCGTTAGAAAATGCTTGGACTGAAAAAGAGGATTTCTTTGCTAAAACGTTAAATCATATGGCAGGCTTCCGATTAGCTGTTTATAAAAAACGTGGTTGGGATTCAGTTTTAAAAGAGCCTTTACATACAAACCGTATGAAACAAGAAACATTAGATGCAATGTGGGGAGCAATCTCTGCGAATAAAGGACCTTTTGTGAAGTATCTAAAACGTAAAGCAGAAATTTTAGGAACTGAACAAATGAATTGGCATGATTTAGACGCACCAGTTACGGCTTCAACTGAAAAGGTTTCATTCCAAGAAGGTGCTGAATTCATCTTAAAACACTTCGGTAAATTTGGTCCGGAATTAGAAGCATTTTCACGAAAAGCTTTTGAAGATGAATGGATTGAAGCAGAAGACCGTCCAAATAAACGACCAGGTGGTTTCTGTACAGGAATGCCACTATCTCAACAATCTCGTATATTCATGACATATAGTGGGACGATGTCCAATGTCGCAACTTTAGCGCATGAACTTGGTCATGCCTATCATTCGTATGCACTTCGCCCAGTACATTGGATGAACCGCAGATACGCTATGGGAGTTGCAGAAACAGCCTCAACTTTTGCAGAAATGATTGTGGCAGATGCTGCAGTTAAAGAAGCTAAGTCTGCGGATGAGAAACTAGCCTTGTTAGAGGACAAGATTCAACGCAGTGTGGCATTCTTCATGAACATCCATGCTCGATTCCTTTTTGAAACAAGATTTTACGAAGAGCGCAAAAATGGATTTGTTCCAGCCAATCGCTTGAACGAATTGATGGAAGAGGCACAACGTGAAGCTTTTGGTGACGGACTTGGAGAAGTTCACCCACACTTCTGGGCATCTAAACTGCATTTCTATATCACAAGTGTTCCATTCTACAACTTCCCATACACATTTGGGTATTTATTCAGTTTAAGTATTTATGCAAAAGCAATTGAAGAAGGAAGTAGTTTTGAAGAAAAATACATTGCTTTACTTCGTGACACAGCCATTATGTCTGTTGAAGATTTAGCAATGAAACATTTAGGTGAAGATATTACTCAACATGCGTTCTGGGAAAAAGGAATTGCTTTATGTGTTCAAGATGTTGAAGAGTTTTTAGAGCTTACTTCATCTAAAGGATGATGATTGATGATTTTATTAGAAGGAAAAACTTGTTATTTAAGGACGCTATATGAAGAAGATGCTTGGGTATTTGCCAATCTAGTTCATAGAAACCGGGAATATTGGTCCGTTTTTGAACCTAGACACCCAGACTCTTATTTTACAGAAGCTGTCCAAAAAGAAAAAATCCGTGAATCTTTGCATCATATGAAAAACAAACGCGAATATAGTTTCGGTATTTTTGATCAGTTCACTAGTGAACTACTTGGTCATATTTCCATGTATAGCGTAAAGAGATTACCATTTTCTAGTGCATTTATCGGTTACTCTATCGATGAGAAACATGCTGGAAAAGGGATCTCTTCTGAAGCTGTTCAACTTGTTGTTAAATATGGAATGGAATCACTACAACTCCATCGGATTGAAGCGTATGTATCACCAAGAAATGTTGGATCAATTCGTGTTTTAGAAAAAGCGAAAATGCAACAAGAAGGATTGCTACGTAAGTTGTTATTTATTAATGGGGTCTGGGAAGATCATTTTCTTTATGCAATTATTGAAGATGATTATTGAAAGGGTAAGACCGCTTGGAGGAAATATCGGAAAACGATAAAAAACTGGTTTCTCACTTGAGAAACCAGTTTTTTTGTCGATTTCCCGGGAAATAAATCGAATCTAAGGGTAGATTGTGTACAGATTGAAAAATATATCATATACTATATTCATTAAAACCAATCAGAAAAGTAGGGATTAAAATGAACACTATTCCAAAACCTCTTGTACTAGCAAATCAGTGGACTATTGTCCTTGCTGTCGTAATAGCACTCCTAACACAGAATGCATGGATTTTATTCGTACCACTAGTTTCATGTGTTTTAAGTGTTTTTGTTGGGATTCACCCAGTTATGCTGGTCGTAAAGAAATTCTTAAGTAAACCTTTAAATGAATATATACAAGAAGACAAAGATCAATTGAAATTTAATCAGTGGATGGCTATTTCATTTTTAGCCATTGCAGTTATTAGCTATATGTTCAACATGATGACAATCTTTAATATTGCGACCATTATGGTTGGCATCGCAGCAATGGTTGCTATTCTAGGATTCTGTATCGGCTGCTTTATTCGCTTCCAATATCAACAATGGCAGTACAAACGGAAAAAAATTGCATAAAAAATCGCTTAACCAGTAAATTGGTTAAGCGATTTTTTTAATATCAAAGTTGACTATTTATTACCGTTGACGACAACGTCTAATTGTCCAGTAGCTGGATGAATAACTAATCCATGAACAGGAACATCTTTAATCATTAGTGGATGATTAACCACCATATCTACGCTGTTTTTTACAGCTTCTTGTACATCATTAAAACCTCTTAGCCAATCACCTAATTTGACTCCAGAATACTCAAGCATACTAATTGTTTCTTCAGAAATACCACGAGTCATCATCTTTTTCAACATTTGATCTGGATCTATTGCACTCATTCCACAATCATAATGACCAATTATGTATATCTCATCTGCTTGAAGCTCATAAACAGCGACAAGCAAACTACGCATAATGCCACCAAAAGGATGATTGATGACGGCACCTGCACTCTTGACCATTTTAACATCACCATTTTTTAAATTCATGGCTTTGGGTAGAAGTTCCACTAATCGAGTATCCATACATGTAAGGATGACAAGTCGTTTATCAGGGAATTTTGTTGTAATAAACGGCTCATACTGTTTATCAGTTACAAATGTTTCATTGTGAATTAAAATTTCGTTTAATAAGGACATATATACTCCTCCTTTTTTACGTTCCTCTTTATTGTAATTGATTTCACATACTACTTGCTACTTTCACGTCACAATTAAGTCACACCTATTTGTCGAATAGGGGGTTATTGATTGAGGCATAGAACTTCCTTCATTAAAATAAAGACATAGTATAACTGAGGTGAAGGTATTGAAAGATCAATTAAAACAAAAAGCGATGACATTTCTAACTCAATATATAAATGAAAACAATCTATCCACGGAAGTTTTAAAAGAGAGACAAAATGAAATCCTTTCTTCTATAGATGAAACAGGAACGTATGAACATAATGTGGAAGAACTAAGGTATGGTGCAAAGCTTGCATGGCGAAATAGCACGAAATGTATTGGGCGTCTATTTTGGGAAACGCTTGATGTATTTGATGCGAGAACTGTAAGTTCAGAAACAGAAGTGGAGCGTCATTTGCTACATCATATTAAACATGCCACAAATAAAGGAAAAATAAAATCCACGATTACGATTTTTCCTGCTATAAAAGAAAATGAAATTCAAAAAGTCAAAATATGGAGTCAACAATTAATACGATATGCAGGCTATGAAGATAATAATAGAGTAAAAATAGGAGACCCAGCATCTATTCCATTAACGAAAATTGCACAAAGGCTAGACTGGAAGGGGAATGGTGATCATTTCGATATACTTCCTATTATTTATCAGTGGAATGAACAACCTCCAATAAAGATTGATATTCCTAAGGAATCAATTTTGGAAGTACCAATCGTACATCCTTATGAAGAGAATTGGGATGAATTACAGTTGAAATGGTATGCAGTTCCGATTATTTCAGACCGTTTACTTGAAATTGGTGGATTGTATTATCCTGCACCTTTTAATGGGTGGTATATGGAGACAGAGATTGCTGCTAGAAATTTAGTGGATCCTTATCGATATAACCGATTGAGAGAGGTAGCCACAATATTAGGAATGGACACATCTAGTACCACCACATATTGGCGGGATCGAGCATTAGTAGAATTACAACATGCAGTCTATCATTCGTTTAAAAAAGCTGGAGTTCAAATGGTGGATCATTATACGGCTGCCCAACAATTTCAAACATTTAGGGAGAAAGAAGAGAATAAGGAGCGAGAAGTTAGAGGAGACTGGACGTGGCTTATACCACCAGTATCACCTGCATTAACTCCGATCTTTCATCAAAGAATTAATTCTGAAGAACTTTCACCAAATTTCGTAACACAAGTTAAACCAGATTTGCTCAAAAAAATAAGCGGGATGAACGAATCATCCCGCGTTAAAAGTTGCCCGTTTCATGTTTGATTAACGGGTAACTTTTTGTATTTTGTCCATCATTACTAATGATCGACCAGTACCTATTGCTACCGATTCCAAAGGATTTGGAGCTAAATGTACAGGTACAGATATTTCATTCGATAACCATTCTTGCATGCCTTTTAATAAAGCGCCACCACCAGTTAAAACCACACCTTGATCGACGATATCACCAGATAGTTCTGGAGGACAGCTTTCAAGAGTAGCACGGATAGCTTCTAAGATAGAAAGTAATGATTCTTTTAATGTTTCTTGAATTTGATCAGAACTAATTGAAATCGTTTTTGGTAGCCCAGTCATTACGTCGCGGCCACGAACTTCAAGAATTTCAGTCTTGTGAGGAATAAGTGCATATCCGATTTCCATTTTAATGCGCTCAGCAGTACGTTCCCCAATTAACACATTAAACTGTTTACGCACGTATTGAATGATATCTTCATCCATGCGATCACCAGCAACTTTCACTGTATTGGAAGAAACAACACCTCCAAATGAAATGATGCCTACTTCAGTTGTGCCTCCGCCAATATCAACTATGACACTAGCAATTGGTTCACTGACAGGTAAATCTGCACCAATAGCTGCAGCGACAGGTTCTTCTATTAAATGAACCTCTTTTGCACCACTATTTTTCACAGCGTCATGAATTGCACGACGTTCAACTGAAGTAGCTCCTGAAGGTGTACAAACCATCACATTTGGTTTACGTACGGAACTTCCTAGTTTTTTTCCTACTTTTTTCATTACTAGTTTTAACATTTCAGTTGTGATATCAAAATCAGCAATAACTCCGTCTTTCATAGGACGGATCACAGTAATCGAACCTGGTGTTTTTCCTATCATACTTTTAGCTTCTTCGCCAAAAGCGATAACATGTTTCGTTTTCGTATCTACCGCTACTACGGAAGGTTCATTTAATATAATGCCTTTATTTTTTGTATATACAAGGATATTTGCAGTACCTAAGTCAATTCCTATATCAAGTCCAGAAAACATTTAGACTCCCCCTTAAACAGTTTGCTACATAAGTATAGAGGATATTAGGTATAATGCCATATGGTACTTACTGGGAAATATCAATTATTTCAAGCGTTTATAGGTCAATTGAAATAGATATTGTGAAATAATTAAGTCGCACTAACTATTTTGTTATATGACTGTTACTTCACTGACTAACAAATGTAATGAAAACGTTAAGTAATAACAAAAAAACAATCGCCCCTAGGGACGATTGCTTAAAAACGAGTTTCAGGTTTTGGATCTATTATTTCTGCATCACGAGATACCATTGCTTTTGTAAGATAATGCATAATTGTAACTCCAGTAACTCCTATTGCAATCATAAATCCAATGACGATGATAATTCCGAAAGTCAAATGAATTCTCCTTTCTACTTAACCAAGTATTTATTACTTAAAAGTATACATGATTAAGAGAAAGAATTATAGAGAAAGAAATTGGATTCTTTGGCAGTGATTAAAATGCCCAGTTTCCTTGTTTGAATACTGCTTCTTTTGTTCCGTCTTCCAAGATTCCGTCAATATCCATTGATTCAGAACCAATCATGAAGTCTACATGTGTAATACTTTGGTTTAAACCATGTTCTGCTAGTTCTTCTTGAGACATTTTTTTGCCGCCTTCAAGACAGAAAGCATACGCACTACCAATCGCTAAATGGTTAGATGCATTTTCGTCATAAAGTGTGTTGTAGAACAATAAGCCAGATTCAGAAATTGGCGACTTGTGAGGTACTAATGCTACTTCTCCAAGATATTTAGCGCCTTCATCAGTTGCAACAAGTTGCTCTAAAACTTCTTGACCTTCTTTCGCTTCTACACTAACAATTCGACCATTTTCAAACGTGATTTTGAAATCTTCGATTAAATTACCGCCGTAGCTCAAAGGCTTCGTACTTGAAACATAACCATTTACACCTGTTTTTAAAGGAACTGTAAATACTTCCTCAGTAGGCATGTTTGCCATGAAAGCATCACCTTTTTCATTGATACTTCCGGCACCACACCATAGGTGACCTTTAGGCAATTCGATTGTTAAATCTGTGCCTGGAGCTGTGTAGTGTAATTTGTGGTATTTCTTTTCATTTAAATAATCAACTTTTGTATGCAATGTTGCATCATGGTCAGTCCAAGCTTGGATTGGAGATTCTACGTCTGCACGAACCGCTTTAAAGATTGCTTCCCAAAGCGCAGGAATTTGTTCTTCAGTTGGAAGCGAAGGGAATACCTTAGCAGCCCAAGCTACCGATGGAGCGGCTACCACAGTCCAGCTGATTTTATCAGATTGTACATATTGACGGTATTTCGATAACGCAGTACCTGATGCTTTTTGGAATGCAGAAATTCGAGACGATTCAATCCCTTTTAGTAAATCAGGGCTTTGCGACATGATGCTCATAAATGCAGCACCGCCATCAGCTAATGTCATACGTTCTTGAACTTTCCATTCTGGGAACTCAGAAAAAACTTCTTCAGGTGCTAATTCAAAGCGAGTGCGAGTGATCACATCATCAGACCAATCAACATAAACATTTTTAGCGCCAACTTCATATGCCGTTTTAACCAATAAACGAACGAATTCGGGATTATCAATTGTTGCAGCAATATATAAGTTTTGACCGGGTTGAATATTTACACCAACTTTAACTGCTAACTCAGCGTAATTCGTTAATTTTTCATTAAAATTTGTCATTCAATAAAAACTCCTTTTCGATCAGTCTACATCTATAGTAGCAATTTTCTAAGGAGTAAATCAATTGTGAAATTCGTATGTCGAAATAAATAATAGAATGTCGTTTTTTTTACTTACTTTACTTCAAAAAAATGCTTAGAATCCGAAATAAGTAGAAGAAAGAGAATTTTGGGGGTACAGAAATGGATTTATCATCAGTTGTTGGACTTATTTTGGCGTTTATTGCCTTACTTGCAGGGATGGTTTTTAAAGGAGCAGGACTACATGTATTAATAAACCCTGCGGCTTTCTTAATAATAATTGTTGGAACAGTAGCGGCAGTTACAATCGCCTTTCCTATGAATGAATTAAAGAGAGTTCCAAAATTATTCAAATTAATATTTAAAGAACAGAAACTACAATCAGACGGGGAAATCATTCAACTATTTTCTCAATGGGCTGATTTAGCAAGAAGAGAAGGGTTATTAGCTTTGGAGGGCAAAGCTGGTGATGTGGATGACCTGTTTTTAAAAAATGGTCTTACGCTTGCAATTGATGGACAAAATGCGGATTATATCCGAGACGTTTTAACTGAAGAAGTAGAAGCGATGGAAGAACGTCATTTAAGTGGTGCACTTATATTTACTCAAGCGGGTACATACGCTCCAACCCTAGGGGTATTAGGAGCGGTTATTGGTTTAATCGCGGCATTAAAAGATTTAAATGACATCGATAAACTTGGATACGCTATCTCAGCTGCTTTTGTGGCAACATTGCTAGGGATTTTCACTGGATATGTGCTATGGCACCCATTTGCAAATAAATTAAAACGCAAATCAAAACAAGAAGTTCGTCAAAAAATGATGATGATTGAAGGGATTCTTTCGGTTTTAGAGGGAGAAGCTCCACGTGTTATTGAACAAAAGCTTTCTTCTTACTTATCTTTGGAAGAACGACAAAAAATAATGGGCGAAAGCGGGGCGGATGGCCTTGGCAAGGAAGCATAAGAAACATCGGCATGAAGAACATATAGATGAATCTTGGCTAATTCCCTACGCAGATTTATTGACACTGTTATTAGCATTATTTATCGTGTTATTTGCTTCGAGTACAGTGGATGTACAGAAGCTCGAAAACCTATCCGTTGTATTTAATGAAATTTTTGATGGTGGTATGGGGGTAATGGAAAACCCATCACCAGCTCCACTGCCTATTCCAGAGGCTCCAAATGAATCTGATCAAGAAAGTTCAGCTTTCATTGAAGATCAAAAATCACTCGAAGAAATTCAAAATAGAGTCGATGAGTACATTGCAGTCAACGAACTTGAGAGTCAATTAGCAACTGAGTTAACAGACGAAGGTTTACTATTAACCATTCGTGACAGTGTATTATTTGACCCTGGTAGTGCAAATATCAAAACTGAATACAGTCAAATTGCTGCAGAAATCGCTACATTGTTAGAATTTGATCCTCCAAGAAGCATCATTGTTACAGGACACACTGATAATATTCCAATGAATACATCAGAGTTTGCCTCCAACTGGGAACTAAGTGTTATGCGTGCTGTGAACTTCTTGAAAATGGTTGTTGAAAATCCAGATTTAAATCCATTGCTATTTAGTGCAAAAGGATATGGAGAATTTAAACCCATCGCATCAAATGATACAGCTGAAGGTAGAGCACAAAATAGACGTGTTGAAGTTTTGATTCAACCCTTAGTGTTGAAAGATGGAACTGAGTCGAATACAAATTAATAAATTTTTTTTTAAATAAACATGGGGCTGTTCCAAGAGTCCCATCATAGAAGCAGGGAGAGAAAAATATGAATTTTTCTCTCCCTGTTTTTTTATGAGTGTATTAAAGGACGAGGTTGATACTCCTGCCATGCTTTTATAATATCCCCCGTCTTAGTTGGATATTTATGTTAAAATTATAATGAGATTGTGAAGGAATTGCATAAAATAATGCAGCAGGATAGTTCAATTAATTAATATTTAAATTTTTAGGGGGATTTTTAATGAATATAGTTAATATGTCAATTGTAATATCTATTATAGTATCCATTGTTGGATTAATAGCTCTTTATGCAGTTATAGAAGCAGCGGTCAAAAATGGTATTAACAATTCAATAATTGGGCAATTTCTTGAAAAAAAGAATGAAATTGAAGAGGATAAAAAATCTTTTCTAAATGATGATTTAGATAACAAGAATTAAAGCAATCATCCACCAACTTTTTATTTATCTAAGGAAGTAGGTTAGTTCATTAAGGTTCATAAACGAAAAATGGGGTTGGTGTCAGACTAACGCAAGGGCTCTATGGCACCATAGTTCATCGACCTATCCATAGTAATCTATAACCGTTCTACTCACATTTTCATCCTCTGTGGTGCAGCGCTGGTATTGCGATGCATCGGTGGCTAACACAGCAGGATAGTTAAATAATGCGGAAAAAGAAAATGTGCTGAAAGTGTTAATCAGATTAGATAGGGTTGGCGTGTAAGTGCTAACTTCCGAGGCGGTGGTCAACCTACTACGGTGTATACGTGATACAAGCCACTTGAATAAGTAAATCGCTTCTTTGCTGACTAATTATCTTTTGGGAAAACATGTATAGTTAATAAACTCCTGTCTAATTAAGCTTTACAAGAGTTGGAAATCAGTTCTGTCTGATGTTCAACTCTTTTTTTAGTTTTTTTTAAAAATGTGCATCCTCAGCAACTTTAACTTCGCCTAAAAGGTAGAAACAAAAAGGGGGTTCTCCTCATGGGAAACACTGATGATACGGATCCGTAATGGCGAGGACGAAGCTTTTGCTCAACTAGTCAATCCTTTGATCGAAAAGGGATACAGAACCAGTTTCAGTATCCTCAAGTCGAAGGAACAGGCAGAAGAAGTTGTTCAAAACTCCATGATCGAGGCGTATCGGAATATCATGAGTGGAAAGGAAATCGTTTATTTCAACACTTGGTTTTATAAATTGGTCTCCCACCGCTCAATCGATACTTGGAGAAAGAATGTCCGCCTAAATGAATCTCCGATTGATATCGAACTGGTGACAGACAAACATGGCGTGCTGGAAAGCGTGTTAAAAGACGAAACCGAAAACGAGATTAAAAATGGCATCTCGTCCCTCGACAACAGGGACTATCGTAACATTCTCATCCTCTACTATTACCAAGAGCAAGCAATTCAAGAAATCTCAGATTTGCTGGGACTGAAAAATTCGACAGTCAAATCCCATCTTCGCAGAGCGAGGAACGCTCTGAAAAAACGGTTGACGGAAAATCGCTTTATAGGGGTGAATTCACAATGAAAATCGATGAAACGATGAAGAAAGAAATTAATGAAGAGATGGAAAAAATCAAGGCACCATCTTCTTTGTACGAATTTGCCAAAAATATTAAGGAAGAGTCGGAAACAAGGACGGATTTAAAAAAATTGATAGGAAGAAAGAGAAGTTGGAAAAAATCCCAGTTTGCGGTTGCAATGCTTGTCAGTCTAGGCGTCCTAATTGGTTCCGCATTCCTGAATCCAGCTATGGCGGAAGTAGTATCAAAGATCCCATATCTAGGACAAATATTCCAAAAACCGATACCTATAGTAATTACGGAAGCGTTGGAGAAAGAAGGATATAAAACCGCAGGAGTCGGCATGGGCATGTGGGGACAAAAGGCACTCTTTGACATACAACTGAAAGGAACGGAAGAATACGTCAATCAAGAAGAGGAGAAAGTTTTAACTATTTTAACTGAAATTTTGGAAAAAAGAGGGTATGATAACTACGAGTTAAAGATTTCTGATGAGAAAGAGGTATCTCCGGTGCTAAAAGAGATAGTAAAACAAAGGGAGGAACTAGGCGAAAAGTTGATGTCGGACTTGCAGGGAGCAGGCTATTCGATTATGAATGTTGACGCACGTAGCCCTGTAGTCGAAGTGTACATCCCAAGAGCTGATGAAGCTAAGAAAGTAGAAATCTACAAGGTTGCTATTGAACTCTTAAAAGCAAACGATTCTCCTAAACAGGTACAGATTATAACTCGGGACGTTGCCGAAGATGAACTTGAGAGTCAGTGGATGCCCGTCATGAGTGCCATTCAAGAAAAGTTTTTCCTGAAAAAAGATTATCAAGTAGCTAACATTAGATATTCCTACAAGCCTGAAAAAGTGTCTATTACAATCATGACGAACATGAACTCATCGGATGCAGAGGCTAAAGAAACAGTAATTAAAATTCGAAAAGAAATAACAGAGTTCTTGGATAGCGAAGAGATAAAAACAAAGACTGAGAATCAGAAATATGAGCTAATTGTCCAAGACAAGAATGGCGATACTTTCCCCTTTTAAAAACCAAGCAAATTATTAGGACACCTATTAATTATTGTGGTGCATCATACTCATAAAAAGTCTACCCGACAGGAAAGGCATATTAAAAAAGTTTGTTTTTTCCTGTTAAATTTCTTATTAATAGCTTTAAATGGCTATGAAACAAAGTGATTCTAGATTTAAAACAGCATTAATATTATAGATTCTTTCTTCAGCTAATCGGTGCGTTGATCCAAGAAGGATTAACGCATTTTTTGTTGAACTAAAGCAACAGGTTAATTCAATAAGAGAAGGGGTGTTTTTCTATCCCATTCAAACAATAAAATAAAGAATTCAGACTGAGAAACGCGCGTATATTATCGACTATAAAAGCCACCTCATTAAAACTTTAATGAGATGGCTATTGTTTATATTTGATTGATGTATTCTATATAATTATTGTGACTGAATAATATGATCATTAACAAATGCTTTTATGAAAAATAATTCATTATCATTAGGGACCCTATAATTTTCAACTTTAAAGGACTCTAAGGCATTTTCTAGTGAGGTGGACTTAACAACTTGACTTGCTGTTGTTAACTCTTCCCAATATATATTCATTTCATTTGAATCACAGATGGATTCATGACCAAGTAGGAACATATCCGCATCATATTTTTGAATGTCTTTAATCATAGGCAATAACAATGATTGCTTGTAATGAAATAAAGAATTTGTGGTTGTTCCATATGCACAATCACCTAAAAAAACAACTTTTTCATCAGGAATATAAATGATTGTAGAGTCATCTGTATGAGTACTTTTGATATTTTCGAGAATGCAAACTTTATTACCTAAATCAAGAGTTAATGTATTCTCAAAGATTAAATCTGGAGATTTCAACTTGAAAATGTCCCTATTTGGCATATCAGTTTGTATAATCTTCATACACATAGCACTCATCTGATTAGTAGTCACATACTTTTGTAGTGAACTATCATCATAGGACAATCTTTGCCATTCTTTTATCATTTCGTTTGTTCGACTATTAACAATAACAGATGCATCAAATTCATTCACACCTAATAAATGATCCCAATGTGCATGGGTAATAACAACATATTTAATTGGTGGTACATTTAGCTTCTCGATTTCTCGTAAAAAGTCCTTAGCGTGCTGAGGAGAATTACCAGAATCTATTATTAGACTATATCGGTTACCACAAACCAGTCCTAATGTTGGACGTTCTCTATCATCTTGATTAGATAAGTAATAAATAGTATCACTAAATTTATTTAACATGTTATTTTTCCTCATTTCTATTCTATATTCATTCTTGAAAGAGAAAATCTACATGTTTATTCTAAAGTTATTAAAAAAGATTCTCTCTATTTATTTTTTCACCATTGGACTTGTACCTCCTTGTTTCATTAAGGAAAATTATAACATAACCCAAAATCATAATAAGAAAATTCGGAATATTAATTGCTTTCATTTCAGTTATTTATAGTTCGCAGGTCGAACATTATTTGCAATAGAAGAGAAGAGAAGGTGCTTGTTCAAGTAACAGGTACTTTACTTCAAGAAGGATTAATGACTTTTTCTTATTCAACTATCGCAGCAGATTAGTTGAAAAAGGAATAGCGGTATTACCTATTTTTTAGAGGAGGTCGAAGAAATTTGATAAAGAAAGCTGAAATAATAGATCAACCATATTCGGGACAATACAAGGAGAGGATTTATGACATTTCAAGTCCATGGAATTCAGGAAATTGGACTTGGATAAAGTTTGAAAACGAAGATTTTAAAGAATGGTGTGGTGAATTTAGAGGATCGCCAAAGGGTGTTGCATTATCAAAGAAGTTTAACAATATTCTTGTTCTTACTTCGGATTATTTATATCAAATTAATTGTCTAAGTGGAGAATTAGTTGAATACGAATCACAATCTGTATATCAAAATATAACAGTAACACCATTGGGAGATTTCATAATAGCTGATTATTATTGTATTGAAAAAATAGGATCAACGCTAAAAGAGAAGAAACTATTAGATATACCAATAGAAATTGACGGAATTCATTTTAAACATTGGTCTGAGAATATATTAACAATAACATGTGAAGAATTTCTAAACACGGACAAGAATGTGGAGATGGAACTTGATAGTGAGACACTAGAAATAACTATAAAGGACGTAATATAACAAAATTCCTTAGTAGAAGTTAAATTCATTGCAACTCAAGGGTGCCTTACTTCAATAAGGAATAAAGCCTTGTTCTTCTTCGACTAACAAAGCTATTAGTTCAATAAGAAATGTTAAAATTAAGCTAATATGATTTGAGAGGGAGTAGTCCATAATGAAGCATCCACTTGGAGTTCAAATAGAGGGTACTGTTTATGCACAAAATGGGGATGATTTAGGACAGAATGAATTCTTAGATGCATTCATTGAATTTATTGAAAGTAAGGGTTTAAGCTTTGGTGGAGGTTGTATTCAGATTGACGAACAGGGAAAAAAGATAAATAATACTGATTAGGCTTTTTCACTAACGGAGCAGGTAAGTCAATAAGTGTATCAAAAAAGTTGTATTTAACCATCTGTATAACATCTATTTAGATGTTATACAGATGGTTATTTTTTTGTTGTATAATAACATACGTATATAAAATTAGATGGTGAGAGGATGGGAATTAGATGGCAGAAACTGAAAAGATAACAATAAACATGAATGTTGTGGATTTGGGAAAGGTTGATTTATTAGTTGAACAGGGGTTTTATTCTAATCGTACTGACTTTATTAAAACCTCTATCCGTAATCAATTATCGATTCATGCCAATGTTGTCGATAATATCATTACTGACAAGTCATATGTAATTGGAGTTAGTCATTACAATAGAGAATCGCTCGAAAAAGTATTGGAGCAAAATAAAATATTAGATATTAAAGTAGTTGGAATGCTGGTTTTAGCAGACGACATAGACGAAGAATTAGCGATTAAAACCATTAAATCTCTGAAAGTCTTTGGCGTACTCAAAGCAACTCCAAAGATAAAAAACGTTTTAAAACAATAATGCTTAATACAACTAAGGGATACTTTAGTTAGAACTCATAACGTTGTTTGTCAGCCCTTTTCTTATTAAACTATCGCAGCATTTTACTTGAATAAGGATTTATGTCGAATGGTATTAGAATAGGAGAAAAATCATATGTTTGACATAATCTATGCATTAATTGGGCTAATCATTTGCACCTCTTTAGTGATCTTTTTTGTGAAAAAAAAACGGGGACATAAAGATTTTTATTTTATTGTTTTTACAGTATCGTTTTTTGGAATCTTATGTTTGTTACTTATAATTGGAGGAACAGAGAATTATATTGCCATTAAAAATAAGAACTTTCAAAATGCTAGTGGTCAATGTGTCGTAACAGAGTTTGAATCATCGGGTAGAACAACTATCCATGAAATTCACGTAGAAATTAATGGTGGGCTTGTTGTTTTTGGAGATTTTGATGATTTTAGTGATGTTAGGCAAGGGAACTATCCCTGTACTGTAAAATATATCGAGAAAACTCGTACTATGTTTAGTATCAAGCCAATTCCAAGTAGGAAGATGTTTGAAAAGTAGGTTATGTTTCCTTAGAACTCTTTTTATTATGATGTATACTTTGTGAAAAAATGTACTTAGGCTAAGAAGTGCTTCTTGAAGAATCTTGGGCTGAGTATGTGGCTCTTTTTCTTATTAAAGTATTGATGCAGTAATGTAATAGGATTGGTATTTAGGCTTATACTAGTAAAATTCTTTTCCAAAATGGGAGGTGTCAAAATGAATATTTCAGAGGAAATTATAATTTCTCCATTAAAGGATGAATTAATTGAGGACATCAATAAAACAAATGATTATTTTAAAGTGTTTGGTAAGGTAGTACCAAGTTTTCAATCAGGAATATGGTCTTTTGAAGAGAAGCTATTTGATGAAACTAAAGAAGTTCGATTCCCGGATGATAAACTTGATTGGAGCCGGTATATAAGCCATGAAGATAAAGCTCTATTTTTAGCTTATAAGAATAATAATTGCATTGGACAAATTAGAATAATAAAGGATTGGAATCGCTTCTGTTATATTGAAAATATCGCTACAAAAAAAGAATTTAGAGGATATGGAATCGGAAAGTTGCTCTTAACTAAAGCTGAAGAGTGGGCAAAACAAAGAAAACTTATCGGAATATCTCTAGAGGCTCAAGATACTAATCTTGGAGCGTGCAGGTTCTATGTGAAACAAGGATTCATACTAGGCGGAGTTGACACATTGAAGCAGTCATATAATCCAAATATAGAAACTACTTTGTATTGGTATAAGTTATTCCAGTAAAGGGTTCTTGAGTTCAAGAGAAGTGAGCTGAGATGACAGCTTTTTTTCTTCTTTAACTAACGTAAGCAGTTTAGTTGAATAAGAAAATGAAAGAAAACAATGGAGATGATATTGAATTGAAGGAGGAATATCGGATGAAAAGGTTTTTTATCACGCTCTTCATTCCGATTACGTTGTTTGCGTTGGTTAGTTGTAACCCATTTAATTCAAATCATTATGAAGGATTCATTTCTGTAAAAAAGGAAAATAGTATTATCGTTCAAATAATTGGAGATGACCCAGAAGCTGAGTATCCTACTTATGAAGTTTTTATTGATGATGATACAGTGATTGAAGGAACAAAGGGTAGCTTCAGTGAACTTGAAGTAAATGATTATGTAGAAGTATTGGTAGAGAATCAAGAAGGCGACAAAAAAATTGCCGAAATAATCGTTGTTTTTGTTATCAATAGTTAAGAGCAGAGACAATGATGCTTTGTTAACTAACGTGTGCTTTAGTAAATAATAGACAGTTAAAAACTTGAGCTTAGTAACTTCGGTTTCATATCGCAAAGGCAATATTTTTTGTGACCCATATCCTGTTACTGTAGTACCCACTGAAACCGAGTGCCAGAATAGAAATAGGCAAAGAGGCTATCCCAAAAGTCATTTCGATGACCTTTTGAAATAGCCTCTTTGTTTATTCATAAATCAATTCAGTTCATGCGTAGCTTCATTCAAACCGTCGGCAATGCTTGCCACTTGTGAAGAAGCACTTGAAATTTCTGCTATTACCGAACTGAAAGAATCAATTTCTTTTTCAATCAAATTATTTTGTTCTTTATTCAGAAGCATAGACTTGATAATTTCTTTAAAGGCTTGATTTGTTTCGTTCATAATAGTGGATCCATTTTGAATGATTTCCTCTACTTCAAAGACAGAAGCTGAAACGTTACTTACTTGAATGTTTGTTTCAGTAATCAATTTGGATACATCAAGTATGGATTTTTTTGTTAGGTCTGATAACTTACGTATCTCATTTGCAACTACACTAAATCCTTTTCCATACTCCCCAGCTCGGGCAGATTCAATGGAAGCATTTAAAGCTAAGAGATTCGTTTGCTCGGAAATGGACTTAATAATAGAAATGACTTCAAAAATCTGTTTTGATATGCGCTCTAACTCATTAGAGTTAAGGATGATTTTCTCCACACTTTTTTTAGTGAAATCTAAACTTTCTTGTGATTTTTGTAAGTGAATCATCCCATTATTAGAATAGGTTTCAGCTTGAATAGATAATTCCGATCCGTGTTTGGCTAAATTTACGATGGCAACAGATTGACCTGTTAAATATTCAATGGAAGCACTGGTTTCTTCAGCAATGGCAGCAAGTTCTTCAGCAGTAGTTCCAACTTGTTTGATTTTATTTCTTTTTTCTTCTTGAACTCTTCGATGATTTTCCATTTCTTCCTCATAGGCTTCTAAAACTAATTGCTGTTCTAAATTCAATAATTTACTCACTGATTTGACAGCGTTAACGAAATCCACTCTATTCTCAATTTGTCTATCGAATAGGTCTACCAAAGAATTTAATAGGTTTTGAAAAGCACTAATATACCATTTTGTATTTAACCCAACTTTTACGTGCACATGAGCAATTTTAATTCTTTTTCCAATAAATTCTTCATCAATGATACCGGTAAAAAGCTCTAGTATATGTTTTTTAAAGGTCATTTTTAACTTGTCCACAGAACTAAATGTATCAATAATAAGTTGCAGATTAGGTTGTTTTGTAATGTTTTCATAAAACTGATTTACAATGAAATCGATATAATCTGTAACAATTGGCTCTAGCACTTTTATAAAGGTTAAATCTGATTCAGTAAGAGAAATAACATCTATTTGTCTAGCCAATTCACTTCCTGGAGGAATGTCAAAATGAATTTGATTAGCTAAACTTTTCTCCGTTAAAGTTTGATCTTTTTTTGACTTCATTTGAAATAGCATTTAATTTACCCCCAGGTAATCAATTTTCTATTACTTTATTTAAGATTGAATCATGAAATGGTGAATTTACAACATCCTCAAACAAATGGAAATCTCTTTTGTTTAATAAAAGTTCTGTAATAGTCTCAACATCTTTAGGATTTAAATAATAATAACCTTGCATGAAGTCACAACCTATTTCATTTAAAAAGAGGTGCTGGGAATTCTCTTCAACGCCCTTAGCTGTTACACATACCTCTAATTCATGAGCGAGGTTAACAATCGATTGTATGATCTTACGGCTTTTTGGTTTTTTATCAATGTCTTGAATGAACTTTTGATCCATTTTTATTAAATCAATTGGAAATTCTGATAAATAATAAAGGGATGAGGATCCAGTTCCAAAGTTATCAATTGAAATTTTAACGCCAATTTCCTTCAACTGTTTTAATTTAACTGCTGTTTCCTCAGGATTATGCATTAATAGACTTTCCGTAATTTCAAGCTCCAAGAATTTAGGTTCAACTTCATATTCTGTAAGAAGCCTTGCTAAATTTTGAACTAAATCATCTTGTTGAAAATGACTTTTGGATAAATTTACAGCAATTGCAATAGGGGGTAACCCCAAATCTAACCACTTGCGGAGCTGCTCGATTGCAGCTTTTAATACCCAATCACCAATAGTGGTATTTAAACCGTTTTCCTCTGCTATGGAAATGAAATCTTCAGGCTGAAGTAATTGACCATCATGTGACTGCATTCGAATTAAGGCTTCTAATCCTTGAATCCCGCTTGATGGATGAATTCTCGGCTGATAATGCAAGACAAATTCATTGTTTTCAATAGCTTGTCTAAGGATCGAATTAAATTCCCAGCGTTGAAGTGATTGATTTCTTAAGTGGAATTCGAAGATCTGGTAATCATTTTTATTGTTGTGTTTTGCACAATACATAGCTAAATCTGCGTTTTTTATAAGTTCTTCAGCTTCAAAACCATGCAATGGAGCATACGCAGCACCAACGCTCATTGTGACAAAAAACTCTTTTTGCTGTATTAAAAATGGTTTTTTAATATGATTCACTAATTCAGAGCAACGTGAATCTAACGCGTACTTCGAATCAATTGTAGGGATAGCTAATACAAACTCATCGCCTCCTAAACGAGCGAGGGTTTCACCCGGTTTTACGAGTTCTTGCAGTCGCATTGAAACCATTTTTAAAAATTCATCACCAGTTTGATGGCCTAATGTATCATTAATCATTTTAAAATTGTCCAGGTCAAATAATATAACAGTTGGCATTTGCAAATCAGTGCGGTCCGATAACATTCGAGTTAGTCTCTCGTTAAGGAGTCTGCGGTTTGCCAAACCTGTTAATGAATCATGGTAAGCCATATGCGTAATCTTCTGTTCCACGTGTTTTCTTTGAGTGATATCGGTTCGAATCGCAACATACTGATAAGGTTTCCCGTGCTCATTGAGAAAAGGCACAATGGTCGTATCTACCCAATACGATTCTCCGTTTCGATTTCGATTTTTTAATTCTCCACGCCAAACCTTGCCACAACTAATCGTGTCCCACATTTCTTTGAAGAACTGTTTGGAATGATGACCTGAGCTCGTAAAACTATGTTTTTTACCAATTAAAACTTCACGAGAATAGCCTGAAATTTTGCAGAACGTTTCATTGGCGTAAACGATTTCACCATTCACATCCGTAATTGTTACTAATGTAGATTCATCTAATGCGAATTTTAGATCTGCTAAATGTCTTAACGTTTCTTTCAGTCGAGTTTCCGTTTTTCTTTGCATCGTGATATTTTGAGAAATTCCACTGATTCGATTTTGAGTGATATGTGATTCATGAATTGTGACCAGTACATGAATAATGGATGAGTTTGAATCAATCAGTTTGTATTCAAAGCTATCGATATATTCGGTGACGGTGGCATGGAGTAAGTGATGAAAGCGATGCATTTTCCCTTGATCCTCGGGATGTACATAGCGTTCAATATAATCGGATAGAAAGAATTTATCGCTAATTTCACCCACTTGATACCCCATCATTTCAATATGTTCTGCACTTAAATTTAATATTCCAGTATCCAGTCCTAGTTCCCACACGCCCAATTTCGCCAGTTTTAAAGCGGTTGAATATTTAGACTCACTCATTGTTAAAGGAGCTGTTTCACTGATTGATGATTGATTATCCATTTTATTAAACTACCTCATCCCCGAGTTTTATATGAATATAGTAATTTTACCTATTATTTTCTGGTAATGATGTGATAAAAGTCACGATTAAGATACTTTAAGTCAATTTATAAGTATGGGGAAGACTCTTAAAAATCCATTTATGATTCACCCAAATGAATGATTTGAATATGATGAATGGATAAGATAGGAGGGAACTAAATAGGTGAATCCGTTCAATTGTTGGTATACTTCTTGCTTTAGTCTGCAAGATCTTGGCTTACAAAATGAAATGCGATTGCTTTGGGAACAACATGTTTACTGGACTAAATCAGCCGTTCAAGCTTTAATTATGAATTCACCCAATAAAGAACAAGTCCTCAATAGGTTGTTACGAAATGCAACTGACATGGGTACAATTTTAATTCCTTATTACGGAAAAGTAAGAGCAGATGAATATAGTGCCTTAATTAAGAGTCATTTAACTATTGCGGCTGATTTGGTTGGTGCTGCTATAAAAGGGGATAATGAGGCTTTTAACAAACTCAATGAACAATGGCTACAAAACGCTGCGGATATCGCTCATTTTTGGAGTGCCATAAACCCATTTCTCTCGCAAAGTGAAACCGAAGAAATGTTCATCAATCATTTAGATTTATTGAAAGCTGAAGTCGTATATTTAATACAAAAAGATTATTCAGCTGCAATAGACTTATTTGATGAGATTGAAATTCAAGCCCTTCACATGGCAGATGAATTTTCATTAGCCATGATTAAACAGTTTTCGTATCCAGCCTATTATATGTAGACAAAAACCTTCCTCGTGAAGGTTTTTTTATTTGGCATTTAAAAGAGATCTTATTGCGATATGCCACATTAGAAGTTGTTTACGCATACCAGCAAAGCACTGATAAGTTTTGGATTCATCGCCAAGAGGAACTATATAGAGAGGGAGGGATTTGCGTGAAAACGGATGTGTTTATAACAGGTGGTGGGATTGGTGGACTCACACTTGCTTTAAAGTTAGTTAAAGCAGGAATTGATGTCGTGATGGTGGAGAAATTACCGGGAAAGCAACCCGTTTATAAAGGGGAGTTATTACAACCCAAAAGCATGCAAATTTTCGATGGTCTACAAGTATTTGAAGAAATCACTTCTCAAGGGCAAATCATTGAAGTTCTCGATTTAATCGAGCTTTCTAAAACCCTTAAGGTAAAAGACCAATCATTTATGGATTATACGGTTATTCCGGGCAAGTACAATGCTGCCTACATGATTCATCATGAAGTGTTAAAGGGGATTATTCGAACGAAGGCTGAAAGCTACTCTAATTTCCATTACTTTAGTGGATCTTCTTGTAAATCTATTGACGGTAAGGTTGCGACTGTTCAAAAAGGGAAAGAACAATTTGACGTCGAAGCCTCATTTTTCATTGGAGCTGAAGGACGAGCTTCCGTAACGAGACAAGCAATGGGCATTAAAGTTGAGCCGATAAAATACAATCATCATTTTATAACCGTTACCTTTCCAAGACCTACAAACTTTGTAGGAGGGCAAATTTTCTCGAGTTACAACCGATTCTTAGGGTTATTTCCATTACCGAATGACGAAGTACGTTCGGTTTATTTAATTCCTGCAGGGGATTACAAAAAAATTAAAGAAAAATCAATTGATCATTTTCACAAATTATATACAGAGCTTGCACCTGCAATCGATGGGTACGTTCAAAAATTAGTGGATTGGTCTAAAATTCAATTGATGATTCCGATTATGTATCATGCTGACACGTATGTAAGTGGCAATATGGCGATTATTGGAGATGCCGCACATGCTGTACACCCAATGGCTGGAGAAGGAATGAACATGGCCATTCAAGATGCTGATATTCTAGGTGAATTACTGGTGGACATGTATAAACAACAAAAGTTGAATCTGGAAAATTTAAATCAATATGAAGCGGTTCGAAAAGAGCGAGCCGATTATTTAATCCAATTAAGTCATTTGTCTGCACTGGCTTATTCATTCCCATTTCAACCAGTAAGTTGGTTGCGAAGTAAAACATTTGAGCGCATGGAGGAAGATCCAGTTCTTCATTTTAAACAAATGTTAAATGTTTCAGGTCTTGGTATGTGGAAAGAATCGGTTAGAGACCGTTTCATACAAGGCGGTATGATGCCAACTAGAAAGAAAGAGTTACCTAAAGAACAAAAGGAAATGAAACTTTTTACTGCAGAGGATGATTACCCATGGAAATGGCGTGGGCTCCGCTAGCACATCGGAAGGTTTACGTGAATCTGCTAACGTGTATGTAAATAGTAGAGATAAAAATGGGAGGAATTACGAATGATTGATGTTATGAAAATGCTTAAAGCGCGTATGTGGATGAAGCGAAATGTCCCATTTTTATATTCTTGGCATGCCTATGTAGGATATGAACTCGATTTATTTAAAGCGTTTGAACGAGGAGTTTCGATTGAAGACGTTGCAGATGCCTATCAAATTGATGATCAGCTACTGAAACAATGGGTGAATGTTGGAGTGTCTATTGGGCATTTAAAGGCAATGAGTCGTTCAAGGTATCGCACTGGATCCATGTGGAAATTGCCACGTCCAAAAGATGAATCTACTTCAGGCGTTATATTAAAAGAAATGATGGAGTTACATATACCGAGTCTACTTAATTATCCAGATATGATGAGAGAAAAAAAGAGAAATCATTTCGACTCCGATAAACATGCGGATACGGTTGCAAAAACGAGTCGTTTACTTGAGGTCATTGCACTTCCAAAAATGGCTAAATTATTGAAACAAAATGAAGAACAACTTGTTTTAGATATTGGATGCGGTGAAGGTGGCTACATTAAACGATTGGCAGAACGTTTTCCAAAGTCTCATTTCCATGGAATTGAAGTGAGTGAAACCGTTGCAAAAACGGCACAAAATATGACTGAGTCGTTAGATAATGTGGAAATTGAACAAGCTGATTTATGGGAGTTTGAACCGAATAAGAAGTTTGACACTATTTTCATGAACAATATTATTCATTATATTCCTGGTGAACAACGACAGGATTTATTTAATCGTTTAAGTGAATGGTTGAAGGATGACGGCGTATTATCGGTCGTGACGCCAATATCAGGTGGACAAAGTAGTCCGCCATTTGTAGCGGCCTTTGATAGCTTTTTCCACTCATTTGAAAATCTTCATTCATTACCAGAAAAAGAAGAGCTTGCTGAATGGGGAGAAAAAGCTGCATTAACCAACCTAGGTATTCAAACAGTTATTCGTGAGGGTAGCTGGTATATTGTGCAATACAAAAAAACCTCTAGTAACTAAACTAGAGGTTTTGGTATGTAGACAAATACGTTGATTTACATTGCAGCGGACGCTTTCCGCAGGAGTCTTCAGAAATAGCCAACCACATTCCTACTAAATAGCATGCAGATTTATGTTTACAGAAGAGAATAGAGATGCAAATTTGATGTGCATAAATGATTGTTTAAGTAAGTATCTATTTAATTTCGTCTATTATAACTTTCTAAATGTTGAATATGAACACATTTGTAGGTGGAAATGATATTTGAAAAGTCTATATCCTTATATTATGTTTACTTTCAGATTTACTTGCATTCCTGTTGATTGGAATGGAGACGGCGACTCCGGCGGAATCAGCAAGAACTGAAGACCCTGGACTGAGCGCATGCGAGGGAAGCGGCTGAAGTCTTGCCCGCGGAAAGCGTCCGTTGCAATGGAAATCAACATTTTCTATATGTCTACAATCAAAAACCTCTAGTAATTAAACTAGAGGTTTGTCTGAATAAGTTATTTTCGTAATGAGCCAATTTCTGAAGCAATAGCTTGCATTTCACTTGGACTAAAGGACTCGCGCTTCATAACCATTGTATATAAATAATGTAAATCTTCATAAGCTGACTCATCAAATGATTCGGCTCTCATAGCATCAACATTAACCATACGAAGTTTTTCTTTTATTTGTTCAATCATGTATTCCACATTTTCCTGTGATGGTTGTGTTAAATTCATTTTAAATTCCTGCCTTTCAAGCGGTATAGTTAATCATTTCATGATGAGCATAGAAAGTCAAATTGATGAGTACCATTGTTTTAATATGTACATACTTGGGTATATTAAAACACAATTGATTTTTACAAATAGGAGGTAATATTTTATGAAAGAAAGCATGTTAGTTAAAGGGATTTTAGTTGGTGCAGTAGCAGGAGCGGGAATTAGTTTATTAGATCGTACAACACGTGAAGATGTGAAATACAGACTTAATAATTTATCGTCAGATATAAAATATTATTCACAAAACCGTGAGGATTTTAAATTAAAATTACAAGAAAAAGCCGATAAAATACAATCTGTGTACAATCAATTTTCTCGTGACGCTCAATACCTATCAGGTAAAGTGGACGAGCTAAAAACACTATCACCACAAGTTAAGACGTTAGTAACTGATACAAAAGAAGCTTTTGTGCATTCGAAAGAGGAGTACAAAACAATCGTGAAGGAAGATGAAGAGTTCACTATGCCCGTTTTACCAGAGCATGTGTATGAAGAAAAAAATTCTCTATAGAAGGGATTTGGTTCCATGGAGAACGAAGACCAACCAATTAAACCAAGAGGAAGTCAAAAATCGAGTTCCTCTTTAAATATTTTAAGCAAGCTAAAAATGATGCAATTTAAAAAGAAGAAGACAGATCCTGATTATCCTTTTGATGTCACTTCATCGAAAGGATTCTTTAAGGAATTACTCGCACGTATTCAACATGTTGATGTTACTGCACTTGGTGCGCAACTGGCCTTTTTCTTTTTACTTTCATTATTTCCTTTATTAATTTTCATGGTGACATTACTACCATATCTAAATCTACAAGAAGATCAGTTATTTAATATATTGCGTACATATGCACCGGGAGAAGTATATACCTTAATTGATGGGACGTTAGATGAAGTTCTTTCAGATCGCAATGGGGGATTACTATCAGTGGGTATTATAGCGACGATTTGGTCGGCATCAAATGGGATGAATGCTTTAATTAAGTCTTTAAATCGGTCATATGATTTAGATGAAACAAGACCCTTTTTTATTGCAAGAGGGATCTCCGTAATTTTCACGTTGTTACTTATTGTATTATTTGTAGTTGCACTCGCATTACCGATATTTGGGGAACAGATCGGTACATTCCTGTTTTCTTACTTAGGGTATGAACAAGGATTCTTAGGTGTTTGGAATCAAGTTCGTTGGACGATTCCACCAGTAATGATTTTTATCGTCTTTATGTTACTTTATTGGATTGCTCCGAATAGAAAATTGTACTTGAAGAGTGTCATTCCAGGAGCAATTTTTGCTACCGTAGGATGGATTGTTGTTTCTCTTGGTTTTTCTTTGTACGTTAGTAGCTTTGCTAATTATTCTGCTACTTATGGAAGTATCGGAGGAATTATTGTCTTGATGATGTGGTTATATTTCTCAGGGACGATCTTGATGGTTGGAGGACAAATAAATGCAGTGATGCAAGAACGTAAAGAAAAAATAGCTATGAAAAAAGCAGGGGCCGTCATATGACAGCTCCTGCTTTTATACGTTTCTTTGAAGAAGTCTTAATCCATTCAATATGACTAGAATCGTACTACCTTCATGACCGAGTACTCCTAATGGCAAATTAATCACTTGGAAGAAATTACTTATGATTAATAAAACAATAACGGCAATCGAAAAAATGATATTTTGCTTTACAATGCGATTCATTTTACGAGATAAACGAATTGCAAAAGCAATGCGAGATAAATCATTTTTCATAAGAACCACATCAGCAGTTTCAAGTGCGACATCTGTACCTCCACCCATTGCAATACCTGTGGTTGCAGTTGCAAGGGCTGGGGCATCATTAATGCCATCTCCAACCATGCCGACCATCCCATATTTTTCTAAAAAGTCTTTTAAGTGATTGACTTTCGTTTCCGGTAGACACTCTGCAAAATAGGCATCTACTCCCGCTTCTTCAGCGATCGCTTTTGCTGTTCTTTCATTATCACCAGTGAGCATAATGGTGGTAGTGCCTAATTTTTTCAACTCTTCAATCGCAACTTTAGATTCTTCGCGTACCGTATCTTTCATTGCTGCAAGTGCGACAATTTCATGTTCATTGGCAATGAAAATAACCGTTTTCCCTTCGTCTTCGAGAGATTGAGCAATTCCGTTGTTGAAGAGTTTTGCCTTTTCTTCACCGACAAATTTAGGTTTACCAACTTTCCATTCAATCCCATCAATTGTTGCTTTAATTCCCCAACCGGCGATGTCTTCTATTGCAATCGATTGTTTAATAATTGTTCCTTGTATTTTAGAATATTGGACAATTGATTGGGCAAGAGGATGGTTCGACTGAGCTTCAATGCTTGCTAGAAGACTGAGCACTTCACTTTCTACATAACCGTCTGTTACGAAGAAGTCGGTCACTTCTGGTTTGCCTTTAGTTAATGTACCTGTTTTATCAAGTGCGATTGCTTTCATTTCCCCGACATTCTCTAAGTGAACGCCACCTTTGAATAAAATCCCGCTTCGAGCTCCGTTCGAAATTGCGGACAATGTTGCCGGCATGACGGAAGCAACTAAAGCGCAAGGTGATGCTACTACAAGAAGAACCATTGCTCTGTAAAAAGTCGTGGTCCAGTCCCAGCCAAATAGGAAGTGGGGGAGAAATAGCATAACACCGACAGTGACTAAAACAATTTTCACATAGCGACTCTCGAATCGTTCAATAAATTGTTGCGACGGTGATTTTTCACTTTGTGCAGATTGCACTAAATCGATAATCTTTTGAAATAGGGACTCTGAATTCGGTTTGGTCATTTTGATGGTTAAGGAACCATTCATATTCACGGTCCCTGCAAAAAGCTCGCTACCGGTTTGTTTTATTACCGGAACAGATTCTCCGCTAATAGCAGCTTCATCCACATTTGAGTGTCCTGTGATCACCATGCTATCAACAGGAATTCTTTCTCCAGGTTTAACGTAAAGAATATCCCCAACATGCAAGTCTTTAACAAGCACTCTTTTAGATTGTCCAGAGTCGTCCATTAACCAAGCTTCTTCAGGTTGTAATTTCATTAAAGCTGATATTTCACGCTGGCTTTTATTCATCGTATACGTTTCGAGAGCACCACTTAAGGCGAAAATGAATATGAGAATTGCACCCTCAACCCAATAACCAATAATAGAAGATCCAATGGCAGCAAGAATCATCAGCAATTCCACATTTAGTTCTTTTTTGTGAATAGTAGCTTCAATTCCTTCTTTTGCTTTTGCATAGCCGCCTATAAAAAATGCAAGGAGAAAAAGAGTAATGGAAATTGCACTATCCCCATTTTCACCAAACAACCATGCGATGACAATTAAAACACCAGATAGAAGGGCTGCAATCAATTCAATATGCGGCAAAATTCTGGTGATAAGGAAAGACTGACTTTGTTGTTGAACGGCTTCCATGTGACACCTCCTGATAATGATAGTCAATATCATATGTCCTATAATGTACGAAAAGCTGGCATTCCCCTAGGGAATACCAGCATTTTAAATAACAATTATTAGATTAGAATGATTATAACATGGATATGTTTTGAAATACAATTGTGTGAATTATTTATAGACACGTTCGCTGTATTGCGCTAATTTTTCAAGTGATGATTTATCTACATCCGCATGCAAACTATTCCCGTGAGAGTCCATTGTTACAACAGCGGTGAAATCTTCCACTCTTAAATGCCACATTGCTTCAGGAATCCCGAATTGCATAAGGTCTACTCCTTCTACGCCTTTAATGCAATCAGCATAGTATTGAGCTGCACCACCAATCGCATTTAAGTAAACGCCGCCATGTTCATTTAATGCAGCCAAGGTTTTTGGTCCCATGCCGCCTTTACCCATAACTGCACGAATCCCGAACTTCTTCATAATATCACCTTGGTAAGGCTCTTCACGAATCGATGTAGTAGGTCCAGCTGCTTTAATCTGCCAGTTACCTTCATCATCTTTCATTACAACAGGACCACAGTGATAAATAATTTGGCCGTTAAGGTCAAGGGGAGCATCATGTTCTGATAAATATTTATGAATGGCATCGCGACCTGTGTACATCATGCCACTTATTTTAACAACATCACCAACTTGTAATTGACGAATTTCTTCTTCTGTAATTGGTGCACGAAGTTCAACAATACGAGTTGCCGCTTCTTCAGCAGATTGGTCGGCCCCTTGATCTTTAAACTCAATTTTTTCTCCGTCTTGATAGTGCCATTCATTAATTTCACCAGTTGTTGGATTAATGTTGATAGCTAAACGACGATAAGCCCAGCAATTATACGCAACTGAAACGAAGAAGCTAGCAGGAATACGGTGCATGACACCAATTTTACAGCCAAGTAAAGTTGCTTCTCCACCGAATCCCATGGTGCCGATTCCAAGTGTATTTGCTTTTTCAACAATGTAATTTTCTAGTTCTGCTAATTGTGGATGTGGGTTTACATCTTCAACAGAGCGGAAAAGTTGTTCTTTTGCTAAATCATAACCAGATGCACGATCTCCACCAATTCCAACGCCTATGAAGCCTGCAGAACATCCTTGTCCTTGTGCTTGATAGACAGAGTGAAGAATACACTTTCTAATTCCATCTAAGTCACGACCAGCGCGTCCGATTCCTTCAAGTTCAGCAGGAAGACTATACTGTATATTTTTATTCTCACAGCCGCCACCTTTTAAGATGAGCTTCATTTCAATATAATCTTTTTCCCACTGTTCGAATTTCACAACTGGAACACCTTCGCCTAGGTTATCACCACTATTTTCACCAGTTAGAGAATCCACAGCATTTGGGCGAAGTTTTGCATTTTTCGTAGCTGTTACGATAGCACGACGAATAGCCGCTTTAATTTCTAATTGATTTACACCTATAGGCGTTTTAATTTTAAATGTAGGCATTCCTGTATCTTGGCAAATGGGTGATACATTGTCATCAGCCATTTGTATATTATTTGTAATTGTATCTAAACTCATAGCCGCACGTGTGCCAGCATTTTCTGCAGCTTTCGCATTGCGTACAGCACGACGGACATCTTTAGGTAAGTTTGTTGATGTTTCTGTAATTAAATCATATATGCTTTTTTCTAATGTTTCTAAGTACATGGTTTTGCCCCTCTCAATCATTCTCCAAATTGTTTTCATCATCTATTATACGCCTAAATAATCTTTTAAAAAAGGATAGGGAATGATAGATTAATTGGCTATTGTAAATTAAACAACGCGGACTGGTTATATACAGATCAAATCGTGTCATCTCACGCAAAGTATATAATTCCCCAGTTAAGGTACAGGGATATAAAAAGGGGCTGTCCCGTAGTCACTTAATGACTTTTGAGACAACCCCTTTATTTTTTTATTTTGGACTGTTTTTAAATTGTTCCATTTTGTCTTCTAAATCATCCATCATTGAAATTAGACGATCGATATCTTCCAATTTCGTTGTTTCTGGTTCGATTGAATCAAGCACTTCTAAAAAAATGTTCAAACGTTCTTTAAGATAAGTGACTTGTTGTTCTTTATCAGTAATTGATTTGCCCATTTTAAAACACCTCGCTTATTGTTTTCCATACTAGCGGATTTTTAATTCTTTATCAACTTCAGGTAGGACTTTAGAAATATTTTAATATTTAATGTATTTAGAATATTTACAAAATTCAATTAAGATGTTAAGGTTAACTTACTTCAACAAGAGAGGGGAGGCCGTAGTGAAAAGTCGAAACCATTCAAAAGTTTAAAAGGAGGGGGTTCGAACATTTCACCGGCACTATAAGCCGTGAATCGATATATGGATACTCAATTAGATAACAGCGATATTTAGAAGGCTCAGCCAACATCTGAAATCAGATATGGTCTGAGCCTTTGCTAATGGAACTACATAATTTCAAAAGTTTCATGTACCTCGATTGATTGGTCAACAGAGCGAACCATCGAACAATTCTTCGTTGTTAAATTCATGGCCTTTTGTAATTTTACTTCTTCGAGATTCGATCCTTTTAATTTAAAATGAATATGAACTTTCTCAAGTCGATTTGCTATTTCTTCATTTCTTACGACTTCTTTTACTTCGATTTCCATTTCCTCAATCGGCATCCGCATTTTTTCACAAACTTTTTTTAATACGCCGCCACTACAACTAACCAATGATGAAACCAATAATTGATAAGGTCTAAAACCATAGGTTTCATTTGAAGAAATCGTAAGCTTTCCAAATTCAAGATTTGTCTCAAAACCGTGTTCTGTCATGATATATTTCAACTTGTATTCCTCCCTTATGATAAAATTGTATCGAAACTTAAAAGATTTGAACACGATTTTAACTTGAATAGAGGAGAGCATCATGAAGCAATTTTCACCATCAGAAAAAAGAAGGTTCTGGATTTTAGTTACCATTGTGTCCATTTCCGGATTTTCACAAGGAATGTTACTCCCGCTCATATCTATTATTTTTGAACAGGATGGACTTTCTGCATCGTTAAATGGATTAAATGCAACAGGTTTATACATAGGAACGCTTTTAGTTTCCCCATTCATGGAACAGCCACTACGTCGATTTGGTTATAAACCAATCATCATGATTGGTGGAATATTAGTATTTATGTCATTGCTGCTATACCCATTATGGAAAAGTGTGATTTTTTGGTTTGTGCTTCGACTGTTTATTGGAATAGGAGATCATTTACTTCATTTTTCAACACAAACTTGGATCACGAGTTTTTCGTCTAAAGAACGTTTAGGCCGAAACATTGCCCTTTATGGGTTGTCATTTGGAATTGGTTTTGCAGCTGGTCCATTATTTGTTCCGCTAATAAATATTTTTGAAGGCTTACCATTCATCGTTTCCGGTGTATTATGTTTGACAGCGTGGTCACTTGTTTTCTTCCTTGATAATGATTTTCCTGGACATATGCATGAAACTTCTACGATGAGGGGGACGTGGGCGAGGTTTGGTGCAACGATCGGATTTGCATGGGTAGCCTTTATTCCTCCGTTTAGTTATGGTTTTTTAGAGTCTAGTTTGCATGCGATTTTTCCTGTTTACGCATTACGCAATCAGCTGGATGTAGGAAGTGTTTCGATTATTTTAGCTGCCTTTTCAACTGGAGGAATTTTGTCTCAGTTACCACTTGGAGCATTAAGTGATCGAATCGGAAGGAAAAAAGTGGTGCTTCTTTCGTTATTCGGTGGTGCTTTTTCATTTAGTGCAGCGGCTGTATTGGAGAATAATAGCTTGGCACTTATTGCGGCATTCCTAATAGCTGGCTTGTTTGTCGGATCTACTTTCTCTTTAGGGATTTCTTATATGGCTGATTTGACACCAAAAGCTTTATTACCCTCTGGAAATCTTTTATGCGGTATTTTCTTTAGCATTGGGAGTTTAACTGGGCCATTTATGGGAGGCGTCTTTTTAGAGTTCTTTAACCAGTTTAGTTTTTTATGGCTCATTTCTTTTGTGTTATTAGTCTTTAGTTTAATCAGTCTGATTACTCCAAAAAAACAGCAGATCCTTTCGAGTTAGTCTCGAAGTAATCTGCTGCTTTTTTTATAATTCCTTAGCACTAAACGTATCTCCGTCTTCAATCGTGCCTGACTCATATCCTTTTTTAAACCATCTCATACGTTGTTCAGACGTACCATGTGTGAAGCTTTCAGGTACGACATACCCTTGAGATTTCTTTTGAATATTGTCGTCACCAACTGCACTTGCCGCGGTAATTGCTTCTTCAACATCACCAGCTTCAAGATATCCTTGACCTTCAGCATACCTTGCAAACACGCCTGCATAGTAATCTGCTTGTAATTCTAATCTGACTAAGTATTGATTGAACTCTTCTTCACTTACTTGATTCCGCATTGCCATTACTTCTTTGTTTGTGCCTAGTAATGTTTGAACGTGATGTCCAACTTCATGCGCAATGACATAAGCCATTGCAAAATCACCAGGTGCTTCAAATTTTTGTCTTAATTCATCGTAAAAGCTTAAGTCAATATATAGCTTGTAATCTCCTGGGCAATAAAACGGTCCAACTGCTGAACCGGCTGTACCACATGCAGATTCGACTTGGTTTGTATAAAGAACCATAACAGGCTCTTGGTATTCTTTGCCTTGTTCTTCAAAAAGTTCTGTCCAAACAGTTTCTGTATCCGCGAGAACAACTGATACAAAATCGGCGAGTTCTTTTTCTTGTTCGGTCTCTTCATATGTTCCATTTTCTGTTGTAGAGGTACCGGTGATATTATTTAGGATGTCTCCAGGACCTCCACCACCGATTAGTGTCATGATAATAACAATGACAAGACCAATCCCGCCACCAGCTATTCCAACACCACCAATCCCTTTTCCTCTACGATCTTCAACATTTGCGCTTTGTCTTCGACCTCTCCACTTCATCAGAATTCCTCCGTCATTCGAATTTTCAATAATATAATTGCATAAACATTACTGTCTTTATTCCCTAGAAACAAAAAATTCAATCCTCTTATAAATAAAAAGAATATGTAATTTTAATTGGAAGTTACGCCGGTGAAAAAAAAACTGCAGACACCTTCTGAAATTCAGAGGTTGCCTACAGTTTCAGACACACTTTATATGAGCGTGTCTCGAATATAGAATTATTTACGAACTAATAATGTGACGCTTTCAATTTGAGCTGTTTGAGGGAACATATCAACCGGTTGAATATATTCTATATCGTATACTTTGCGTAATTGACTTAAATCTTTTGCTAAAGTAGATGGGTTACAAGATGTGTAAACAAAACGTTTAGGTCTCACATTTATAATCATTTGCAATAAGCTATCAGCAAGCCCTGTGCGTGGGGGATCGACTGTTAATACATCCGGAACAAAACCTTCTGTACTCCATTTCGCTAGCCATTCTTCCGCTGTACCTGTTTCATAAGTTGCGTGAGTAAAGCCGTGTTTTTCTGCATTTTTCTTCGCGTCATAAATGCTATCGCCAATGACATCCATTCCACGAACTTCTTTTGCTTGATCAGCTAACCACAAACCAATTGTACCCACTCCACAATAAGCATCAACAACCGTTTCGTTACCTGTTAAAGCTGCCGCGGACTTGATTTCATTATACAATCTTACGGTTTGAGAAGGGTTTAGTTGGAAGAAAGCACGTGCTGATAAATCAAATGACAGTTCACCTAATTTTTCATGTAGTGTTTTTTTACCGTGAAGAACAATTGTGCGATCTCCAAATATTAGTGACGTTTGTTTTGGATTGACGTTTTGGACAATTGACACAATTGCTGGATCAATTTCAGCTAATTTATCAATAATTAACTGACGTTTTGGCATTTCAGCTCGAGTCGTTACGAGAACTAATTGGATTTCGCCAGTTCGTATACCGGTTCGAACAACAATTGTTCGAACAAGCCCATTCGGTGTTTTCCCGTCATAAATAGGAATTTGCAGCATTTCTAAAATGCGTTTTACTTCATTCGTTATTCGAGTGGTATCAGGGTGCTGAACAATACACTCGTCAATATTTAGTAATTCATGGGTGCCTTCTGAGAAAAGGCCAGCATGTACTTTATTCCCATCTTTACGAACTTGGAATTGACTTTTGTTTCGATATTGCCATGGGTTATCCATGCCAATCGTTTCTCGAACTTCAATGTTTGGCGCTAAATCTCTTACGTATCGCTCCAGTGATTGAACGACCATATCACGTTTTTCTACAAGTTGTTGTGCATATGTCATATGTTGTAACTGACAACCTCCACAAGCCTCATAAATTGGGCAGGGAGCTTGTTGGCGATGGGGAGAAGATTTACGAATTTTAAGGATTTTCGCTTCGGCAAAAGTAGGTTTTACTAATTCTACTTGAGCAGTCACTTCTTCGCCGGGAAGTGCTCCTTTTACAAAGACTACATTTCGTTTAAAGTATCCAATTCCTTCGCCGTTAATGCCAAGCCTTTTAATCGTCAAAGGAAATTTTTGACCTACTTCAATAAGAGTTTGTTGAGACAAATTCATTCACGTCCTTTACTACTGGTGTCTACAGTATATAGGACACTGGAGTTAATGGAAAGACAAGGGGGAATCATCATTCTTATTTACAAGCGATTCCAATGATTCAAATGTGTACCCTTTCTTTTTTGCATCTCGAATAAAATCAGGGAGTGCCTCGGCATTATCTGGTGAAACAGTATGCATCAAGATAATCGCTCCAGGATGGATTTGATTCATCAAATGGTTATAGGCATAAGCTTTTCCTTGAGGACGGTCCGCGTACCAATCAACAAAAGCAACTGACCAAAACATATGTCTGTATCCCAGTTCGTTCCCGTAAGCGAGTAACTTTTCACTAAATACACCTTCTGGTGGGCGAGCGAAACGTGTTCTCTTAATTCCCGTTTCTTCTTTTAGCAGCTGATCAAACTTATGCCATTCCTCTTTCATGCGTTCTTCTGATAAATTTGCCATATTCGGATGATCATAAGAATGATTCCCGATTTCGTGTCCTTCATCAATCATACGCTTGACTAAATCTTTAGCACTTTTAACATAATGACCTGTTAAAAAGAAAGTAGCAGGTACTTTTTCTTTCTTTAGTGCATCTAATATTGGCGCGGTGTGTCCATTTTCGTATCCATTATCAAAAGTTAAATACATGACTTTGTCTGTGTCATTCCCTTTATAAAAAGCACCATGTTTTTTTAATAATTGGTCAAACGCACTTCCTGCTTGTGCTTGTTGCTCTTGTGAACCTTTTTTGAAACCCCAATTAAGTGATTCCGCTTCAGCTTGGAATGGATTGACAACTATTCCGATTAGTAAAATAGAACATGCGGCGACGATTCCTAAAATATGATTTTTCCACATAAAAACGCAACCTTTCTTTTTAGATAGGTTGCGTTTTCTATATCGAATTATGCGTAAATGTTTTGTAATGCTTGTTTTAAATGAGGGTAATTAAACGAAAAGCCGTTGGTTAATAATTTATCAGGCATAACACGTTGACCTTCTAAAACTAGTTGACTCTTATCTCCAAGTGCCAGTTTTAATGCAAATGCAGGAACAGGAATCCAATGTGGACGATGTAATACTTCTCCTAATATCTTTCCGAATTCATTCATTTGTTTTGGGTCTGGAGCGGTCACATTAAACGGTCCTTTAATCGATTCATTCTCAATGGCATATTGAAGTGCTTCAGCTACATCTGAAACATGTACCCATGAGACCCATTGTTTACCTGAGCCTACTTGTCCGCCAACACCCATTTTATAGGGCAAAGCCATCAGTGGAAGTGCGCCTTCTTCTTTGCCTAAAATGATTCCAAATCGACCATATGCAACTCTAGTTCCATGCTGTTTCGCTTCATCTGCTTTTTTCTCCCAGTCTTCTACTGTTTTAGCAAGAAAGTCAGAACCTCGAGCTTCGGATTGTTCTGTATATAATGCATGTTCAGAAGGTGGGTAAATACCTATCGCACTTGCGTTAACTAGAACGGACGGTTTCTTTTCGACTTGATTGATAATGCGAAGCACTTCATCGGTTGCTTTCATTCGACTATCGTAAATTTTGTCTTTTTGTTCCTGTGTCCATCGACCTTCATTAATTGAGGCACCAGCAAGGTTAACCCAGGCATCAATGTCTTGCAAATGGTTTTCAGGCTCAGAACCATCCGTTAACCATTGGACCATTTTTACTGACTCTTTTGAAGGGCGATCAGATCGAGTAAGAATAAAAACTTCATGACCTTTATTCACTAGAAGGGAAGATAGTTCATTGCCAACGAATCCACTTCCACCTGTTATGGCGATTTTCATTAAAACTCCTCCTCTACTAAACATGTTATGCCTATATTACCCTTTCTTATCGAAGTGTACTCAAATGAATGTGCCCATAAATATGTGTATACTAGATAAGAACAGATTATGGGGTGAAATCATTGCCAATAATATCAAAAATCACACGTCAAAAAAACAATCCTGAACGTTACAATATTTTTATAGATGAAGTTTATGCGTTTGCTGTGGATGAATCACTTATCGTGAAATACCAATTGTCTAAAGGGAAAGATGTAGAAGATTGGGAGCGCGATGAAATTGTTTTTGATGATGAAGTTCGAAAAGCATTTAATAAGTCATTGCACTTTTTAAGCTTTCGCATGCGAAGTGAGTATGAAGTGAAAAAGAAATTACTTGATGCAGAATATGGGGAAGCAGTTGTGTTAGAAGCCATCCAAAAATTGCATTCGCTTGGATTTTTGAACGATGAATCGTTTTCAAAGGCTTTATTAGAAACTCAAAAGAAAACGGGGAAAAAAGGTCCACGTGCCATTCAACAGGAATTAAAGAAAAAAGGCATCGACAAAAAACTTCAAAAGGAAGTGCTGGATACGTATACAGAAGAAGATCAAACTCAAATTGCACAAGCCTTAGCAGAAAAAATCGCGAACCAACAATCATCAAAAACACCGCGACAAGTGAAGCAAAAAATTCAAGATACTTTGTTGCGCAAAGGATATTCCTATGACATTATTAGCAAAGCAATTGCTGAAATTGAATTTGAAACAGAGCAAGAAGAATGGGAAGAGATGATCGCCAAGCAAGGTGATAAAATTTGGACCAAAGTTTCCTCTAAATTCACAGGATATGATCGTAAAAATAGAGTAAAACAAGCTTTGTATCAAAAGGGTTTTCCTTCTGACCAAATTGATATGTTTATTGAAAAAAAGGAGTTCGAAGAAGATGGAGACTGAAAAAAAGTATAGTTATATGTCGGAGAATGAACTTCGACAAACGATTGCTAATTTGTTAGAAAAAGCAAGGAAAGCTAGTCAACTTGGACATGTTAATGAGTTTGCTGTTTATGAAAGAAAAGCAATCATGGCACAAGCATATTTGGTAGATCCAAATGACATTAAGCCGGGTGAAATGTATCGCATTGAAGGAGATCCAGGTGTTTTCTTTCAAGTGGATTACCTAAAAGGTCGTTTCGCATGGGGCTATCGTTTAGGCGGAGAAAAACATACAGAAGCATTACCAATATCAATGTTAAAACCTTTGAAGGAGGGGAAATAACATGCAAGATAAAATCGATCAGCTAGTGGAAGAACTAGCTTCAAAAAACGAAAATTTATCAGCAGGACGTGCACGCGTTTGGATTGAGTTATTATGGTCAGACTTTGAGTCATCTTATGCTAAAGCAGGATATGATTATAAGGGTGCGGAAGTGACCGAAAAAGTAATTCGTCAATGGATTACGAGTTATGGCGATCGTATTCATGAATTTGCAGGTAATAATCCTAAGTATGCTCATTTATTAAAAATGGACGATGATTTAATTCAATAGTAGTGGATTTGCTAACATATAAAAGGACACGACCAATATTGCGTCGTGTCCTTTGGACTGTAATGTATATGTTGATTTCCATTGCAGCGGACGCTTTCCGGGGGGCAAGACTTCAGCCGCTTCCCTCGCGAGGCTCAGTCCAGGGTCTTCAGTTCTTGCTAATCCCCCCTGGAGTCGCCGCCTCCATTTCAATCAACAAAAATAACAGTTGATTATAGGGTAGTAGTTGCGAAAAACTATTATATCGATCGTTTCAGGAATGATGAAAGAAGTAAAACACCAAACACATACTTTCTTAGACAATCATATTTAAATTTACTATTTTATATTTCAAACCGTGCAATAAATTTAAAGTTAAATTTTTACATTAACTAACATTCTTTTGTCAACAGTCTTAAGGACACGACCAATATTGCGTCGTGTCCTTTTTATTTTTAATCAGTTGGGCATAAAGTCTAACTTTTTATGAAGTTTGTCTTCACTGAAAATCCATCCTGTATATGAGTTGATAATTTCTAGCTCTTCATTTAAATGAGCAACTGCAACGAATGGGTAGTAGTCATTGCTTCGATAACGTAAGTCAATTAGTCGAACCTCAGTAACATGGTCGTGTTCGGTAATTTCCCAGCGATAGATTGGTGAAAATGATGTGAATGCTTGTAAGTTTTTATCTTTTAACGCAGCTTTGACGAGTGGAGAGTCCGGAATTTCGATTCGGTCAAAGCGATCGTAAATATTAATGGAACGCCCATAAGCTCGTCCTACATAATGATGTGTTTTAGAAATTGCTGCGATTCGCCATTGGAAAAATTTAATCGTTGGTGCGATGATGATTTCTTCAGCGCTAGGAATTGTATTCTTAACGGCATGTCTTACAGCTGCTTGAACCGCAAACCTTATCAAATAATAAACAACAATAATCGAGTACATGAGTAGCATGGTGTAAACCGGATTAGATCCGAATGCCCAAAATAGCAAGCCCACGACATGCAAGGCGAATATGGTCGGGTCGAATGTATTGATGACCCCTAATGCAACCCACTTATTTGAAAATGGTCGTAATGCTTGGGTTCCATAGGAATTGAAGATATCTACAAAAACATGTAAGAAAACCGCCAAGAACGTCCATAACCATAAATGTAAAAAGTCCGCCCCGGGAACAAAGAAATGTATGGTGCCAGCTATCGCAACAGGCCATAGTAAGACCGCAGGAATTGAATGAGTGATGCCGCGATGATGTCTAATGTAAACTGCGTTGTTTCTTAATTTGAGAACCGTATCAACGTCAGGTGCTTGGGAACCAATAATGGTACCGGCCATTACAGCAGTTGCTGTCACCGAATGATTTGCTACCACTGGGTCTATCATTGCTAGTCCACCCAAGGCGATCCCCATGACAATATGTGTGCCAGTATCCATCTTTATCAACTCCTTATGTAAGATAAAAAATTCGGAATTTAAGTAGTAGTGTTTTCATTGTGTAAAAGAGTAATTCTAACGTCTTTCTTGTGATATTCACCAAACAGTATTGAGATAAATAATGTTTCTGAACAGTATCAGAAGAATCAATTTCATATGTGTAACTTGTTTAAGTACCCGCAATTATTAGACTTAATTTAAGATTTTGTTCAGTGGAGCGCAAGGCGGCGACTCCAGTGGGAACAGCACTAGCTGAAAGCCCCGCAGGAACGAAGTGACGAGGAGATTGAAGCAGTGCCCACGGAAAGCGTCCGCCTGAAGCGGAACAAGTAAATGTTGTTCGCAAATTTATGGTGACTTATTTTCATTAAGAATGTAAGCCTTTATCAAAATGAATGTTCAACATAAATGAATTCAATCATAAAAATAAAGATTATTTTTGTTTATTATGATTTAAATTTGATAAGATAACAACGAGAAACAGTCATTCAATTGACTCGTTCATTATATACCCTTAACTTATTGTCCTTAATCAAATGAATGTAGGTGTTTTTTTGAATCAAACATTAAAGGAATCATTTCGTCAATCACTCATCGAGTGGTATTTAGCTGAAAAACGGGATTTGCCGTGGAGACGAACACATGACCCTTACAAAATATGGGTATCCGAAATTATGTTGCAACAAACGCGAGTAGATACAGTCATTCCTTACTATGAACGATTTATTGAAGCTTTTCCCACTCTTGAAGACTTAGCATCTGCAGAAGAAGAAAAATTATTAAAGCAATGGGAAGGACTCGGATACTATTCGCGAGTTCGGAATTTACAAGCTGGTGTGAAAGAAGTTCAAGAAAAATACAACAGTGTAGTTCCACAAACACGCGAAGAAATTTCTTCACTAAAAGGAGTCGGACCTTACACGGCTGGTGCTATTTTAAGTATTGCCTATCAGAAACCAGAACATGCAGTGGACGGGAACGTCATGAGAGTTTTATCACGTGTGTTGTTAATAAAGGAAGATATCGCCAA
>JAHIWI010000151.1 GCA_018816185.1 Bacillota bacterium
AGATAATGTTACACCCACTGGATTGACAGTAAGCGCATCTTTATTCAAAAACAATAAAGCACATCCGATTACTGAAAGCGCAGTTGCCATCATCCACGCTCGTGAAGGTTTAAGTTTCAGAAATAGCCATTCGATTAATCCAGAAAAAATTGGAGCACTTCCAATCGCAACAACTGTTCCGATGGCAATTCCAGTTACTCGAACTGAAGTGAAAAATAATGGTTGGAATAAAGCCATACAAATCGCTGCGATAATCGTTAGCTTCCAAGGCCAGGTGCCAAAACTGATTTTCTTCATGATGAGCATGATAATAAGTAATGAGAAACCTCCAATCGCTAAGCGTGAAGCTCCGATGGTTAGAGGCTGTGCAGTTTGTGGGAGAAAAGTTTGGGCTGTCCCTGTTGTTCCCCAAAGAATCGCTGCGAATAGGACAAGCAAATACGGAATAATTGTTTTCATGTCTTCACCTCTAGATGTTATTGACTGTACTTTACCATATATTGTACTTATTGAGATACACATTTTCGTCATCTATACTACAAGTAAGAGGAGTGATACGTTTATGTATTTAACAATAGAAGAAACTGCTGTTTATTTATCTATGCCAATCCATCAAGTACGAGATTATGTGTTAGAAGGACGCATTAAAGCGGTTCATGACGGTGACCAATTTTTGATTAACCAAGCACAATTCGAGAGACATTTAGATCAAGTAGAAGAAATGAAAAGACAGATTGATGAATGGAGAAACACGCCGATACCTGAAGATATTGATGTGAAAGATGAAGATTAATTTTTATGCTGAAAACAGGTTTAAACTTACCTTAAAACAGGTATTAATAACTAGTCACTTTTTCTGGTGTCATATGACTAGGAAAATGAAACATTACGCATACTTTAGGAAACGGACTGTTTGACATTAGGAGCCAAGTTGCGTAAGGTGAACAATTGTGTCACAAAATAAAAGAGAAAATCGAGGGGGAAACATGAAGAAAATTACAAATGTCTTTTGGATTACATTAGCACTTGTCGTGCTAGCTGTAGGTTACGGAGCTTTAGCACCTAAAAGTTTTGAAACCATTACGGGAAATATGCAATCATTTATTACATCTTCATTTGGTTGGTACTATTTAGCTTTAGTTTCAATTATGGTACTTTTTACTGTGGTTATCATTTTCAGTCCTTTTGGAAAAATCCGCTTAGGAAAAGATACGGATCGACCTGAGTATTCAAGAATTTCTTGGTTCTCTATGCTGTTTTCAGCAGGTATGGGAATCGGACTTGTCTTTTGGGGAGCTGCAGAACCATTATCACATTACGCAGTCAGCCCTGCTACTGCTGATCCCGGTACACGGGAAGCCTTCCGAGAATCCATGCGTTATACGTTTTTCCATTGGGGATTACATGCATGGGCCATTTATGCGATTGTCGCTTTAGCGCTTGCATACTTCCAGTTCCGTAAAGGAGAACCTGGGTTAATTTCCGCAACATTGAAGCCGATTTTCGGAGACAAAATGAACGGTCCTTGGGGCGTTTTAGTAGACGTTTTCGCTGTTTTTGCAACTGTAGTCGGTGTGGCAACTACACTTGGCTTCGGTGCTGTTCAAATTAACGGTGGCTTATCTTACATTTTTGGAATTCCAAATTCTTTTGGCGTTCAAGTCATCATTATTGCAGTCGTAACTGTTTTATTCTTAATGTCAGCATGGTCTGGTTTAAGTAAAGGAATTAAATATCTATCCAATGTAAATATGATTTTAGCGGTTGCTTTATTAATTTTAGTTGTCATTTTAGGACCAACATTATTAATATTCAACATGTTTACGGATACGTTAGGTAGCTACATTCAAAATATTGTTCGCATGAGTTTCCGAGCTGCACCACTTGATGTTGGAAACCGTGAATGGATTAATGGGTGGACTATTTTTTACTGGGCTTGGTGGATTTCTTGGTCACCATTCGTTGGTATCTTCATTGCCCGCGTTTCGAAAGGACGCACGATTCGTGAGTTTTTAACAGGTGTGTTGTTGCTTCCATCCATTGTTAGCTTCTTTTGGTTTTCAGCTTTTGGAACAACAGCCATTAATATTCAAGACAAAGTAAAAGATTTAGTAGGTATGGAATTAGCTACGGAAGAAACATTATTCGCCGTATTTAATGAATTGCCATTATCGATGGTTCTATCTATAATTGCTGTCATCTTAATCAGCACGTTCTTCATTACATCTGCCGATTCAGCAACTTTTGTACTTGGTATGCAGACGACAAACGGATCATTGAATCCTTCAAATGTAGTAAAAATTGTTTGGGGTCTAGCTCAATCATCAATCGCTGTTATTTTACTATCAGCAAATGGTCTAACAGCCCTTCAAAACATGCTTATTGTCGCCGCATTCCCGTTCTCCTTTATCATGCTCTTAATGATGATTTCTCTCTATAAATCATTAGCAGATGAAGCGAAGAAAATGAAAATTAGTAAATCATAAAACCAAAGAAGCCAAGCTCTTGTTTCATAAGAGCTTGGCTTTTTCTTTGGGTTCAATTTTTGAATAATACGCACAGAAATCAAGAATGACAACTGTAATCCAAGGAATCGCTCTAATTGCATAAGATTCAACTATCTTTCCGCATTTTAATAGATGAGGGTTGCATTCAAACCTGAAGGTGATTGTTCCAATGGGCTAAAAATTTATGAGGATCATCAACAGAAAATGCTAACTTATTCACCATCTTCTTTCTCCCAAACGCCATATAAAGTGGTACTTCCTCTTTCAATATTAAAATCAGCTCAGGTGTACGCTCCTCAAAATCATGGTACATTATTTTTTCAACGTTCTCAGCCGATGCTTCATACTGTTTAATTTCTAGAATATTATTAAGTGGAATCATTACACTTTTTGCCAACCCTTGAGACATCGTCAAGGTATTATTTCGAATTTCTAATGGAGCAAGTCTCATTATTTGAAGATTAGCAACAACATAAATAAGTCCATATAAGTTCAATACTAGTAAAAAATAGGATAATGCAGGATTTTCTGAATGGAGATACCAATGAAAAGCCACTGTTTCAATCACGAAAGCATGAATTAACATGATTTGCATGGCTAAGGTACTTGTTGTCTTATGCATTGTAAATACACCCGCATGCATAGGTGTCTTTTTCCGAAAAGTAAACAAACCATAGTAAATCGTTAGCCATTCCATTGTAAATAAACGAAGAATGATATGATCTTTCGTTTCTTTTATGACCGAAGGAATAGCACTGTATAACAGTTCAGTTTGTGATTTGCTTATTGATTGTCGAATTTTTGGGATTTTCCATACCATCCACACAAGTAATGCTATTTCAGATAGAACAAATAGTCCCTCTGCCGCAATTCCGGTTACTAAAATGGGATTAATATATTCATGAAATTCAAAGGGAATGATCCACTTTATCCATACAAGACCTAACATACTCGCCACCAAGGAATGTTTCCATCCAATTTGGAATGTAGCAAATAACAAAATTGGAACTAAAATAACTAAATCAATTATTGAACCCCAAACAATTCTTATATCCATTTCATTCATAAACTGCTGTTGAACAAATGGTACATACAGAAAATAATTACTGACGATTATTAAAAAAATGAAAGATAAGGTGATGTGTCGGTATTTATGTGAGCGAAATGACATGAAAATCTCCTCCTTATATTTAGTATAAATCCCCCAAGACATACTTTCACTTTAAAAGTAGTAATTAAATGGGATTTAATGTCTAAAATGTGGATAGATTATTACAGTCTTTTTCAAATGAATAACATTGCCTACCCATTCATTTCATTTAAAAATCGTATTATGAATTGTTGTCGAGCGAAAATTTTTTGCTGATTGAATAAGGACAATGAAAAAACCCTTCCGTTTCTAAGCGAAAGGAGAGGGTCGGAAATAACGAGTCTATTTAATCCATCTTTTTTTGCACAAATTTCTTTATTTCTTGCCAATTTGAAAGTTCTTGCTTGGGTAAGATATAGGCACTCATAGATGTGTTGTAAATATACAGATTATTTTCATCTTCCGTCATCCGTTGAATACTTTGCCAAGTAGCTGACGTTTGTATTCCTTCTGTAACATCTATTATTCCATCATCTGTTAAAGTCATTTCATGCATTCCTAAAAGTCCTTCATTATTCCCTTCTCGAATAAATTTCTCTGTTCTTTTTTTGATGGAACGATAAAAATATCGAGGATAGAAGAGGAGCCAACCTAATCCAAGAATTGAAAATACCAAAAGCAGAAAGATAAATGGCATTTCCGTTACAAAGGAGAGTACAATGGCAACGACAATATATATCAATGGTATGCCGAATCGTTGTACATTTAATGATGTTTGTACAGTTTTCGAGTTTTCAATGTGATGCATATTAAATTGCACATACGCTTCTTCTAATAAGTTATATGTAAATTTCATTTCATTTCTCCTTAACAATACCGGTTAGTCTGTTCATAGTTTTCTGACTGTAGTGACTGTGAATAATGATTCCCGCAACTACAAATAGCATCCCAATCCATCTAAGTGGAGATAGAAACATAATTGATAGCAATGCATTCAATTAATAATCGAGTGTGACCTTATATTCCCCGCTTCAACAACGCCAACTATAGGAAACTTTAGCAGCATTAAAAATTAAATTCTGCAAAATTCCCCACGTACGATGCGAGAAATTTCAATCGTTTCTTTCATATCATTAAATAATGTATGTATGCGTGAATCTTCATCCACTTTTTTCAAAACGACATCGTGATGTTTCTTATCATGAAAACTAGCGATAGAGAACATCAACGTTTCATTCTCAAAAAGTTCAATCTTCTGACCAATACCCATACACCCATAAACACCTTCAATGTTCACAGGTTCAAATGTTTCATCTGACAATGCACCATATTCTACATAAATTTCAGCAGCTTGTTTATTGATCGAGATGAATTTACCCTTGTTCTCTAATGAAACTGGATACAAGTAAATGACTGAGTACACCATTTCCACCTCCACGAGTTATTCACTCTCTTCTTTGTAGAACCTTTCTCCCGTTTCCGGATGGAAGTAGACTACAAGACGCTTGTTGGTTGTAGGATCGATTGACACTTCGGAAGTACGTTCAAATCCTTTTGGAACTGAGTTGCCGTGTTTATTCTTGAACCTACGATCCCAAATGAGCCATGATCCTATGATAAGAATTAGTAGAACGACTAATTGAATTCCGTAAAATCCAATGATCCATTCCATTAAAGTTTCTTCTCCACTCTAACCGCGGTGCCATAAGCTACGATTTCACTCATATTTTGACCAATTTCCCCCGAGTCAAATCGCATCATCACAATTGCATTCGCCCCCATTAAATTGGCGTTTTTCACCATGCGATCCATCGCTTGTTTTCGTGCATCCTCAAGCATTTCTGTGTATTGACTTATTTCTCCCCCCATCAGACCTTTGAAAGATGCCACAATATCTTTCCCAAGTCCTCGTGCTCGAACCGTTAGACCGAATACTGGACCAAACACTTCTTTCACTTCGTAATTCTCAATTTTCTCTGTAGTGACGATAATCATTTTAACTTCCCCCTTGAATTAGCATATGAACTTTCTTTGATTATAATTGATAGTTAATTTAAATGGTAAATTTTTTCAAAGGATATGTTACTAATAAAAGAGAACTTTTTTTAATAGGTCCTCTGGCAGTTACATGATTAATTAATTTTTTTTATAAACATATAATCGAGCTCTTCGTCGTCCCCTATTAAAAACGATTGAGAGGTATGATGGATAAATCCTAATTTTTCATAATTAGCGATTGCGTTGATATTGTTCACCTAAACTCCATGTTTTTCTTTTTATCTAACATGAAATTCTTCTGAATTCTTTCCATTTGAATATATAATTAGTGTGCAGTTTCCAAAAAACGAAACTATTGATCTACTTAAAACGTTTAGTAGAATACAGAGGTGAATTTATATGATGAACATCTTGTTGTATATCGGAGTAATTGTTATTGTTGGATATTTGATCGGTAGTCTCCACGGCTCCCTAATTGCTCAAAAGTTATCTGGCATCAATGTGAAAGAAAACGGAATTAAAAACTCAGGAGCTTCCAACGCAACGATTGTTTTAGGTTGGAAATATGGGTTACTCGTGGCAATCTTTGATATTGGGAAGGGTTTTTTAGCGGTTTTTATTTTATCTTTACTCATTTCCAGTTGGCAGACGTTATTGGCATATCATAATTCTCTTTTATTTTTAATGAGCTTTATGGTCGTAATCGGTCATAATTATCCTGTTTGGATGAAATTTAATGGTGGGAAAGGAACTGCTGCAGTCATTGGTGTCTTACTAGCACTAGATTGGAAGATGGGCTTGATCGGCTTGTTTACCTTAGTTGTTGTATCTCTAATTACTGATTACTTACTAATAGGTGTTTTATTTTTATATGTAACTTTTTGCGGGTACTCCATTTGGTTCTCTCATGATATATGGTCAATTATTATCGCATTCTTCCTTTTTATATTAGCAATTTGGAAACACCAAGAGAATATTTCACGGTTAAAGGCTGGCACCGAACCACGTGTTTCTCATGTCCTTAAATTTAAAGATAAAAGGACAAAGAGTCTCAAAAGTTAGTTTTTCCAAGAATCAACTTAATAGAACTTTCTTTATTCCCGATCTATACAAGATTTTACGTAATCATTATTCCGTCATACGTAGTAAAGTGATAAACTAAATGTAGAAATGAACTAAGGAGTTGGACTTATGCAAGAAACGTTAATCGAACGCCTCGTGCGTTATGCCCAAATAGATACTCAATCAGATGCGGAAAGCACAACTTGTCCTTCCACTCCTGGCCAATGGGATTTGTTATATGAATTAGAAAAAGAATTAGCTTCCATAGGTATGGAAGATATTACGTTAGATGATCATGGCTATTTATTTGCGACTCTTCCTGCAAATACAGACCGAGACATTCCGACAATTGGGTTTTTGGCTCATGTCGATACGACGACTGATTACACGGGTAAAAATGTGAATCCTCAGCGCATTGATTGTTATGAAGGTGGACCAATCCAGTTAAATGAAGATACTGTGATGTCACCTGAGGACTTCCCTGAAATGAATAATTACATTGGACATACATTAATTACGACTGATGGAACAACTCTTTTAGGGGCTGATAATAAAGCTGGAGTTGCTGAAATCATGACTGCTATGGAGTTCTTGATTAAAAATCCTGATATCAAACACGGTAAAATAAGAGTTGGATTTACACCGGATGAAGAAATTGGGCGTGGGCCTCATAAATTTGATGTGGAGAAATTTGACGCTAAGTATGCATATACAATGGATGGCGGGCCACTCGGAGAACTTCAGTATGAAAGCTTTAACGCTGCAGGTGTGAAAGTGATAGCTCGAGGAACTAGCGTACATCCAGGTTCAGCGAAAAATAAAATGGTGAATGCCTTGACGATTGCAACCAAATTCCAATCGCATATGCCTACTGATGAAGTTCCTGAAAAAACAGAAGGCTACGAAGGGTTCATTCATTTAATGAATTTCAAAGGGAATGTTGAAGAAGCAAAACTTTCTTATATTATTCGCGACTTTAACCGCGAAAAATTTGAAGAGAAAAAAGCGATTTTCGAAAAAGCAGCTGCTGACATTCACGCGGAATATGGTGTTAATGCCATTACAGTTGAAATAAATGATCAATACTTTAATATGGGTGAAAAAATTGAACCTGTAAAACATATTGTGACAATTGCTCAAGAAGCGATGGAGAACTTATCAATTGAACCAATCATTTCACCAATTCGTGGAGGAACGGATGGCTCTCAACTTTCTTATATGGGCATGCCGACACCTAACATTTTCACTGGTGGCGAGAATTACCACGGGAAATTTGAATACATTTCAGTGGATAACATGGAGAAAGCAACAAAAGTGATTATCGAAATGGTTCAATTATATGAAAAACAAGCACTTTAATTAGATTTCTAAAACAGGCATGGGTATTTCCCCTATGCTTGTTTTTTCTTTTAGACAATCATGTATTTTTCATGCCATCATTCATTTAATTATTTCCTCTAACATATAAAACACATATGTACTTCTAATTTTGCCCCGTCAAGATTCCACGAATTGAAACCAGACTCCTTCACAAATCAGCCAAAAATTCAACGTAATAATGAAAATCATTCTCACTGAATTCGTAAATTGTGTTATCATATGTGGTAGTAAGAAAACCTATCAGCTATTTGGAGGCTTACACATTATGCAGACGGCAGTTAAAACTGATTCTTTATCCATTGGGTATACGAATCATTTACTATTCGAAAACTTAAATTTACA
>JAHIWI010000152.1 GCA_018816185.1 Bacillota bacterium
CGTAAATTGTGTTATCATATGTGGTAGTAAGAAAACCTATCAGCTATTTGGAGGCTTACACATTATGCAGACGGCAGTTAAAACTGATTCTTTATCCATTGGGTATACGAATCATTTACTATTCGAAAACTTAAATTTACATATACCTCAAGGTGAAATTACCGTATTTGTTGGAAGTAACGGTTGTGGAAAATCGACTCTTTTACGTTCTATTGCCCGTTTATTGAAGCCTGAATCAGGCGCTGTTTTATTAGAAGGAAAAGATGTAAACCGAATGTCATCAAAAGATGTGGCTAAAAAAATGGGGATTCTCCCTCAATCACCAATTTCACCAGAAGGTTTAACCGTCCACGACTTGGTGAAACAAGGACGTTATCCACATCAATCTTGGCTTAAACGTTGGTCAGAGGAAGATACAGTTAAAGTAGAATCTGCCATGGAGGCAACGAATATTAGTGATTTGCGGGATCAAGCCGTAGACACACTTTCAGGTGGTCAACGTCAACGCGCATGGATTGCTATGACCTTAGCTCAAGATACGGATGTTATTCTTCTTGACGAACCGACTACTTACTTAGACATGACACATCAAATCGAAATTCTAGATCTTCTTTTTGAATTAAACGAGAAAAAGAATCGAACGATTGTAATGGTGTTGCACGATATCAATTTAGCTTCCCGCTATGCACATAACATAGTTGCTATAAAAGACGGAGAAGTTCATGCTCAAGGTAAACCAGAAGAAATTGTGACATGTGATTTAGTCAGATCAGTTTTCGGAATGGAATGCCAAGTTTCAAAGGATCCAATGTTTGGAACGCCTCACTGTATTCCCTTTGGACGTGGCCGTTGTGTCGTGCCAGAGTTACTTGCCTCTGCAGGTGCATAATTCATAAATTAAATAAATTAAATTTCACCCATATGTCATCATGCATATGGGTTTTTTGTATACATTTTTAAGCAGTCCTCCATAGTTAAATGTTAAGAAACACAGTAATTTACACACAAAAAAAGATTCATACGCACGTTTTGCGCATGAATCTTTTGTATACACAACTTAACGTGAGGGGGGTTAAGTTTGTGAAATGTCAGCTTCAATTTGGAGAAAAGTCGCTGACTCGTCCTATCATGTTGACTAAATTAGAAGGAAAATCATCCCTTACACGATAATGATAATCATTATCAGTGAGTAAGTCAACACATTATACAAAATTATTTGTATACTTGACCTATGACTACTCTAACGAACGATCAAATCCGCCAATTGAATATGTATAGCACGTATGTCAGTCAACCGCAGCATCCTTTATTCACATTGGAGCAACTACATCAAGTCGATATTATCCCAGTAATAAAAACGGTAACTGGAATTGACAAAGACGCTGTTGCTGCCTCTTACTTCATGCGGAGATATGGCATGTTTGTCTCCACTCAATTTGTCATGTTTATTACATATGAAGAAATGTGGATGGGAAAAGCAAATCAAGTTCAATTTGGCGCAATAAATGAATACGGCAATATGAGTGTAAGTACATTTATTTCACCTATAGATTATCAAGATACTTCTTCTTTTTCACCGAAAGAATTAGTTCATCACATTTTACACGAACAAATTCAACCGATGATCCATGCTCTACGAAATTATTCATCCGTCTCTCCGCTGACCTTATGGGAAAATGTTTTCGGATTTATGCTTTGGCATTTCCATGTGTTGCTTAACACCACCTCAACTTCAGAAATGGCGAGAGAAGTTCTTGATTTATTGAAAGAAGATGACATGTGGACGGGAATTTCTTCGCATTCTTTATTCGCCACTTATCTAAAAGGGTCTGAACCTTCCCTTTTGCTCAATACAAAAATTCGAACAACCTGTTGTTTTTCTAAGGATGTTCCTGGATTACAAGCTTGCGGATTCTGTCCTCTTCTGTAGTTATAAATACCTATTTTGCACATTGGTAGGTTTTAGGTTTGGGCAATTAGGATAAACCTAACAGTAAGAAGATGAAAAGGAGCGTGTCAATGACATGGAAAACATTCAAGGTAAAGTTCAAGAGGAATTAAACAATGTAAGTCCTGAAAAGAAAGATGAAATTTTAGCGAATTTTTCAACCTTTAAATCTTATTTAGGCGGTAAAGTAGCAACTGGTGAAAAATTAGGTTTAGGTGAAGAGCAATTGGCGAAAACAGCTGAAATGGTTGCTGGATACTTAGCTAATAATGAAGAACCACGTAATAGTGAAGAAAACTTACTTCAAGAACTATGGAAGTCAGGCGATAAAGACCAACAGCACGCATTAGCACATATGTTAGTTAATATGGTGCGTAAATAAGGTCAGGAAAGGATCGACTCGTTATGACGAATAAGCCTTTCAATGAACGTAATCGCAAAGATGAAAAACATCGCGATTTAGATAATCCTGATGTAGTTAAAACGGACAAAGAAAGCCTCTTCGACATGCACGACGATATGCAAACCGTCGATGCGGTTCCTGTAGAAGAATTAAATCAAAAAGTTAAAGATGAAAAAAATCATCGTAAATCAAAAGACGATTCTTCTAGCGAAGAACGTTATCCAGATTAGAAAAGACAAGCGTGCACCATTTTGGTGTATGCTTTTTTTTTTTACTGATATCCCAATACATATATTTTATCAGCAAAAAAAATCTCCTAGCCGATAACCGGTTAGGAGAATTTTGTAATTAGTCTTCGTCTACAGTACTTGTCGCAGCATCACGTATTTCTACTCGATGAGCATATATATTTTTGATGATCGTTTTAATGATTGCATAAGTCGGGATAGCTAAGATAATGCCCCATAATCC
>JAHIWI010000153.1 GCA_018816185.1 Bacillota bacterium
CGGCTTGCCTGTCCATATACAAGCTAAATCGTACACCTATTTAGCACTAATTGATGAAATTGCAAAATGGAAGGATGTTGAAAGTAAATGAAAGATCTACAATTTAACAGACATCGTCGTTTACGTAACAATGAAACAATCCGCGCGATGGTACGTGAAACGACCTTACATACGAATGATTTAATCTATCCGATTTTTGTTGCAGAAGGCTCAAAAATTCGAAACCCTATTTCTTCAATGCCAGGTGTTTATCAATTATCGCTAGATAACTTAGGGGAAGAAATTGATGAAGTGGTAGCACTAGGAATACCATCTGTCATACTTTTTGGAATTCCTTTGGAAAAGGATGCAGAAGGCACACAAGCTTATCATGATCACGGTATCATTCAAGAAGCCATTCGATTTGTTAAAGAGCGTCAACCGAACTTAATGGTTATTGCCGATACATGTTTATGTGAATACACAGACCATGGTCATTGTGGCATTATCGAAAATGGCCAAGTGTTAAATGATCCGACATTGGATTTACTTGCACGCACAGCAATCGCTCAAGCAAAAGCGGGAGCAGACATTATTGCTCCATCTAATATGATGGATGGTTTCGTAGCAGCAATACGATATGGTTTGGATGAAGCCGGTTTTGCTCATTTACCAATCATGTCTTATGCAGTGAAATATGCGTCAGCTTACTACGGTCCTTTCCGAGATGCAGCTAACAGTACACCACAATTTGGCGATCGTAAATCATACCAAATGGATTACGCAAATCGGAATGAAGCGATGCGAGAAGCTACATCTGACGTTGAAGAAGGCGCAGATTTCTTAATCGTAAAACCAGCTTTATCGTATTTAGATATCGTACGTGATGTGAAAAATAACTTTGACATTCCAGTTGTTGCTTACAATGTAAGTGGAGAATATGCAATGGTCAAAGCAGCTGCACAAAATGGCTGGATTGATGAAGAGAAGATCGTTCTTGAAACGTTAACAAGTATGAAGCGTGCAGGCGCAGATTTAATTATGACGTACCATGCAAAAGACGTGGCACGTTGGTTGGGGGCTAAATAATGGGACGTTCTTACGTAAAATCAAAACAAGCATTTTCAGAAGCTGTAAAATTAATGCCAGGTGGAGTAAATAGTCCAGTTCGTGCATTTAAATCGGTTGATATGGATCCAATCTTCATGGCAAGTGGAAAAGGCGCAACAATTACTGATATTGATGGCAATGACTATATTGACTATGTTTTATCATGGGGACCTCTAATCTTAGGTCATTCACATCCAGATGTCGTATCAGCTATTCAAAAAGTCGCAGAAACAGGGACGAGCTTTGGTGCTCCAACTATTGTTGAAAATGATTTAGCGAAGCTTGTTATGGAAAGAGTGCCATCAATCGAAATGGTTCGAATGGTTTCGTCTGGAACAGAAGCTACAATGAGTGCTTTGCGTGCAGCTCGAGGATTTACAGGTCGCAATAAAATACTGAAATTCGAAGGTTGTTATCACGGACATGGCGATAGCTTATTGATTAAAGCTGGGTCAGGTGTTGCTACCCTAGGCTTACCAGACAGTCCTGGTGTTCCTGAATCAGTGGCGAAAAACACAATTACAGTAGCTTACAATGACTTAGAAAGCGTACGAGAAGCTTTCAAACAACATGGTGATGATTTAGCTGCCATTATTGTTGAGCCTGTAGCTGGGAATATGGGTGTAGTAGGACCGGAACCAGGCTTCTTGGAAGGACTTCGTGAGTTATCAACAGAGAACGGAACAGTTCTTATCTTTGATGAAGTGATGACAGGTTTCCGTGTTGGTTATCATTGTGCACAAGGTCATTTCAACGTAAAACCTGACCTCACATGTCTTGGCAAAGTAATTGGTGGAGGACTACCTGTAGGGGCATATGGCGGTAAGCTTGAGATTATGTCTCAAATTGCACCGAGTGGTCCAATATATCAAGCCGGAACATTGTCAGGAAATCCTTTAGCAATGACTGCAGGACTTGAGACATTGTCTCGATTAACACCTGAGACTTATGATCATTTCAATAAATTAGCTGATCTTTTAGAGACTGGTTTCCGCGAAGCGGCAACGAAATACAGTATTCCACACACTGTAAACCGAGCTGGCTCTATGATTGGTTTCTTCTTTACGAATGAAACCGTAACAAATTATGATATCGCAAAAACGTCAGATCTTCAGTTATTTGCAAAATATTACCGACTAATGGCGGAAGAAGGCATTTTCTTACCACCGTCTCAATTTGAAGGGATGTTCCTATCTGCTGCCCATACGGAAGCAGACATTAAGAAAACAGTTGACGCATTC
>JAHIWI010000154.1 GCA_018816185.1 Bacillota bacterium
CGACAACAGTATTGGTCATCAAACCGGTCCACTACCCCGAAAAAATATCAACCTTCTATGAAAAAAGCAGTTGATTATGTCGTACTTGATTTTGAAACTACCGGCCTTCGTGCAGGTGCAGATCAAATTATTCAAGTTGGAGCGATTAAATACAACAATCATGAACAAGTAGCCATCATGAACCAATTGATTAATCCTCAACGGGATATTTCATCTCGAATTACATCACTAACTGGGATTTCGAATGATTCGGTAAGAAACAAACCAACCATCAGTATGGTGATTCATCAACTGATTGATTTTATTGGCGACTACCCAATCGTGGCGCACAATGCCTCATTCGATATGGGATTTTTATATGCACTAGAACAATACACTGAAATCCCGCAATATGCTGTAATTGATACGCTAAAGCTCGCACGCAAAGTCATACGTGAAACACCGAATCACAAATTGACAACGCTGGCTCAATTTTTGCGACTCGAACACAACGCACATGATGCAATCGGCGATTGCCTAGCAACTGCTCAGATTTATCAATACTGCCTACGTTACTCCACATAGTCTCATAGACTTGGTGGAGTTTTTTTATGCCAATAAAACCTGGAGTGCAGCAGTCGATTTTTGAGGCATTCTAGAATTCGAGCGACGTATTCAAGGATTCGACAGGTGTATTCTCCATTTCGAGCATGACATTCTCGAATTGACCGACCTCATTCAAGGATTCGACCACTACATTCTAAAATTCACGTTATACACACAATTCGCTGCGTTTGATATGGTACCAGTTGGAGAACCAACTGGCACGTTTACTGATATTGAGGCAATGTCATAGATTCTCCATTTCGCAGTGTCTATTCAAGGATTCATCGAGTATATTCTCCATCTTGAGCAATACTTTCTAGACTTCACCGACCCTATTCAAGGATTCGACTATCACATTCTAAAATTCATGTTTTACACACAATTCGCTTCGCTGAAAATGGTGCCAGTTGGTTATCCAACTGGTACGTTTACTGTTATTGAAGCAATGTCATAGATTCTCCATTTCGCAGTGTCTATTCAAGGATTCATCGAGTGTATTCTCCATCTCGAGCGCTGCATTCTAGACTTCACCGACCCTATTCAAGGATTCGACCATCACATTCTAAAAATCATGTTTTACATACAATTCGACTGACATGAAAAAGTGCCAGATACACAAAATTCATGAACGAAGTTTGTAAGTATCTGGCACCATTTATTTATATTTATCAGGTATATCGTATGCAATTTCGCCTGTCTCGGTAAACCTAGCTAGCAATCGACCATCTTTTAGGATACGAACGATAATCGCATTTCCCGTTTTAGAAAGACTAAGATCAGATGCACTTGTGATGGTTTCTTCGGCAACAAACTCGATCTCTGAATCTTGTGCCATTTGCTCATGAATGATAACTTCTTCTCTAGTTAAATGTAAGGGTTCTTTCTCCACATTTGTGGCTGCATATTCATCGATAACCCAGTGCCCATTTTCTTCTATCGCTGTGAGATAAACATTATGGTTGCTTTTATAGACAATTTCTTCTACTAGTTGAAAGGTTTTTATCTGTACTTTTTCAGGTGTGTTTTCGATTATTTCCATACGGGCATCCATATTGATATCGGGTAAGAATCCACCCTCACCGCTGGCTTCATACATCCATTGAAGGAGTTGGGGTAATTGTGTATTTAACATTTTGTTTGATATAAGATCATGAATAGTCTCAGGCAAATTTTCCATTACTTTAGCTGTTTGTAATTTGGGGCTATAAAACTCTTCTTCCGTAAATGTCAAAGTCTTATGTGTGTCAATAACCAATTGACGCATTTTCTCAAATTTATCCATAATCATTCGGATTTCTGATTCACTTAACGTTTGTGGAGTTTCATCTACTTCTATTTCAGTTTCTTCGTCTTCGACTGTTTCATCAACTTCTACTTCTGTTTGTTCTGTTTCTTCTACTTCGACATCTGTTTGATCATCCGGTTCCACAATTTCTACTTCCTTATTAACAGGTTGTTCATTTTGCGGTTTCTCAGTTGTTTTTTCATTCACACAGGCTGTTAAGAAAACACCACTTAATAATAGTAAACACCATTTTTTATACATCCAATTCCTCCAAATATTTGAATTTTAGTATATTTATAATAATAGCATTAAAATAATTTTTTGTAATCTTTATGTAATATAAACGTAATATTTGATACAAAAGTATGAAGTTACTTATTTATGATAGGTAAAAATGAATCAGGAGTATATTAGTTCACCATTTGGCAAATCTCATCAAATATAATTACTGAATTTTCTGTCGAATTACTTGTATAATAGACAAAAGGAGGGAGACGGGTGATTTCTTTTGACGTCCATCAAACAGGAGAAAGAACTTTGCGCTATGCATTTCTGCCAAAGATTGACCCTGAAATACACAGCCAAGTGATTCGCTTGCACACTCTTGCACTTAAATGTCCAGATGTCCTTGAAGCGGTGCCTGGTTATCACACGCTGACTCTCTACATCAATCATGAACGAAACATTTCATCAGTTCAAAGTCAAATCTTACAAGGCTGGAATAAAACCTTGAATCACATAGACTATGAAAGCAAGCTTCACTTAATACCAGTCTGCTATAACGGTGAAGATTTAGAACAACTGGCTCACGCAAAAAATTTAACCGTACAACAAGTAATCGAAATTCATACGTCTGTCGAATACACCATCTATATGATTGGCTTTTTGCCTGGATTTCCGTATCTTGGCGGACTCGATGAACGCTTGCATTTACCGAGACGAGAGGTACCGAGGAGGTCCGTGCCGAAAGGTTCAGTTGGAATCGGCGGCTCTCAAACGGGCATCTATCCGATTGAAAGTCCTGGAGGCTGGCACATAATTGGACAAACACCTATCGATATTTTCTCTGCAACTTCTCTAGATACTCCATTTTTATTCAAAGCGGGGGACCGAATTCAATTTACGAAAATCACTCAAGATGAATATCAAAATCATTCCGGAGGTGGCGTCATTGATGAAGCGAATTGATTTGAATGCTGATGCAGGGGAAAGTTTTGGTGTGTACAAAATTGGCAATGACGAGGCACTATTTCCATTAATCAGTTCTGTGAACATTGCTTGTGGCTTTCATGGTGGCGATTTTAGTGTGATGCGACGCTCCGTTTTATTGGCTAAAGAGCATGGTGTTTCGATCGGCGCACATCCTAGCTACCCAGATCTACAAGGGTTCGGCAGACGGGAAATCGCTTTGACGCCTGACGAAATCTATGACAGTCTCATCTATCAAATCGGCGCGCTACAAGCATTTTGCCACGTAGAAGGTGTCGAATTGTCGCATGTAAAACCTCATGGTGCACTGTATAACCGCGCAACCAAAGACCGCGAAGTGGCAGACGCAATTGCAAACGCAGTAAAAGACTTATTGCCAAATGGCATTCTCTATGGACTCTCCGGAGGTCAATTAATAGAAGCTGGACAAGCCGCTGGAATCCAAGTTGCGCGCGAAGCTTTTGCAGACCGTGGCTACCAAGTCGATGGTACCTTAATGCCTCGAAACGAGCATTGCTCCGTGTTTAGGGATTCTTCGGTTGTATTGAATCAAGTCAAACAAATTATTCTAGAAGGGCATGTCAAAACGGTTTCTGGAGAACGAGTTGCGATGAAAGCAGACACGATTTGTTTTCATGGGGACGGAGCGGGTGTCGTAGAACTGTTAGTCGCAGTCCGAAATTTATTAACACGAGAAGGTATCTCGGTACAAAAGCTGGATCCAACGATATGAAACTTTTTGAAGTTATGAAACCTGGGATACAGACGACCATTCAAGACCACGGCCGTTTTGGCTACCGGGCGAATGGCGTGCCCATTTCAGGACCGATGGATCGTTTTGCATATAC
>JAHIWI010000019.1 GCA_018816185.1 Bacillota bacterium
CGTTTAAGTTCAAGTTTGTTTTCGATACCGACAGGTGTCGGCGGAAGAAAACGTTTTTGCTCCGATCGCCAAAGCGATCATCGCTATATTTCGTTGACGTTTTGCTGTTCAGTTTTCAAGGTTCATGTTGTCACTTGTTTTAGCGACTCACTTATAATAACAAGATACGACATTAGTGTCAACCCGTTTTCAAAGAAAAAACGAATTCATTTTGAATCACTAGATGGATTCAAAATGAATTCGTTCGCTTACCCTAGAATTCTTTCTATATATAGTTGTCTTTTTAATGAAAGGTCTAATATTTCCCCAGATGTAGAAATCCGAATCATTGGTCGAGTAGGAACATTTTGTTGAACAAATATTACTTCTCCTGTTTCACCGGTAGATAATTCGACTCTCATACCAATCGGTAAGTCCCCTACTATACTAAATAAAGCTTGGACCACTTGAATATTAAATTTCCCAAACTCATCTTCACGAATCATTTCCATCACCTTAAAAGGAGAAACCTTTGAACGATAGATGCGCTCTGACGTCATTGCGTGATAAATATCAGCAACTGCAATAATCTGAGAGATCAGTGTAATACTATCCATTCTTTCTCCTTTAGGATAACCACTTCCATCTAATCTTTCATGATGCTGAAAAATTGCTAGTTTCATTTCTGGTTTTAATAAGGGCGTTTCTTTTATCATTTGATAACTATATAAGGTGTGTTTTTTCACTTCGTTAAATTCATGTTGAGATAACGCAGCTTTTTTCTCTAGTAATCTACTATCAATTTTCGCCATTCCACAATCAGCAAGTAAACATGTAGTTGCTATTTGCATGATTTGTCCTTTTTCAAAGCCTAACTTTTGTGCAAGTGCTCCAGCAATCATCCCCATAGCAATAGCATGATGATATATATAATCATGTACTTTTGAATAATCGTTTAACTTCGCAACAATTTGTCGCTCCTCTAATACCCGCTCCACTAATGGCATAATAAACGATCGTACTTTCGTTACATCCACTTTAGAGCCTGACGCCCAATTAATAAATTCTTTTTTATAATCTTTTACGGCTTGACTATAAAGACCACCAAATTCTTTTTTAACTGCAATCATACTTGGTGATTCAGAAAGGTTTGATGCTTTCGCCTCGTCCGCTTCTTGTAACTCTTCTTCTGATTTATTAAATGGATTAGCATTTGCAATGGGTACTTTTGTAATTTGGAAAGTTTGAAACACCAAAAAATGTTCACGTGAAACCTTCGTATCTTTTCTTATTATTGGATACGGTGTATTTGCAAATATATCTTCGGCAATAACACTGCCTAATTTCAACTCGGAAACTCTTACATCTAAGTGTTCCAAAAGGATGACCACCTTTTGATTAATTTTAGGTTAATTGTAACGGATAGAGACAGTTTTTGTAAGATAAATTTATGAGAATAATTCAATTTTCTGATTAAGTGTCATTGGTTATTTGATATTTTCTTCTTTTGTATAGAAGCGTAAGATGTTAATTATGAAGGAAGTGGTATAGATGTTTAATAAGTTTTCGTTTCATCCGGTGGTTTGGACATTATTACTTGGAACTATTTTTGCAAGAGGCGCTAGCTTTATGGCGATTCCATTTTTAGCGTTGTATTTAGCTTCAACAGAAGGGATTCACCCTGTGTTAATCGGGGTAACGATTGGTTTAGCTCCCTTAACAGGTACAATCGGTGGTTTTATTGGAGGTTATTTTTCCGATCGCTTTGGTCGAAAAAAGGTCATGCTAGGTACTATCTTTGTATGGGCATTGGTTTACATAGGATTTTCTCAAGCATCTCATATAGGCATATTTATGGCACTTAATGCGTTAAATGGACTGTGTAGATCATTTTTTGAACCTTCTTCTCAAGCTATGATGGCTGATTTGACGCCTTCTCATTTGAGAAAGCGTGTTTTCTCTTTGAGATATTTCGCAATTAACGTCGGAGCAGCTTTTGGTCCTCTGGTAGGAGTTATCGTTGCTCAATATTC
>JAHIWI010000155.1 GCA_018816185.1 Bacillota bacterium
CAAAAAAGCGATAGCAGGGGACGATGAATCATTTTTACTTGTTATGCAGCAACATAAGGAATCTTTATATAGAACAGCGCTTGCATTTATGAAAAATGAACAAGATGCTTTAGAAGCGATGCAAGAAATTACATATAGAGCGTACAAAAAAATTCATTCAGTCAAAGAACCGGCATACATGAAAACTTGGCTGATCCGAATTATGATGAACTATTGCCAAGACCAGTTAAAGAAAAGAAGCCGATTTACGAATAATGAACTTCTTGAACAAGAAGTAGTTACTAAGCAAGTTGAACAATTTGAGTTAACGGAAGCATTAAAAACATTAAGTGCGAAAGACCAACAACTTGTATACGTGAAATATTTCCAAGATGTAAAGATTAAAGACATCGCCATCCTTGAAAATATTCCCGAAGGAACGGTTAAATCTAGACTCCATAAAATCATGAAGGAGCTAAGGCAACACTTCACAGAGGAAGGAGGAATGAAGCATGTTTGAAAATGAAGAAGAAAAGTTACATGACATACGTAAACAAATCGAACAGCAAGATATCCCTAATAGTAAGCTTGATGGTGCTATCCTTCAAGGAATGGAAAGAGCAAAACGAGAGCAACGGTTAAAAAGAAAAAAACGAAAAAAAGGAATCTGGACATTGGCTATTTCTGCCGTGTTATTGATCACACTAGTAACTTCAATCCGTGTTTCACCAGCCTTTGCCAGTGCAGTTTCCTCAATACCGGGATTGGAAAAAATCGTTGCAATGATTCAATATGATAAAGGCTTAACAGCTGCAATCGAGAATAATTACCAAGTGATTGATGCATCACAAACTAAAGATAATGTTGAACTAATTATTGATGGAGTCGTTTTGGATGAATCAGGTATGATCGTTTTTTATACACTGCAGTCCGAGGAAAACCTACAAAACGTGAGAATTGGTAATGTTGAAATAAAAAATAAAGAGCTAAGTCCTCTAAGTAGTAGCTATGGAATAACGCCAGGTGATGAAACGGTAAATGAGTTTAACAGTCGAATTAATTTCCACTTTCAAGAACCAACAAAGTTAAAGGATTTAGATTTTACTCTATTGATGACAATAGAGCATGAAGGAAAAGATGTCGATTACAAGCTACCCTTTACGGTTCCTGAAAATGTAAAACCAAGTATCGTTTATGAATTAAATAAAGAAGTAGTGATCGAGAAACAAAAATTCACCTTTAAGAAAGTGACGATTCATCCACTTCGTGTAGATGTTCAAATTTCAATTAATCCTAATAACTCAAAGAAAATTTTACAATTTGTAGATTTACGCTTGGAGGATGAAAATGGAGAGGTTTGGGGATCTAGTCTGAACGGGACCATTGGAAGAGGGATAGGGGATTTAGACCAAAATATATATTTACAGAGTAATTACTTTGAAAAACCGAAAGAATTATATTTAAGAATAAATACCTTACAAGCCGTTCATCAAAACGAGGCATTTGTAGTCGTTGATACCGAAAGAAAAGTACTAATAAATGCACCTAAAGATGGGAAAATACATTTGAGTGATTCGAGTAAATCAAATTTGGATTTAACCTTAGCAGAAGTTCCGAAAGACGAAAGTGGTTCTGACTTTAGTCTAGGAACTGTGAAAGATGCAAATGAAAAAGTAATTAGAACCCCAGAAGTTTCAATGCGTCAGGATTTAGAAAATAGCTATCTGCTCATAAAGTTCGAAACAACCGATTATAAAAATCCATTGAGTGTAGAATTAAATGCGTATCCGAACTTTATTAAAGGTGATATCAAACTTAAATTAGTGAAGTAACCTTCTAAGTGTTATTTAATAAGAAGTCATAAATATAAAAAAGGCTACCATTATCAGTATTCACTGACTTCCTGGTAGCCTTTTTACTTTGCTATTTTTTATTTTCAAACTCCAAATCTGTAATCGAAAAAACAAATGCGTCGTGATTTTCACCAAGTTGGAACAAATAATTGCGTAAGAGCCCTTCTTTACTAAAACCTGCTTTTAAAAGGAGTTTCCATGAAGCTTCGTTATCGGGAAAAGTTACCGCTCCGACACGTGCTAGTTTTAATTCATTAAAGGAATAAGCTAACACCGCTTGAAGCGCTTCTTGGATATAGCCTTTTGACCAAAAATCCGGATGTAAATCGTATCCGACTTCGCATCTCTTTGTATTTAGCACGAGGTTGTTTAACCCAATCGTTCCGGCGAATTCTTTCGTCTCTTTTAATTGAATTCCCCAACGGATGGACCTTTTAGAAGAGAATCCACTCTTCATATTTTCAAGCAATTTCTCAGCTTGTTCAATTGAAGTCAATGGGTCCATTCCATAATATCGTGTTACATCTTTAAGAGAGAATTGGTTTAAAAGGTGCACAGCATGAGCTGGTTGTAATTCTATTAGTTGTAGTCGCTCAGTTTCTAAGATCGGAAATGACAATGGAAGACCTCCTGAATTTATGATTGCGTTTCTTTAGCAAAATAAATGAAATCAATCGGAATCCCACTTAAGTCAAATTGGCGTAAAAATGAAGTGACCTGGCCACGATGATAAGAAGAGTGATTTACAAAAGTGAAGAACATATCCTCACGAATATTGGAAAATGGATCACCTTTAATATTCGTGAAATTTATTGTAGTTTTCCAATCTTCCTCTGACAAAGATGATAGAAATACTTCCATTTCCTGATGCAATTCAGAAAAGGCTTGTTTTGTTAAGGCGACTGTACTGACGTCAAATTCTTTCCATTCAGGCTTCTCAATGCCTTGTAATCTCTTAAACCATAAATAGTCAACACTGAGTACATGAGAGAATGTTTTGCTTATTGTAGGAAATGAATTTTTCGCTTCTCGATGATAAATTGCCTCACCTTGAGAACCGACATGATCTAATAATTTCTGAGTAGCCCATTGGTGATAGTGAAACATTGTTTGCCATTTCATTCTTGAATCCCCCTTTTAAAAATTGTGAATATTCTCCATAGTAACACTTTATCGAGGTAATACACTACCACTGTAGTTTGTTATAATTTGGAAAATATTAATTGATGTTACTGATTGCCCCCCTTATACTCGTTATAAAGGGGTGTTTCATATGGTTTTATTAACAGGCGAAAATTTACACTTAGAAGAAATGCGTTCTATTTTATATAATAATGAAAAAGTTGATTTAGATACAGAAGCATTAGCTCGTGTACAAAAAAGTAGAGAAGCAGTTGAACGAATAGTAAGCGAAGGTAGAACCGTTTATGGCATCAACACAGGGTTCGGTAAATTTAGTGACGTAAGTATCGATGAGGAAGATGTGCATGCACTGCAGTTACATTTAATTCGTTCACATGCTTGCGGAATAGGAGAGCCATTTGAAGAACGAGTGTCTCGTGCTATGGTTGTTCTTCGTTTAAATGCCTTATTAAAAGGATTTTCGGGGATTCGAGTAGACGTATTAAAGCGTTTAGCTTATATGGTGAACCACTCAATTCATCCTGTAATTCCGTCTCAAGGCTCGCTTGGTGCATCCGGTGACTTAGCTCCACTTTCTCATTTAGCCATTGTTTTAGTTGGTGAAGGTTTCGTGTGGAAAGATGGAGATCAAGTAGCAGCGAAACAAGTGTGGGATGAACACGGACTAGATCCACTAGTTCTTGAAGCGAAAGAAGGGCTTGCTTTAATTAATGGAACACAAGCAATGACAGCTCAAGGTGTGATTAATTGGTTGGAAGCAGAAACACTGGCTTACCAAAGTGAATGGATGGCAGCCATGACAATGGAAGCACTCCATGGTATTACAGACGCTTTCCATCCAGCTGTTCATCAAGCAAGAGGCTATGTAGAACAAGTGGACGTTGCAAGAAGAATGCTTGAATGGCTTGAAGGAAGTCAACTTGTCACGAAACAAGGTGAGAAACGAGTGCAAGATGCATATTCTCTGCGCTGCATTCCTCAAATTCACGGAGCTAGTTGGCAAGTACTTGGTTATGTGAAAGAA
>JAHIWI010000156.1 GCA_018816185.1 Bacillota bacterium
ACAAATTTAAAGGGGTGCTAATAATATGGCGTTGGAATGGTTTAACAGAGTAACTGGCGAACTTCAAGAACAGCTTGAATCCATTTGTGAAGAGTATGACCAAATTGGTCATATGACAATTGATCAGAGCACAAAACATCCCCGTATTGAATTTTTTGTGGATACGCTAAATGGAGAACGAGAATACTTTTGCACCCTTTTGTTCGATCCTCATAATGAAGAATTCTATCTTGAAAGCTTTGATGTAGAATTTGAACAACCTGCAAGAGTTATTCTTGCTGATATTGAGGATGTTATCGACGCTGTTCATGAAAGCTTTCATGCCTTTTTAAACGGAGAACATGAAATGTATTATGTAGATGAAGCTGAAGATGGTGATGATGATGACGAAGATGACGAAGATTCATACGAAATTACTGAAATTGAAGATGAAATAAATGAGGTTAGTGTTTCCGGAATCGAATGGGAAACACCAGAAGTCACTGCCTTTTATATTGAAGATGAAGTGGAAACAACCTATCAATTTGGGGTAGTCAGTGCTACAGGTGAAGGCGTATTGCGTAGGGTAAATCGACTATGGACTGATGATGAAATCTTCAAAGATGAAAGTCAATTCACCTTCGCAAAAGAAGAAGCGAGTACCATTATCGCAATGATTGCGAGTCATATGGACGATTTGCCTGGTTTTGAAGATATGATTATTCAGTAAACAAAACAGTAGGTATTGGATGGATGTCACCAATACCTACTGTTTATTAATTTGGAGTAATGAAACTCATTCTTTGACTTTAAATACTAGCTAACTGAGGTTGGAGTCCTTCTTTTACCATCTGAATAAAATGATGTTTGTGATCAGGATGACAAGCAATTAGATAAGGTTCACTGCTCATGCCTGTAAATTCATTCCCATGAAAATCAACGACTATTCCTCCCGCTTCTTTCACCATTAATATGCCAGAGTACAGGTCATCACCTTCAGAATTATATAGAATAATTCCATCGATATCGCCTTTTGCCAACATACACCACTGTAATGTTGGAGCCCATAATCTCATCATGCGTTTTGAATTAAGATCTATGTAATGTCTTAAACGGACTGCCTTTTCATCATTTTGAACGGCATGACCTTGAATCCACCCTACAGTAAGTCTATTCACATTTTCATTCTTTTTGATTTTTATTATTTTGTTATTGCAAATGAACCCTCCACCTTTACGAGAAATAAATAGTCGGTTTACCATCGGCTCATAAATCACACCAAGAACAGGTTCTCTCTTATATAAAAGGGTAATGGACACTGAAAAGACGGGAAAACCAATAGCGAAGTTATTGGTTCCATCTAGTGGATCAATCATCCACAGCCAATCACTTTCTAAACCATTATCTCCAGCTTCTTCACTATGGATTCTGTGATTAGGAAACGCTCGACTTAATTCATTTAAAATAACGCCTTCTGCCAAATGATCGACTTCGGTTACAACATCACCAAAATCATCTTTCTCTTCAATACTATATGATTTATCAAATCGATCTTTTGCTATATTTCCTGCTTCTATAATGACTTTACTTGCAACTTCTTGCGCTTTTACTAATGTCTCTTGCATATAGACCTCCCAAAGATGATTGTATGTATTTTTATCCTATTTACTATTTCGAGAAACTTACTAAAATTCCCTATCAACTTTATGAATATGTAGAAAAAATGAGTGACCGAATTTTAGATCGCTCATTTTCGTTTTACAAAGCCTATCCACTTTTTACTCGATCTCCAACTGATCTAAAAACATCACAAATTCAGTGTTCACATCTATATTGGTATACCCGCTATTATTAAAAGAACCTTTCCCAAACGATACTTCATTTTTCTCGTTGTACGGAACCCAACCAAAGTGCATTGATGGATTTGAGAAAAATGAATTGAAAAACATATCAGGCTGCTTGGATATTAAAAATTCCTCATGAGAATCTATGACAGCAACCCATTCCTTAGACAATTGGCTTACACCGTAAGACTTTTTGTTTAGTGCTACATTATTATCTAATTGGATTCTTGGACTATAATCTTCTACACCATCTGTTACATAAAATGATCGATCTCTTATCAAAAAGAACTTTATATGATGAACTTGATCTTCAGACTGCATATTCCAAACAAAGTGGAATGTAGAAGAATCCTTTTCGTCAATTTTCCATATATGTGGTTCTCCACTGGTACTTATAGATCCAACA
>JAHIWI010000157.1 GCA_018816185.1 Bacillota bacterium
AGTATGTTCCCACGTGAATTAAACCCGTTAATCCCGGCTCTTAAGAGTTACTGGTTATACGTTCATGTAATAACAGCAGCTCTTGGAGAAGCGATTTTAGCTATTAGTGCTGTGGCTGGATTAATTTATTTATTAAAACATGTCGATGTTACGAAACGCACGAAACAAAGATTTTGGTTAGAAGCTGTTATGTTTACACTCGTATTAGTGCTTGGTTTCGTAGCTTCTACTACTACTTTTTCTGTAATGGATTACGAAGCTTCATATTCGTATGTTGATAAAGAAGGAAAAGACAGTCAAATTACGTATAACACACCTCCGCTCTTTGGGATGAATGAATATAAAGCATTGACTTCCAATAAGATGGAGCCTTTAGCGGAAATGCCCCCTATCATTAATGCGAAGAAGTTATCTACAGTAACTTGGGCGTTTCTATTCGGTACTATCCTATATGGGTTGATTAGACTGATTGCTAGAAAGTCAATTTCTGCTTTACTTCAACCATTAGTGAAAAAAGCGAATTCGAGCTTAATGGATGAAATCGGTTATCGTGCAGTATTAATTGGTTTCCCTGTCTTTACTCTTGGTGCTCTTATATTTGCTATGATCTGGGCGCAGGAAGCTTGGTCTCGTTTCTGGGGCTGGGATCCAAAAGAAGTATGGGCTCTTATCACGTGGTTATTTTATGCAGCATTTTTACATCTTCGATTATCTCGAGGATGGCATGGAGAAAAATCTGCTTGGTTAGCAGTAATTGGTTTCATCATTATTATGTTTAACTTAATTGCCGTTAATTTAATTATTGCAGGATTACATTCGTACGCTTAATTTTCAAGCCTTTTCCTTCTGAGGAGAAGGCTTTTCTTTCATTTTGGATGTCTAACTTGTACAATATATGGTAGTGATAGGCACGAAAGGAGTAATTTTAATGTCAGAGAATATAACGATATTAGTAGCAGATGATGAGGATCGTATCCGTCGATTATTAAAAATGTATCTAGAACGTGAAGGATACGAAGTAGATGAAGCTGAAAATGGTGCAGAAGCACTCGAAAAGGCTGTAGAAAAAGATTACCATGCCATTATTCTTGATGTGATGATGCCAGAAAAAGATGGTATGGAAGTAATTGCTGAGTTACGTGAACATAAAGCCACACCGATTCTTTTATTAACAGCTAAGGGTGAAGAGGCAAATCGAGTACAAGGATTTGAACTTGGCGCTGATGATTATATTGTTAAACCTTTTAGTCCTAGAGAAGTCGTATTAAGAGTGAAAGCGGTATTAAAAAGATCGGTTTCATTTGCACCTGTATCAAACACGTCAGTATCAAAAGATTTAGTGGTCTTTCCACACTTAACAATAGATCATGATGCACACAGGGTAACGGCTGATGGGACTGAAGTGAATTTGACTCCGAAAGAATACGAATTGCTTTATTTCCTAGCGAAAGCACCTGATAAAGTATTTGATCGTGAGCAACTTCTAAAGGAAGTTTGGCATTATGATTTCTTTGGGGACTTGCGTACAGTAGATACTCATGTGAAACGCTTGCGTGAGAAGTTAAATCGAGTTTCTGAAAAAGCGGCAAAAATGATCGTAACGGTTTGGGGCGTAGGGTATAAATTCGAGGTTATCAATGAATAGAATATGGAACAGTGTTGTCGGGAAGCTATGGATTACCATATTGCTTCTCGTTTGTTTTGTATTGTTTATCATCACCATTTTAATCCTTGAATTTTTAGGTAATTATCATAGTGAGCAAGCTGAAGCCTCCTTACGCCAAGAAGCCACAACCATTGCGAGTATTGTGGATGAACACGAAACCGTCAACTCATCACTAATGATTATTTCGGAAATTTTAGGTCCTGAAACAAATGCAATTATTGCAAAAGAACCTGAAGAAATTTCACTTACCTTACATGAGGGTTTGAATGGGGAAAAGATTCAACAAGCGTTAATAAATGATCAAACCCTTTCAAAAGTGTTTCAATCAACTGAACCGATTATTAAAGAAATGATATTGCCTTCTATTAAGAACGAAAATCAAATGGAATCATATATTGTTTTGGCTAGCCCGTTGAATGTTGAAAATGAATTGCATGGCGCGGTATTTATTTACCAAAGCTTAGATGTTATTCACCAAACAACAAAAGAAACGACGAACATCGTATTTTTATCTGCCTTTATCGGATTTATTTTAACGACGTTTTTTGCGTTTTTCTTATCTACACGTATTACATCGCCACTACGAAAAATGCGTGAAGCTGCATTTGAATTGTCAAAAGGTAATTTTGATACCAAATTACCATCACTTCAAAATGATGAAATTGGTCAATTAGCCACTGCTTTCAATCAGATGGGCAGACAATTAAAACATCATTTAGAAGTAATTAATCAAGAAAAGGAACAACTGTCGAGTATATTAACATCGATGACAGATGCTGTGATTAC
>JAHIWI010000158.1 GCA_018816185.1 Bacillota bacterium
AGTATACAAAGAAAACTTTATAACACATGTTGATGGCCGTAATATCACGTTAGACCAAGGCGAAAAGTTGGAAGCGGATTTCATTTTAATGAGTGTTGGCGTTTCCCCTTCTACCGAACTGGCTTCGGAAGCGGGACTTACGATTGGAGATACACGTGGAATTGTAACGAATGAATTTATGCAGACCAATGATCCTGCCATATATGCTTTAGGTGATGCAGCTGAGAATAAAGACTTTATTACCGGACAACCAAAGAGAGTTCCTCTCGCATGGCCCGCACACCGCCAAGCCTATGTTATTGCAAATCATATAGCCGGGCAGAAAATTCCGTTTAAAGGAATGCTCGGAACATCGATTGCGAAAGTCTTTGACTTAAGCGTTGGGATGACCGGTCTTGGTGAAAGAAGTTTAAATGATTCGGATTTATATTTTAAAACCATCACGCAAAAGTCAAAATCGAATGCTGGCTATTACCCAGATCATGGAGATTTATTTTTAAAGATCCATTATGATGCGGAAAACCGCAAAGTTTTAGGCGCACAAGTCGTTGGTGAAAAAGGTGTGGATAAACGAATCGACGTCATCGCAACAGCCATTTACGCTGGATTGACAATCGATGATTTGCAAGCATTAGAACTTGCTTATGCCCCGCCCTATTCTTCACCAAAAGACCCAGTGAACATGGCAAGTTATCGAGCTAAATAATTGATTAACGCTTAAGATGATCCTTGTCTTAAGCGTTTTTTGTTGGACAGAAACGTCGGTGAGCGAAACTGAATCTTGCTTGTTTTACAACATTAGCTTCATTTTTCACAACATTAGCTGGAGATTTTACAACATTAAGAGAAAAATTTACAACATTAGCTGATAGTTTTACAACTTTAGAATTTCACTCGAGTAATACAAAAGAAAAAAGCCTTTATTCACAATGGAATAAACGCTCCCTCACTTATTTATCCTTTTTACGTTGCTTTCCTTTACGCCATACTAAGTAAAGGAACCCAAGAAATAATACATAAACCATTGCTAACGCGGCTAAGTATCCTTTGTTTAACCCTTTTGGTTCATTAACGGTGAAAAATTCGGCAATTTCTCGATCTACTACTATTCGATACGTGCCATCTTCACGTTGTCTTAAAATATCACTTTCCATTAGGCCGCGTAATTCTACATTCGCACCCATCATTTCTTCCGTTAAATCAAATTGCTGCGTGCTGCCAGTATTATTGATCGCGACAATCCACGTATCATCCTCGTTCCAACGTTTAAACACCATAAATCCATTTTCATTATGCAATAACTCCATCTCGCCAGAACGTAAAGCGGCTGAACCATTGCGTAATTTTTGTAAATCTCCAACATAATCAATTAATTCTTCTTCAACTTTGTAGTTCATGATTTGATTGGATTCTGGCGCCTGTTCACCATTCATGGCTATTTCTGAACCGTATGTAATAACCGGCACTCCAGGAATCGACATCAATGTTGCGAATGCAATTTTCCATCGAGTTGGTGGAAACATATTTTCTTCTGCTGCATCGGCTGTAAATCGACGTTCATTTATGTGATCGACAGAACGAATCATGTTTGGTTGATCAAGGGTCATCCCAAATTCTTCAGTCGGTAAATCAACATTTTTAAAGGCATTCCGCACAAGATCTGTATTTTTTGCAGATACAGTCAAGTCAAAGTCAGCTTCGCTTTCTGCATTGCTCAATACATACAATTTTTCTTTTTTGTCCTTTAAAGCATCGATCATTTCATTCAAAAATGTTGTATCGACACCATCAATAGAGGTAATTCGTAAACCATCAACTTCAAATTCATCTACAAATTCAACAGCAGCTTGAATAATTGCTTCTTGAACTTCTTCGTTGTTCATATCCCAATTCAGTGTGCCGTTGTCGTTTATTGTCGCCCATTCCGGATTTTCTTTTGTCCACACATGGTTAGCACTCACTTGCTGAATCGGAAAATCAACCAGTAATTTGAGGTCTTGTTTTTGTGCACCGGCAATGAAAGTTTTGAACTCATCTTTTGTACCAAAATGTCGCTCGAAAGTTGAATAGTCAGTAACACGCTTCCCATCGTATGTATCTGTCGAAAACACCGGTCCTAATGACGCCACCGTAAAGCCCATTTTTTGAAGGTAAGGAATCTTTTCTAACACTCCGAGGAAATCTCCACCCGCAAAAGCTGCAGGATCTTGTGTATTCACTTCGAAATCATTTTGTACGGTTTTATTAAAAAAGCGATCCACTAATAAATCATATATACTTTCGTCCATTATGTTCTCGTTCGTTTCTGCATGAGTTGGAACTTGTCCAACCATACTCACCAACAACACACAAGAAATAATAGAACCAATCCACTTATTTATTTTCAATTGAGGTCCTCCTCTAACGAATCTTCCTTCGTCATTTTACCAAACCGCCAAAGGACTTGTCATGATTCAAAGCAATATTCACAAAACAGTTAAGTCAAATCTGTGAATGAGGCTTTATATTGTTCTTATTTATTACCCGGGAAATTATTAAACAGAGTTTTCGGAATAAAACCTGTTATAAACAAAAAACATTCAAATGAGAATCACATGGACTCACTTGAATGTTTATAAGACGTCTGTTTTAGTTATAGGTTCTTGCTCACTCTGTAAGGAATCGAGTGTCTCGCGTAATTCTTTTTTAGTCAGTGTACTTACCTGATCTTGCTTTGAACTGAAGAAGGCGGAGATTGCAAAAGAAAACATAAGTAATAAAACGAACACTAGTAATATGATGCCAATCAAGTTAGTTTCAATCTCCTTCCAAATCGATTCCCGACGGTTTTTCTATTCTTTAAAATTACCACAATATTCTAAAGAATGGAAGTAAGATGTTGAACCTCTTTCATAAATAGTTGAAATGTAATACCCTTTTCTAGCATTTAGACACAGTTTGCTATTTTCTTTGTAAATATGCAT
>JAHIWI010000159.1 GCA_018816185.1 Bacillota bacterium
AATTAATTGAATTTTCAAATTACAGTTATTTCAATATATCTATTGTAATGTCCATGGAATTTTCTACTCTACTTTTTTAGGGAATTGGTTAGAGATTGGAGATGTCTAATGAATCAACTGGTTGAAAAGAGCTCGTCAAATGATATGTTGCAAAATGATTTGTTGTATGCCCAAATAATTGAGTATTCCGTTGAAACTGTCATCATTCACTCAGATTTTAAAATCCTATATATTAATCAAGCCGGCGCGAATCTTTTGAAAGGAAATAAAGAGGATTTAATTGGAATGAATGTGTTGTCCGTCTTTCGAGAACAGAGCAAAGAAAAGATCAAACATCGCATGGCAAATGGAATGCTAGATCAGAGTCCTTCAGATTTAGTTGAGGAAACCATTTTCTGTTCTGATGGAACCTCAGTGGAAATTGAATTGTATTGTCATCCCATTCAATTTGATGGTCGAAAATGCATTCAAACTGTTGTACGAGACATTTCTACTCGCAAAGAAGCTGAAAGATTATTAAATGACCGAGAAAAATTAGTTTCCATTGGTCAAATTGCAGCTGGAATAGCGCATGAAGTACGTAATCCACTTACTGCTGTTAAAGGGTTTTTGCAATTGCTAAAAGAAAGTAGCTCTCATCCTTATTTAATGACAATGGAAATCGAGCTTGAAAAGGCAATTGATACCTTACAGAATTTACTTCAAGTTTCAAAGCCAGACTTATATGCAGAACCTATTACGAGAATCAATTTATGTAAAGAATTAACATCATTGATGTTTTTATTTCAAGATAAGTTATATAACATTGAAGTTGAATTAGATTTGAGAGATTCAGATCAGTGTATTTATGGAAAGAGGAATCTGTTTTTAAAAGCATTTTTTAATTTAATCAAAAATGCATTAGAAGCAATGCCTTCTGAAGGAAAGATTAGAATCGAGCATTTTTGTAAAGATAACTCTGTCTATGTGAAAATTATTGATAATGGCATAGGCGTTCATAAAGATAAGCTCAAGTTATTAGGAACACCGTTCTATTCAAGTAAGTCTGATGGGACTGGGTTAGGCTTAACACAAGTGTTTACCACGATTAATGACCATGGTGGTCATATTCAAGTGCAGAGTGAGTTAGGGAGAGGGACAACTTTTAATGTTCAACTGCCAATTCAACCGGGCACAGCTTGATTGAATTAGTAAATAAAGAGAGATTCTAAAAGTCCGTCTAGATGACTTTTAGAATCTCTCTTTTTTTCTGACTAAAAACGTGGATGGATTTGATCGCTTAGGAAGTTTTACAGGGGATTGATCGTCATGAATCAATGAGAATATCTGCTTGCAAATCAATTTCAACATTGCCTTTTAGAGCTCTACTAATCATGCAGGAAGATTCAGCCTTTTCAGCAAGTCGTTGTGCCAGTGATAAATCTTTAATGGATGCATCAGAATTTAAAACGATTTTAGGGCGATGAATAATTTTTTTATAGGTAATCGCCCCATTTGTGACATCCACAATTCCTTCAGAATCCATGGATAAACTTACTTTAGGAAGATTGCTTCTCTCCATCATGGCAGCTAGTGTAATAATGTAACAGGTAGCCGCCGCTCCAAGGAGCATTTCATCCGGATTCGTACCCACTCCAGGTCCATCCATTTCAGGAGGAATTGAAACCTGTGTTTGTAAGTTTTTAGTTTCGATGGTCCCAACATCATTGCGTAGACCAGGCCAATCTGCTTTTAAATAAAAACTATGTAATGCCATACTGGGCCACCTCTCTTTTCTAAATTAGTGTAAATGATTTGTGCAAAAAATAGCAGAATAATGATTTTAAGTTGTGGGGCTGAAAGATTTATTATGCACTCGATAGCTTTAATTATAGAGAATCTAAAATTAATGGTACACTCTTAATACAATTTATAGATTCAAGGGGATGGAGACATGGATGAGCGATTATTAGCCATAAAAGGGAAAACGTATAAGAACTTTGATGAAGCCGCTCAGAGTATTTTACATGTTATGAGCAATATCATTGAGATGAATACCCTGTTTATTGCTAGAAATGATACGAAAACGAATAGAATTGTAAAAGCAGTTAATGTGAATGAAACCTTAATCAATGAAGGTGATGAACTTCCTTTTAACGATACTTATTGTAAGTTGAGTGTTGATCAAGGGAAAGAGGTTTTATTGATTGAAGATATCACACAAAATCCAAAATCTCTGCAATTAGCTGTGACGGAGAATTTAGGGAGCGGTTCATTTATCGGCATTCCAATCTATTATGAAAATGGAGAAAATTACGGGACGATTTGTGGACTCGATACTAAAACGATGGAATTCACAGAGAAACAAATAGCAGTTTTTGAAACGATGGCTTCAATCCTAACGTATGTTCTGGAATTAGATCGTGCGAATCAGCATATTCAAACACTATCAGCACCACTTGTCCCTGTTACGAAAGGCGTTGCGATCTTACCAATAATCGGTGAAATCACAGCCCCACGAGCAGAAAACATTATCCATACTGCGTTGCATAAAAGTCAACAATACGATTTAGATTACTTAATCGTCGATTTATCTGCTGTTACTCAAATTAATCAAACCGTAAGTGGTGCCTTATTAAAACTTGTTAATATTTTAGA
>JAHIWI010000160.1 GCA_018816185.1 Bacillota bacterium
ACGATTTGCTTGAACATCTTCAACTACTATATTTGGTGGTGTGGAGATTGGTTCTGGAGTTGATTCAGTTGTAGGCTCTTCAACTATTTCTGTTTCCTTTTCAGTTTCTGATTCAGTTACAGGTTCTATAATTGGATCCGTTATTGGAGATGGTTCTGGAGTAGGAGTTACAGGAGCTGGAACCGTTTCACTGATTGGCTCTGGCTTTGTTGAAGGAACTTCTACTGGTTCAGTCTTTGTTGGTGATTCAGGTGCAGGTACTACAATCGTTTCAGGAATTGATGCGGCAGCACCATTCATTTGTGCAATTGCATTTTCAACAATTGAATTGATGTTAGCCTTTATAGCGGCTTGTTGTTCGCTGTTATCAATATCAATGTTAGCGATTAAAGTAGATGCATGTTCTCTCAATGAAGCAATTCGTTCCGATTTTACTTGCTCAGTAAATTGATCAAGATCCCTTTCAGCAGCATCCATTTCAGCTTTTAGTTGTATTTTCAAATCGGCTAATAAGAGTTCTTTTTCCGCAGTTATTGCTGTATCAATATCTCTGATTGAATCGGATTGTTTATTATTAAACCAATTAATTAACATGGTGCTGACATCAGCATCTGCAAATGTAGTTTTCATACCACTTCCGATACCAAGCGTTAAAATTACCGCACCTATTAAAACGATATTTTTCTTGGTTTTGCGCTTCTTTTTAGATTTTTCAACTCTACTATCCAATATAATACCTCCAGTTACAAGAATAAGGACCTCTAAAATAGAGGTCCTTATTAAGGATGAAAAGAACTAATTAAATGCCGTCAACAACTTCTTGTAAAGCATCTTTAGCAGCATTTTCTAACTCAAGTGCTTTAGCGTCAATAAGAAGTTTTTGAGCCGCAACTAAATCATCTCTCTTTTGCGTGATAATTGTACGTAGATCTTCAATCTTAGCATCAATAGCAGCAATAATGTCTTCAGTAGTTGCAGCTTCTAGTGAATCTAACTGATCTTGAAGGTCACCTTTTGCATCAGAAATTGCTTGTTGTAATTCACCAACTGCTTCACTAGTATCTGTTCCTAGTTCTGTAGTTAGGCTTGCACGTGCAGCTTCACCTTTAGTTCCTGTATAACTAGTTAAATCTCTATTTGCATAACCCAAAGCAGTATTTCCAGCTTGATTTATTAGTCCGTCAGCAAATGATGATAATCTTGCAAACTGATCATCCATGTAGCCTTCGATTTGCAATTGTTGTGCTGCAATTGAATTGATATGCTCTTGAGTCTTTGTATCAATATTACCACTTGCTGTAGTATATGCACTTGTACCATCCGTACTAATACTTGTACCAGCTGCTGATTTTAAGCCGTTGTATTCAGTTGCTAAGCCATTAATTCTGCTATTAACGTTAGCCGCTACGTCTCTTTCAATATTAGAAGAAGCCTGTCCAAATTGACCATCATACCAAGCTTCTAGTTTATCACCAGCATTTGAAGCTCCGAACGCTACGCCTGCCCCTGATACTAAAACTGCTGTTACTGTACCTGCTATTACTTTACCTTTAACTGTTTTTAACATTTAAATGTCCCCTTTGTGGTTGGTTTTTGAATGAATTGACCCGTTTCGAGAAATTCATTTAGTGCTTTTTTCGTATAACACGTCTTCCAAGATATTTTCAATGTCTTGTTCGACTTGTTCTTCAATATTTGCATTTTCAGCATAATTATCGAAGTTTTCTTTCTTTAATTGAGAAACGGTTTCATCTAAACGATTTTTTGTATCATTTTGGATTCGATCCATTTCTGAAGCTAACTCTTTCACACGTCCCGCAGTGAAGCTAACAATTGAAGAATCAATCGAAGCTTTTGATTCTTTAATAAATAATTGAACCTGCATTAACATGCTAAAGAGTCCATCTGCGGTCTCTGCTCCTAATTTTTCGCTCTCTTTTTGAAATGAATGATCATACCAATTTGAGAGTTTGGTTGCTGGATCAACATTTGCATAAATCGATCCCGCACTAACCAGCACAGAGGAAGCAATTATAATTCCAATAAGCTTTTTCATAAATTCCTCTCCCTTCCAATTGCTATAAACATTTTTTCGTAGAAGAGCAATCGAAGCGAAATACTGGTACAAATGTTTTTACTAATAAACTGATTTGAATAGTTGATTCATATTCCCTCTCCCTTGGGGCTCTCAGGCCAAATTAATTTATAGTAAAAGTACAAAGTACTTAATACTCACAAAAAAATATTCAAATAATTACATTTAAATGAATAAAAAGTTCTACTTAACAAAATTATTTATTCACATGTAAAATTTACTTGAACCTTTTTTCCTACCACCTAAATTTAAATCATATACATTTATTAGTACATAGGAGGTTCTGTAAGCTTCTGTCGAAATCGTTTTTTTATTTGTAAGGAAAAGTCGAAACAATGGAAAAATATTCAATTTTCACTAAAAAGCAAAAAAAAAATTACTTTGATTATTATTTTCCATTCCCTTCCACTTCATCATTCTCTCCAAAAATATATGTGTTTATAACTGAAATATGCAGAACTTTTTATTATTACCGTAAACAAATATATTATGTATTCATCAATGGAGCTTTGATGATTTTATTTCTAAT
>JAHIWI010000161.1 GCA_018816185.1 Bacillota bacterium
GCGTTGCGTGTGCTGATGTTTTGAGATTGTGACATTTTCGTGTTTCCTCCTATCTGAATTTTCAAAATTGTGTCCTTGCCGTCTGTATTTTCCAATATTGCTATGCTAAGATAAAGGATATACAGCTTGTCCAGAACTTAGGATGGGCTGCTATCTTTTCTAATACGGATAATCGATTCGTATGGAATCTATAAAATCCGGCACATGAAAGGAGAATGGAATCGTTGCAACATCCATTGTGGAAAATCGAAGAAATTCGTCATCAACTAAAAATTGTTGATGGAAAAGCTTGTCCTGATAAGGTCATTACAAATGCAACATACTTACATAGTGTTTTTAAAAAATGGGTACAAGGGAATATTTGGATTTCCAAAGACCGAATTGTATATGCCGGACCTGAACTCCCAGCTTCAGCTGATGGGGCGGAAGTGATTGATGCCAGTGGACAATATATTGTGCCTGGTTATATCGAACCTCATGTTCATCCATTCCAGCTTTATCATCCCCAATCTTTTGCTGATTATGCGTCGCAATTAGGAACGACTACTTTTCTATCAGACAATTTAATTTTATTTTTATTGCTTGAAAATGAGAAAGCGTTTTCAATTTTGGATCAGTTAAATGAACTGCCATTTTCGTTTTATTGGTGGGCTCGGTTTGATTCGCAAACGGAACTTGAAAATGAAGATGAATTGTTTACCACGAAATCAATTGGTGAATGGTTAGAGCGACCTGAAGTGTTGATGGGAGGCGAACTAACCGCATGGCCACGACTTTTAGCTGGAGATGACCAGATGCTGTATTGGTTACAATCAGCGAAAATGAAAGGCAAGAAAATCGAGGGTCATTTCCCAGGTGCATCTGAGCGAACTCTTGCACGTATGCGCTTACTTGGTTCAGATGGTGACCATGAAGCCATGACGGTTGAGGAAGTGGAACGCCGCTTGCTTCATGGATATGCGGTTACGTTAAGACATTCATCGATTCGTCCAGACTTGCCAAATCTATTAAAAGAAATGGTCGAGAAGGAAATGAACGTCTTCGATCATGTCATGATGACAACGGATGGCTCGACACCATCTTTCCATCTAGATGGCGTGATGGATAAGTGTATTCAAGTAGCGCTTGATGCTGGGGTAAAACCAATTGATGCGTACTTAATGGCTTCATACAATGTGGCGAGGTATTACAATATGTCCAATCTACATGGTTTTATTGCCACTGGAAGATTTGCCACTATGAACTTCCTTGAATCAGAAACAAATCCAGTGCCAGTGAGTGTTCTTTCAAAAGGTGTTTGGTTAAAACGGGATAGCGAGAGAGTGATGAATCTTCCGAAAATCGATTGGTCGGGGCTCGGTGAACTTGAGCTGCCGTTTGATATGCACGAAGGCGATTTTGAATTCTCGATGCCGTTTGGAATTGAGATGGTCAACGATGTGATTACGAAACCGTATAGTGTTTCTATTCATATTGGGGAGGATCGATTAAGCAGTGATCATGACGAAAGCTTTTTAATGCTCGTGGATCGACAAGGCAAGTGGCGTGTCAATACGATGATTAAAGGTTTTGCCACATCTGTGCAGGGTTTTGCCTCGTCTTACTCGAATACAGGGGATATCATTCTGATCGGGAAGAGTCGAAGAGACATGCTGGTAGCTTTCAATGAAATGAAACGTCGTAAAGGTGGAATCGTGTTAGTTGAAGAGGGCGAAGTGGTAGCAGATATTCCTCTGACGATTGGTGGGGGTCTTTCATCAGAGAGTGTTGAAGTACTGATTGAACAAGAATTAGCCTTGAAAAAAGCACTTTCTGAACGAGGCTATAGATATGGCGATGCCATCTACACTTTGTTGTTCTTACAATCTACGCATCTACCATATGTTCGAATTACACAACGTGGCATTTATGATGTCATGAAAAAATCAGTATTGTTCCCTTCGTTTATGAGATCGTAAGGGGGATGGGGAAATGAAGAAGTATTTAATAGCTGTGTTCGCGTTATTACTTATTTCAGGTTGTTCAAAAGACAAAGAAGAATCAACCGAAATAGCAAAAGACGATGAAGAAAAAGAAATTGAAGTCGTCGACATGACAGATGAAGAAGAAGTCGAAGTTGTTCTTCCCTATCAAGCGCCATTTACTGGCGTTCGCGGAGAAGAAGAGTTCACGAATCGTCCAGTGTTAGTCACGATTAATAATCATCCACACGCTCGTCCGCAATCTGGCATTGCGCAAGCAGATATTGTCTACGAAATGGTAGCGGAAGCTAATGTAACGAGATTACTAGCTTTATATCAAAGCGAACTGCCTGAACGAATTGGACCGGTTCGAAGTGCGCGTGATTATTTCATTGAAATTGCAAATGGACTTGATGCATTTTACGTCGCACATGGATACAGTCCAGAAGCACGTCAAATCCTGGCATCAGGTGTCGTCGACCATATAAATGGGATGCAGTATGATGGAACGCTTTTTAATCGATCAAAGGATCGAAAAGCGCCACATAATTCATATACGACTGGGGAACACGTTTTGCAAGGGATGGAAAAAGTAGGAGCAAGCATTGAAATCGAAAAGATGCCTCCTTTTTCTTATTATGAGTCTGCAGAAGGGGCGAAAATGGGTGCGATTGCGAGTGTGATTGATGTTCGGTTTGGTGTAAGTGAAGACTTCCACCATGTCTACACGTATGATACACTTACTCAACAATACTCGCGTTCTTCAGGTGGTCATTTAACGACGGATAAAGACACGCTTGAACAAGTGAGTTTGTCGAACGTACTCTTTTTTGAAGTTCCACACCAAACCATCGATGACCAAGGAAGACAACAGCTTAACCTAACATCTGGCGGTCGTGCATATTTATTTCAAGCAGGTATTATGAAAGAAATTGAATGGCAACAAATAGATGGCGTTCTCGTTCCAATGGAAAACGGATTGCCGGCCATGTTAGTTCCAGGAAAGTCTTGGGTTCACTTAGTGAAAACGAAACCGGGTATGGAGCAAATGGTGACATTTAGTCCTTAAGAAACATAAGAAAGGAGGGTCCATTCATGCAAATAGAAAAAATTCGCGGACATCAAACCGAACAATTATTTAAAGCTGTTTTAGAATTAAAAGACATCGAGGAATGTTATAAATTCTTTGATGATCTGTGCACAATAAGCGAAATCCAATCTCTTGCACAACGATTTGAAGTGGCCCATTTACTTCGTCTGAAAAAGACATATGAAGTCATTAAAAACGAAACTGGTGCAAGTACAGCAACTATCTCGCGTGTTCGACGCTGTTTCGATTACGGCAATGATACATATGATGAGATGCTTGGAAGATTATATCCTGACGAAAAACCATTTCAATTCCCTAAAGACTGATTAGAGA
>JAHIWI010000162.1 GCA_018816185.1 Bacillota bacterium
TAACTCCGCTTGTTAAAATGCTAGCGATCAGAATTGGTGCAGTAGATACACCAAATTACAGAAAAGTTCATGCGAGAATTATGCCGCGTTTAGGCGGTTTAGCCATATTTGGAGCGTTTTTAATCGGATATTTTATTTTAAGACCTGAAGATCCAACAGCACCATTTATTATTTTAGGTGCATTGATGATTATTATTACAGGCGTGCTTGATGACATGTTTGAAATTACAGCAAAAGCAAAATTATTAGGACAACTTATAGCTGCTGGTATTGTTATATACGGTGGTTTAGATATTGAATTCATTAAACTTCCATTCGGTGGAGTATTAGATTTTGGTTATTTAAATATTCCTTTGACCATCATTTGGATCGTTGGAATTACAAATGCCATTAATTTAATTGATGGATTAGATGGACTAGCAGCAGGGGTATCAACTATTGCATTAATCACAATAGCTGGAATGGCCTTAATGATGGGGAATGCCTTTGTTTTTGCAATGGCCTCTATATTAGCGGTAAGTGCATTAGGATTCTTGTTTTACAATTTCCACCCTGCGAAAATATTCATGGGGGATACAGGAGCGCTGTTCCTGGGCTTCATGATTGCGGTACTAGCCTTAATGGGTTTTAAAAACATTACCGTTATCTCATTGGTTATTCCAATTATCATGTTAGGGGTTCCGATTTCAGACACGTTCTTCGCCATCGTGCGTCGATACCGAATGAAACAACCACTTTCTGCAGCAGACAAATCTCATTTACATCACTGCTTGCTAAACGTTGGATTTACACATCGACAAACAGTTTTAATTATTTATGCACTAGCTGCCATGTTTGGCCTAGCAGCATTAATATTCTCTCAAGCAACTGTTTGGGGTGCAATTCTTTTAATCGCAGTTATGCTAGTAGCTATTGAACTGTTCGTAGAAGCAGTTGGACTAGCCGGTAAAAACTACAGACCACTTATCAATTTCGTCCGAATGATCGGCAAATGACCTCATGCTAAATGCATGAGGTTTTTTTATGGTTATTGGTGCCTGGTACACACACAATTCTACAGAATTCTGACATCTTACTACAATTTGCTTTAAATAAATTGTTTGTGAATTGTATGTGTACCAGGTACCGTTTATAGGCACAATTCAAACAAAAAAAGCTGACCTATTTACGGTCAGCTTTTCTATATACAAATTAGTGATTATGGTCGCTTTTATCAGCAGCAAATTCAGTTGTTTCTGTTTCACTACCACTATCCGTGTAACTTGATGAGTCACCATTAATACCAAGGTGAGTTTTTAAGATATCACGTGTTTCATCTAAGCTTTCTTGGTCAAGTGACCAATAATAAACGCCAGTAGACATGTCGTCAGTACCATTTAATTGAAGTGTATCAACACGTGGTGCGCCATCTTTAATATAAGCAAAGAACGATTTCATTTCTTCAAATGTCATGTCGGTTTTCATATTATCTCCGACTGCATCAATTACATCACCATATTTTGTGAAGGAGCTTGCTGATGCTGCTTCCTTCATGATGGATTGAAGAATCATTTGTTGGCGTTTTCCTCGTTCCAAGTCATTATCCTGTTTGCGAGTACGAGCCAGTGCTAAAGCTTCACGTCCATCTAACTTTTGAAAACCTGGTTCTAACTGAACTGTATTTCGATCAAACTGGTCTTTTTCCAATAAAGTATAAGGAACTTCTGCTTCGATTCCTCCTAGTGCATCCACGACATCAATAAAAGCATCAAAGTTCATTTTTACATAAAAATCAACTGGAATTTCGAATAGTTCCTCAACAGTTTCAATTGATGCTCTTGTTCCACCATATGCATGAGCATGATTAATTTTGTCTTCGTATCCTACTTCAGGAATATAAACGAGTGAGTCACGTGGAATACTAACTAATTTAACTGTTTTACTTTTATTATTTAAAGTTGCTAGCATCAAGGCATCTGAGCGACTGTTAGAATCTCCTTGATCACGTTCTTCACTGTCATCTATTCCGACAAATAAAATCGATACATTATCCTCTAACGGCTTCACTGCTTCTTCACGAAGTTTGGATTTTTCCCGATCCCCAATCATTTCAAAGGCATTTCCAGCGGCTGTTTCTGCTTTTTTGTGTAAATATAAACCGTATGCTGTCAAACTAATAAGCATAGAAGCTACAATCATTATTGATATTTTCAAGACTAAAGATTTCCTTGACGATTTATGTGAAACAGTTTGATATTCTTTTCGTTTCATTCGGATTCTCCTTTGAGCAGGTTCATATCCTTGCTCGTTCAATAAGACGTCTGTATTTAAGAAATGGTTTCATCTTAAACTACAGTACTCCTCATTATACAGCGTTAAATGCATTCAGTAAAAGAAAAAGTTTGTATCATTTAGATGACAAATTCGAGGAATTCCTCTCCAACATGCTCTATAACCGCTTGTCCTTTCGTTATTTCTGTTATCCATGCTTTAAAAATTTCTTCTTTATTTGCTGGTGTAAAGATATATAACTCTACTAAATCAGCATATTCAATTCGATCCAGGGGGTATTCAGAGCTGCGGATTTCATTTTCGACTTTTCCTAACCAGGTGTAGTCAATAGAAACCTTCATTATATAATGCAATTTTCGTTCGACAACTTGTGCTTCGGAAATACCTTCTGTGGTCGCTTTTCCGTATGCACGGATTAAACCGCCGCCACCAAGTTTTATTCCGCCAAAGTATCTCGTCACTACTACCACGGTATCTTTTAAACCTTGCTTCTTCAGCACTTCCAAGATGGGGAATCCAGCTGTTCCGCTTGGTTCACCATCGTCATTGGCTTTTTGAATGTTGTCATGTTCACCAATCATATATGCAGAACAGTTATGGTTAGCACTTTTGTGCTGGTTTTTGATATCATCAATAAAAGACTGTGCTTCTTGTTCAGTTTCTGCCCGGTTTACATAGGTAATAAAGCGGGATTTTTGTATAATTAATTCTGACTCACCAAAACCTTTTACTGTTTTGTAATCGTTTCGCAAACGCTTCACATCCTCACTGACATCTAGTTGTCATGCAATTTTAATATTTAAAAGTAGTGATAGTGCTATAATAAGTTTTAGCCCTTGCAGGAAAAAAGGCGTAGGTGACGAATGGTACATGTATGAATAAAAAGTCACCCTTCAGACAATCGAGCAATAAAGGAGAATCATTATGTCTGGGAATCGAGTTGATATCAAGTCTTTGGATTATATATTTAGTCAGATGGTCGATACGATGGACCAGTCCAAAAATGATATCTTTATTATAAGTGAACAGAGCCGTCAAAGCTTTGAACAAA
>JAHIWI010000163.1 GCA_018816185.1 Bacillota bacterium
AATGCCAAGAGTAAAATACAAAAGTTCAGACGTTGATTTAATGGCAAGGATGATGAGAGCAGAAGCCGAAGGTGAAGGAAAGCAAGGAATGTTATATGTGGGAAATGTAATTGTTAATCGTGTTAAAGCAGATTGTTTAGATTTTAAGGATGTAAGAACGGTTAATGATGTGATTTTTCAGGTACAAGGAAATAATTATTCGTTTGAAGCTGTTCAAAAAGGTAATATGTTTTATCAGAGAGCAAGAGAAGTAGAAAAAAGATTAGCAAAACAGAATTTGGATTTTTGGAGACAACACCCAGGGAAATATGCTCTTTGGTACTTTAATCCATACGGTCCTTGTCCTCCAACGTGGTATAATCAACCTTTTGCAGGTCAATATAAAAATCATTGTTATTATGAACCAATAGCTGGAACGTGTGACAGCGTTTATATGGGTTAGTTTTCTTTTACAATGTTGTCACAAGATGAAAAGTAAACGACGTTTGTTGCAAACCATTTTGTACAATCTGGTATGGATTCAAACTACCATTTGTGAGGAGTTCTAAGCCCGCATTACTACTGCTTGTGGCTGTTTTAAATATTAGAAGAAATGACTTTTGAGGGTAAGCCTTTCTTCATCTAAAATATTGTTATAATGAACGAGTGTCAAAAGCTAACGATAGCTTTGGATGCTCTTTTTTTTGTGTAAACCACTTATTTTATTAGCCAGGGAGTTGAAATTATAGATGAACAAGAAGGATATAGCAGATATTCGCAAAAGATTTAAGATGGATTCAGATTTACTAAAAATCGCTGACATTTATAACGTGTACATCAAGCAAGAAAGCAATGAAATCTATCATGAGGTGAGCAGCTCATTTTCTTTGTTGGACCGCGAACAGCAAGAGATGTTTCTTGATAACTTTAAAAAGATTTTAGGCGGGAAGCTGGATGTGAAGCTATTTGAGGTGAAGTTTCAGCGTCCAGAAGAGGGGCAGACGGACCATACACAACAGCTATTATATGAGGGGCTTCGTAGGGATGATGTAAGTTCATGGAAAGCGGATATGCAACAGATTGCATTGAAGATGGTTCAGGACAACCAATATGAAAAGGACATGGTGGTCACTTTCATTCGTGGAAATTATAATAAAACGACGAAACGCCAACCAGATGAAACGGAAATTGACATGAGGGATGAAGTGTTTACCACTCCTTTTATCCTCTGTAGTATGAATCAAACCGAACTGCCAAAACGTTCACTGGTGTTTGACTTTGTCGAGAAGGAGTTTAAGTCGAGTTTGCTGGTTGATCCCGTTATTAAACTTGCCACTCCAATTGGTGGATTTTTGTTCCCTAGCTTCACGGACAATGCCGCAGACATTAATCACATCATGTATGCAGCAAGCAAAGCGAATAAACCGGATTTTCAATTTATCGAGAAGGTTTTGAACGGCGATGAAATCATGACTGCAGAGGAAGACAAAGCGGTATTTGAAGAAATCGTTAAAGTCGTGATTGGTGATGAAGTGAATTCGAGAACTCTTGCAGGTTTATATGATGAAATCAATCATATGCTTAAGGTGGAAGAAGACGAAAAGGACGAAGATAGCAGTGTTCCTACTTTGGATACTGTAGAGGTCGCACGTGTGCTAAAGGCGAGCGGTGTAAAAGATGTCAGTATAGAAAAAGTGGAAAGAGCCTTTCAGCAGGTGGTTGAAGATAAAAACTACGAAATGAAAGCAAGCCATATCGTTCCAAGCTATGCGTCCAAGTCAATCAAAATCAGCACGAAAGTAGCCAATATTGCGATCAGCCCCCAAGACTTGCGATATGTTAAACAGGTCAATTACAATGGCAAACGCTGTATATTGATTGAGGTAGAAGAAGACACGATGATTGAAGGGTTTAAGCTACTTTCGGAAGATTTGTTAGACTAAGAGTTGGGTTACCTCCTGCTAGCAGATAAGGTCTAAACATCATTTGACGAGCTAAGAAGAAACGTACTATAAATAAGTATGACGAAAAAAACCACCTTAAACATTAAATGTTTAGGTGGTTATTTTTAAGATTCATTATTATCTTAGTAAGTCTTTTAAAATCATCAATATGTTTTTTCAAAAGGGCTTCTATATCGATATTTAACGCTTGATAATCGTGCACAGCAATATTTCTAAAAACAACCATATTCATTAGACTATTTGCTAAATTGACATCAATTAGTTTAGCGCGACTTGTTTTTGGTACACCGAGTTTACGTTCTTTGACAATATGCATAGCTAAATCAATACTCGCCTCACAAGCACGTTGGATATTGAGGATGATACTGTCTTGCTTAGTTGAAGTCCAGAAGATTTTCAAGATTGTTGTTATATGTTATAGACTTCATGAATACGATTCACGGAACGCTCCATATTTGGTATTTTATTAACAATGATAACATTCATCCCCAAATACACTTCCTCGCTCATTAATGGATTCAATGATGGATGCTCGTTGCTTATTTAAGGTGACATACAGCTATTAGAGTGTATTTGAGGTAATCTAGTAAGAAATGTAGTACAAATAATGGTAGAGATTATATTGCCATGGAAGATTGAAGAGAAGGAGTGAGATGATGAAAAAGAATTCGCTTACTGATGATCAAAAGCAAGAACTTTTCGAGACATTGAAGCAACGATTCGAAAAACATATGCATCGCCATACTGACCTCATATGGGACCAGGTAGAGAAGAAACTACAACAGAATCCAAATGCCGTTTGGTCGCTATCGGAAATGGAGCGCACGGGCGGGGAACCGGACGTGGTTTTGTATGATGAGAGCACGGATATGTTTCATTTCTACGACTGCGCCAAAGAAAGTCCGAAAGAGCGCAGAAGTGTCTGCTATGACCGTGAAGCGCGAGAAGGACGCAAGAAATTTCCGCCAGAAAACTCAGCGCTTGAAATGGCTGATGAGATGGGAATCGATTTATTGGATGAAGAGCAGTACCGTTACTTGCAGACACTTGGGGAGTTCGACCTTAAGACATCGAGTTGGATTATTACCCCTGCCGATATCCGTAAACTCGGAGGCTCATTATTTGAAGATCGCCGGTACAATACCGTATTTGTCTATCACAATGGAGCCGATTCATATTATGCGGCGAGAGGGTTCAGAGGAGTTTTAAAAGTATAATTTTCATGGAAAATAAAAGTGGATACTTGATACATTATAAATACAAACAGCACCGCCGAATGCATCATCGGGCAGTGCTGTTTTTTAGTATGGGCAAAACGCCAAATCAACATGTTGCATCATCATTTAATCCAAGCTTCATAGAAAACTCCGCAAGCATCTGCTGATAGCGAATATATTCCTCTTCAGTCAGACCGAGAATTTCAACTAATTTTTCAGGAATCTGTTGTGCTTCATTTTCTAACGATAGTCCTTTATTAGTTAACTGAATCACGAGATGACGTTCATCATCTGGATTACGTTTTTTTTCAATGTAGCCAAGGGCAATTAGTTTATTGATAAGCGGAGTAAGCGTACCAGAATTTAACTTCAAGCGAGCGCCAATTTCTTTCATCGCAATTCGATCCTGTTCCCACAAAACAAGCATCACCAAATACTGAGGATAGGTTAAGTGAAGTGGTTCAAGAAGCGGCCGATAGCGTTTAGTAATCTCTTTTGAAATTGAATAAAACGGGAAGCATAGCTGATTAGTTAAGTGTAATGCATTCAATGTGAGTACCTCCTATAAGCATATGAATTGCTATTTTAATTAAATTGTCTATAATTAAATTGTACACAACTTAATTATAACATAAATATGAGGAGGAAACAGTATGCAAAAACTATTTACATCATCTGCAACAGCTGTTGGAGGTCGTCAAGGTAGTGTGGCTTCTGAAAGTGGAACGTATGACTTAGAACTTGGAATGCCAATGCCGGGCGTTGATATGACAGGTAAAACAACACCTGAAGAATTATTTGCAGGAGCATATGCAGCCTGTTTTGATTCTGCAATGACTATTGCCGCAACGCAAAAACGTATTCAAATAGAAGGATCAGAAATTACTTCTCATGTATCTTTAAACAAAGGTGCGGAGGGCTATGCCATTTCAGTCGAAATGAATATTACGATTAAAGGCGTAGATCAGACAACAGCTGAGATGATTGTTGAAGAAGGTCACAAAGTCTGCCCATTCTCAAATGCGATTCGTAACAATGTGGAAGTAACATTCAACGTTAAGGCAGAATAAGCAAATTTATATATATGAATAAACCTACTCATTTCAATCTAAAATGAGTAGGTTTATTTTATAATGAACATATTTATTAAGGCATCCAAATACATATAATTTACTTGTTTAGCTTTAAAATGATGATGTTCAAACTCTACGGTGATGGGCGTTATCATTTCCTATCTGTTAAATTTACCGAAAATTCATAAAATTAAATACTTATCGATGTCTTTCTAAGAGATTCGAAGTTAAACTAGAAGTAGTTGCTTCTTACATCTCAAAAAATATGTATTCGATGCTTAAATTTAGGTGCTTAATACTTTTCAAATGTTCTCTACTTTATTATAATTCTAATGTAAGAATAACTATCCTTTATTAGAAACACCCAGCATTATGATTTACAGATAGAAAGTCACTATTTTTCATAATC
>JAHIWI010000164.1 GCA_018816185.1 Bacillota bacterium
TAGTACTTCACCAACGGTATTCTTTAAGTCTTCATTGTCATAAGCAACTGATGCCTTAACGTCTTCACTATAAGAAGTAAATGTAACAAACTTCAAATCAGTCGGATGCTTTGGACTTAAAGCAAAAGTCGTTTCACAACTCGGATTGGTAAAGACTGAAGATAATTGAATCGCTCGGTCAGGTCTAAAATTAAAGAAAATGACCGCGTCGTTTGAATCAATGGTAGCTAATGGCTTTCCATTTTCCATGATTGAAAAAGGTAGAACAAATTCATCTGCTATATCCAAATCATATGAGGCCATTACGCCAGCACTTGCAGATGTCGCAACCTCACCAACACCATCTACGAGTACTCGGTAGGCTTTCTCTAGTCGTTCCCATCTGCGGTCACGATCCATTGCATAATAACGACCACTGATACTCGCAAATTGACCAACGCCAATTTCATTCATTTGACGCTCAGTTTCTTCAATATAAGGTAAAGCCGATTTTGGACCAACATCTCGCCCATCTAAGAAACCATGAACAAAAACATCCTCTAAACCGTGTGTTTTAGCCACTTGTAATAAAGCAAAAAGATGCTCATAATGCGAATGCACACCGCCATCTGAAAGTAAGCCCATCAAGTGAAGCTTAGATCCATGAGCTTTAACATGAGCGATTGCTTCTAAAAATGCTGCATTTTGATAGAAGTCTCCATCTGCAATGGATTTATGAATACGAGTCAGGTTTTGATAGACAATTCGTCCTGCACCAATGTTTAAATGACCAACTTCTGAGTTCCCCATTTGTCCTTCAGGAAGGCCAACTGCATTTCCGGAAGCAATTAAAGAAGCATGTGAGTAGTCATTCCAATACCGATCAAAGTTCGGTTTCTTTGCTTGGGCAACGGCATTTCCAAATACTTCGTTTCGAAGCGCGAAACCATCAAGAATAATTAAAGCTACTGGAGATTTAGGCATGCGCGCCTGCCTCCAATAATTTCACGAATGACGATGATTCAAGACTTGCTCCGCCGACTAGTGCACCATCGATATGAGTTTTCGAAAGCAATTCCGCGATATTTTCTGGTTTTACAGATCCACCATACTGAATACGAACAGCATCCGCTACATCTTGACTATATAAATGAGCAACTTTTTCACGAATCGATTGGCACACATCATTTGCATCATCAGAAGTAGCTGTTTTTCCTGTTCCGATTGCCCAAATAGGTTCGTATGCAATAACCATTGTTTTTACTTGCTCTGCTGACAAACCAGCAAGCGCTTTTTCGACTTGGCCTTCTACTTTGGCAGTCGTTTGGCCAGCTTCACGCTCTTCTAAAGTTTCGCCTACACAAACAATTGGAGATAATGAATGAGCGAACGCGGCATGTGCTTTTTTATTAACAGCTTCATCCGTTTCATTAAAGTATTGACGTCGCTCAGAGTGACCTAAAATAACATACGCGATGTCTAGATCAGCTAATTGAACTGGGCTGACTTCTCCAGTAAATGCACCTTCAACTTCATAGTGCATATTTTGTGCACCAAGAGAAATAGCTGAATCAGCTACAATATGGGTTAATGGCTCTAAGAATAAAGAAGGTGCGCATATAACAGAATCTATTTTCCCAGCATCTGGCGCAAGTCCTCTTACTTCTTCTGCAAATTTCTTCGCTTCAGATAGTGTTTTGTACATTTTCCAGTTACCAGCAATAATCGGTTTTCTCATACGAATTCCTCCTTATTTTTGATCGTTTAAAGCTTCTACTCCAGGCAAGTCTTTGCCCTCCATAAATTCTAGAGAAGCACCGCCACCTGTAGAGATGTGGTCCATTTGATTAGCAACTTCAAACTTTTCAACAGCTGCAGCAGAATCTCCACCACCAATGACTGTATAGGCTTGAGAAGAAGCCATTGCTTGTGCAACGCCTTTCGTGCCGGCTTCAAATGGAGTCAATTCAAACACGCCCATAGGTCCATTCCAAATAATTAGTTTCGAGTTTTGAATCACGTCTGCATATTGAGCTGACGTTTTCGGTCCGATATCTAACCCCATCCAGTCAGACGGGATATCTGTAATATCCACTACTTTCGTTTCCGCATCCTTTGAAAACTCGCTCGCAACGACTACATCTATCGGTAAATATAGTTTTACGCCTTTTTCTTTTGCTTTTTCAATAAATGATTTAGCTAAATCAATCTTATCTTCCTCCAGTAAAGAATTCCCGATTTCGTATCCTTGCGCTTTCGAGAATGTATAAGATAAGCCACCACCAATTAAGAGGTTGTCAACTTTATCTAATAGGTGATTAATGACACCAATTTTATCTTTAACTTTAGAACCACCAATAATGGCAGTGAAAGGACGTTCAGGTTGAGATAATGCTTTACCTAGTACATCTAGTTCCTTTTCCATCAATAAACCAGAAACTGCTGGTAAATGCTTCGCAATTCCTTCAGTAGATGCATGAGCACGATGTGCAGCACCAAATGCATCATTTACATAAACGTCTGCTAGCTTCGCAAATTTCTCAGCTAATTCAGGATCGTTCTTTTCTTCGCCTTTATGGAAACGTACATTTTCAAGGAGAACAACCTCTCCATTTTTCATTTCAGCAATAGCTGTTTCCACACTTTCGCCAATTGATTCATCTAATTTCAAAACAGGTTTATGTAATAAATCACTTAAATGCTTTCCAACAGCATTCAATCGGAATTCTTCTGTAACCTCACCTTTTGGTCGTCCCATATGGCTAGCCAAAATGACTTTTGCATCTTTGTCGATTAAATGTTGAATAGTTGGTAATGCTGCACGGATTCGTGTATCGTCCGTAATTTCACCATTTTCCATCGGTACATTAAAATCTACTCGGCAAAAAACTCGTTTTCCACCTAGTTCTACATGTTGCATTGTCTGTTTTTGTTTCAAGAAGAATCTCCTCCACATCCGTAATGGTGCAAGCTATTGTGTATTTTTATACTGTGCTGGAAAGTTATACTTTCTTTTCGTATAAAAAGAAGAGGAACGGAGGGTACCTCCGTTCCTTTTACCCTCTTCTATTATAGAGGGTAAAAGCGAGTTTCGCTACTTTCCTCTATGACTTAAAGACTTACAATCCTTTGCTGTACATGTGTAGAGCAAGGTCGATACAACGTGATGAATAGCCAGTTTCATTGTCATACCATGAAAGAACTTTCACCATGTTTTTCTCAAGAACCATTGTTGATAATCCATCAACAGTTGATGAAGCTGAATTACCATTGTAGTCACGTGATACTAAAGGCAATTCATTGTATTCTAAATAACCATTCAGTTCATTTTCAGATGCAGATTTTAATGCTGCATTTACTTCTTCAGTCGTAACATCTTTTTCAAGTTCTACAACTAAATCTACTAATGAAACGTTTGGAGTTGGTACGCGAACTGCCATACCATCTAATTTACCTTTTAACTCAGGAAGCACTAATGAAACTGCTGCTGCAGCACCTGTTGACGTTGGAATCATTGATTCCGCAGCCGCACGTGCACGACGGTAATCTTCGTGTGGTAAATCTAGAATTCGTTGGTCATTTGTATATGAATGAATCGTTGTCATCATTCCACGTTTAATACCAAATTGTTCA
>JAHIWI010000165.1 GCA_018816185.1 Bacillota bacterium
AAGGCAATTCCGACCCAACATGATGAAAAATATGAGATGATCCTGCAACAAATCACTACATATGAAGGCCCAGGAATTATTTATACGCAGTCGAGAAAAAAAGCGGATGAATATGCCGTAAAATTAAATGAGGCGGGCTTTAGAGCAGCATCGTATCACGCTGGAATGGAACCAATGGACCGGACTTTGGTGCAACAACAATTTGCAAACCATGAATTAGAGTGGGTATGTGCAACAAATGCTTTTGGTATGGGCGTACACAAAAGCAATATTCGTCAAGTCATTCATGACCATATTCCATCCTCGATTGCTAGTTACGCACAAGAGGTGGGTCGCGCTGGCCGTGACGGTCAAGACGCTATTGCTACCCTGTTTTTTTCCTCAGATGATGAAGATATGACCATATTTATTTCGACAAATGACTTTCCTGATAGGTCTCAAATCAATCTTTATTTACAACAAGCAAATCCCAAAACATTAGTTGATGATGGATTCTTAAGCGACACGATGTATCGGATTTTAACTTATTGGTTAGAAAAACATTCTGAAGATGAAACGGTTCAAATTATGGAAAATTTGAGACATGAAAAAATACGACAGATTTATTTAATGAAGGAATTATTAACAAATAGTAAGTGCATCCGGCATCAACTAGTGTCATTTTTTGGACAAATATTAACGAACACCCCTAGTAACTGTTGTACTGTATGTGGAATGAGAGATGATGAGGTATTAAGGACAAGGTCTATTGAGGTGTTAAGTGACAATGGTCTCAATTGGAATGAAAGATTAGCACGCATTTTTAACATAGAACAACCTTAGGTGCATTTACTTTTTCTACATATTTCGTCATAATAAGTAGAGAAGAACAGTAGAATAGGAGTTTTACAACATGAATAATGATGATTATAAACATAAAATTGATGAGCATAGAAAACCGATTAGTTTAGATAATGAAAGTCGAACGAATACGCGTGTGACTAGACGCTCCACAAAACAGAACGTGGAACAAGTCAAACCGCGTCGAAATCTTTTACTACCGATTTTGTTTACGATATTTATATTAATTCCCGTAGGTTTTTTGATTTATATCCAAGTGTTTTATCAACCAAACACAAATCAAACCGCCATTACAGATGCTGGAGAATTTGAGTTTGAAGAAAATGAAGTGGACTCTGTTGACACGACAGTTACGGAAGAGCCAGAAGAAACGAATACAGAGGACTCATCTAATGAGGATGAAAATACAGAACCTGTAGAACCGGTTGTAACAGAAGATGAATCCGAAGGTGAAGTCAATGAGGAAGAGCAGGAAGAAGTGGTTGAAGAACAACCAACTGAAACTGAAACTTCTGGGAAAACGCACATCGTCCAACCAAATGAAACACTATACCGCATTGCGATGAATTATTACAATTCGCCAGATGCAGTGCAGAAAATAAAAGATGCGAATGGTTTAACATCGGATTCAATTTCAGAAGGACAAAAATTAATATTGCCTTAATTTTTTACTTTAAAAAAAGGGATAGATTAATTGTCTGTCGAATAGGGTAAGTATTGATAATAGAATGAGGTGTTTAAATGTTTGCAAAAAGTGTAATGATTCCAAAAGAAAAATGTATAATGATTCAAAGTTCAGCTACTTTAAATGAAGCATTGGATTTGCTAGAAAAGCATCAATTAGATGCTTTACCAGTTTGTGAAAATGGAATGTATAAAGGGATACTAAATCGCTATATTGCGTACCGTGCATTTTATTTTAGCGGACTAAGCAAAGAAGAGTTCTTAGCAAATACTTTACTTAAAGACGTAATCAGTAAATCAGATACATTCTTACATATTGAAGATGTATTTGAAAATTCATTCCTTCAGTTAAACGATTTTCCTATAATTGCTGTTGTTGAAGAAGGGAAATTCCTTGGCATCGTGACACGTTTTGATATGATGCATCAATTCCGCAGTGCTTTTGGGATGGATCGTCCAGGCGTTCGTATCAGTTTCACCTCTGCAGAATCAGAAGGCCGAATTGCTCGACTTGGTGACATCATTCAGAAGTTTCATGAATCGGTTATCTCACTTGTCACATTTGATGAAACAGATAAGTTGTTAAGAAGAATTGTTTTAAAGATCGAAAAGAAAGACAATGTTCAAAAATTCTTAAAAGAATTAGAACGATCAGGATTCCGCGTTTTACACATGGAAGAAGATTAATGATAAAATAGGTACACCACAAAATTTAAAAGGTGGAAGGGGAAATTTCCCTTCACCTTTTTTTTTGACCATTATTAAAATCCTGCAAATTATTATGTGTCCTAAGATAAAGAGGTGTGATCATTGCGTTATTTATTTGGTGTTTTTGGTTTATTAAGTTTGATTCCCATGTATATGTTTAAAAAAGCGTTTGAGATTAACGTATTGCATCATCAAATTAATCATGAAGCTTTTAATGATCAACCATCCTTTAAGCTTTTTTTCATATCCGATATCCATCGACGTAAAGTGACGAAACATCTGTTGAAAAAAGTTGGAACGAATGTGGATGTCGTTCTAATAGGTGGGGATTTAGCTGATCGACGTGTTGATAAGGAACGTCTAGAGGCTAATTTACGCCAATTAGCTAAAATAGGGCCGATCACGTATGTATGGGGTAATAATGATCGTGAAGTTGGTGAAGACATCATCCGTGAAAAGATTAATCAAGTCCAAGGGAAGATTATAGAGAACCGCTCGCTTATTTTAAGAGAAGGACAATCTACAATTAAACTAGTTGGTATCGATGATGTATCTTCAGGAAAAGCAGATATTTTAGAGGCATTTTTAGGTGTGAAAAAGGAAGAGTATACGATTTTTGTTTCCCATACGCCATCGGTATTTTCAAAAGTAGTTGATAGATATAGACCAAATCTTTTATTGGCAGGTCACACACATGGTGGACAAATTCGGTTCGGTAAATATGGATTGTATCCGAAAGGTACATTTGATGACTCTTCTACTTCCATATCCTTGATAAGTAATGGGTATGGTACATCGCTTATTCCATTTAGATTTGGTGCTTCACCCGAATGTCATATGATTACTTTTACTGGAAAAGGCTATACAGAGGATAAATAAAACATATACAATGTTTACACGAGCGTAATTATTTCCTATACTAAACCGAATAGATGTACTTGAAGTGTGGGAAGGAGAAGATTATATGGATAATGCGAATATAGGAAGATATAACATAAAAGCTGTTTCCACAATGGTGGGAGTCCTTCCAGGAACAATAAGAGCGTGGGAAAGACGTTATCAAATGATTGAACCCATTCGGAATGAGGCTGGCCATCGTTTATACTCAGATGAACATGTCCGCACATTAAAATGGTTATCTAGCAAGGTAAACGCAGGATTTACAATTAGTCAGGCTGTAGCATTACTCGACCAAAATGATAACAAAGCTGCACCTCCACATGTGAAAGAAGATGAAAACCGCTTAACTCGTATGCAAAGCGATCTTATGGAAGCTTTAATACAATTCGATGAAAGAAAAGCACAACATATCATGAATGAGGCATTTACGATTTATACAATGGATAAAGTCCTAATCGATTTGTTAGCTCCCATTTTAGTGAAAATAGGTCTGATGTGGGAAAATGGCGAAATCACAACAGCCCATGAGCATTTTTCTACCGCTATCTTACGTTCTCGAATTGGATCTGTCATGCATGCCTATCCGCATAATGGACTTTTACCAAAAGTAATAGCGGTATGTGCTCCAGGTGAATGGCATGAATTAGGCCTACTTATTTTCACTTTGTATATGAGACGTAAAGGATTTGAAGTCATTTATCTTGGAAGCAGTATAAAAAAAGG
>JAHIWI010000166.1 GCA_018816185.1 Bacillota bacterium
GGAAGCAGTTTTAGAAAATCCATATATCTTAATCACAGACAAAAAAATCACAAGCATTCAAGAAATCCTTCCTGTATTAGAGCAAGTAGTTCAACAAGGTAAACCGTTGATCTTAATCGCTGAAGACGTTGAAGGCGAAGCTTTAGCAACATTAGTTGTGAATAAATTACGTGGCACATTCAATGCTGTAGCTGTAAAAGCTCCAGGATTCGGTGATCGTCGTAAAGCGATGCTAGAAGATATCGCGATCTTAACAGGTGCGGAAGTAATTACAGAAGAACTTGGATTAGATTTGAAATCAGCTAACATCTCTCAATTAGGACGCGCAGCGAAAGTTGTCGTTACAAAAGAAAACACAACAATTGTTGAAGGTGCTGGCCAACCTGACAGAATCACTGGTCGTGTAAGCCAAATCCGTTCACAATTAGAAGATACAACTTCTGAATTCGATAAAGAAAAACTCCAAGAACGTTTAGCTAAACTTTCTGGTGGTGTTGCCGTAATTAAAGTCGGTGCAGCAACTGAAACAGAACTAAAAGAGCGCAAACTTCGTATTGAAGATGCATTAAACTCTACACGTGCAGCAGTTGAAGAAGGTATCGTTTCTGGTGGTGGTACTGCACTAGTAAACGTATATAACAAAGTAGTAGAAATGACTTCATCTGAAGTAGGCGACGTAGCAACTGGTGTGAAAATCGTTCTTCGTGCACTTGAAGAGCCAGTTCGTCAAATCGCAAACAATGCAGGTCTTGAAGGTTCTATCATCGTTGACCGCTTGAAGCGTGAAGAAATCGGTATCGGTTTCAACGCAGCTAACGGCGAATGGGTAAACATGATGGAAGCAGGAATCGTGGATCCAACGAAAGTGACACGTTCTGCACTTCAAAACGCCGCATCTGTAGCAGCTATGTTCTTAACTACTGAAGCAGTAGTTGCAGATATCCCTGACAAAAATGCTGGTGGTGGAATGGGCATGCCTGATATGGGTGGCATGGGCGGCATGATGTAATAAGCCGTCTGAACCCTTGATATGAATGGATTTGTATGTAAGGTGAAAGTGATTTGCTAACATTTTGCTAATATAGAGGATAATTTAGAGGCTTCTCATGAGTTGTGAAAACTTTTGGGAAGCTTCTTTTTTCATTTCTTTTGTAACGTGGAGATAGACATTCTTGGTGATTTAATCATCTGAATAACCAAGTCTATCCATGATTTGTTCAAGTGCTACACCCCCGCCACTCCAAGAAGTGATGTATGGGTATGTCGTAAAGAGTGTGGGGTTAATTCAGGATTAAATTGCCCGTTTCAGCAGTCTTCCCATTCTAAGTTGTACCATTTTGATAATGATTTGATATCCAGGCTGTTGTTCAGTTTTTGCATCTGATTATTATAAGCATCGCCTAACTATTCGTTGGTTTTTTCTTGTTTTTCTTTGTGATCCTTTATGGCCTCTATCACAACCTCATCGACAACGACTTTTTTTCTGGATTTTTCGTTTTTGGTGTCACCAATAGAAATTTAACAGTATTAACGTTTTGGTAATGCTGATTGTCTGATTCCAGAAATCAATATCTTTCCACTTAAGTGCTACTAATTCACCAACACCAATTCCTGTGTAGGAAAGGATAAGGAATATTAAAGAGTCTAACTCCAACCCCTTCTTCTTTGCGGTTTTTTAAAATAGTGCAAGCTCTTCCTTTTCCAAGTACTTTGAAATTTCTTCTTCCTCCAAATGCTCGATTTTTTTTATCCTTTTCTAGATATGCAAACTCAGTAGGATCTTTCTTGATTTGCTCGAATTCTAATGCTTTCCCAAAAATCATCCGTCCAGTTCGATGTATTCCTTCCCTTGTACTATCAGAATATCCTCTTTCCTTTTAAATCGTTCAGAGCATCCTAATAGCTCTTTCATGTGATATCCCTCAATTACAGCTAGGAAAAGTAGCGTGATAACTTATTGATTTCATGAATTCGGACCCTGATCGTTCCGGGCTCAACATCTTTTGGTTCGCTATAGATGGGGAGCCACTGATTTGCAAACTACAAAAGGTCAGGTCTGTTTCCTCTACGTATGATTCTTGATTTAACTCATGATTGAGAGCGTCAGCAGCTGCTTCCGCTTCTCCCTTATTTTTAAAACCGATTCTTACCTTTTGCTTCCTTTTACCAGTAATCGTATCTATTTCAATATCGATGGTAAAAGCCCATTTGGAAACTGTTAGCACATCAAATAAGGGTGTTTTATTGGTTTATAGTGAGAGATTTTAGTAATGACGTATTGTTTATTGGAAAATACAACTTTTATTCATGGTATAATTTACTAATAAATGAATCTTTAGATAAATATCCGCTATTAGATTATAAAAATAGGGTCTTGAGGTGAGATAGTGAAAACTTTCCAAGAACAAACCAATGCAGAAAACAAGTCAATAGGTTTTGATTATCAGTACTATTACTTTTTATATTTACTACTTTGTTTAGAAGAAGGGGAAAAAATAGGTCTTGAAGTTAAAGATGATGTTCATCTTGAATTACCTAATGAGAAACAAGTGTTGTTGCAGTTAAAACATTCCATACAAACTAATGGAACAGGAGTAATTATAAATTTAACTGAAAGGGACAGTGACTTATGGAAGACTCTTTATAATTGGGTAAATATAATTAACGATCCAATTGATGGGAGAGAAAAAGAGAAAACACAACTAAATTACTTAAAAAAAACAGCTTTCATTCTAGTATCGAATAAGGCGTTTAATTCAAGTAACAAATTTTTGGAAAATGTAAGTGAATTTAAAAAGGGATTAATTAGTATATCTGATTTTCAAAAATATTTAGATATCCTCAGAGATACAACAAAAGATAAAGAGGTTTGTTCATATATTAGTATTTTAAGAAAACAATCACCTATTTGGTTATCGGAATTTTTAAAAAAACTAGAATTTGAACTCGGACAAGATGATTTAATCTCAAAAATTAAAAGTAAAATTAAAAGTACTAAGGTGAAAGAAGAGAAAATTGAGGATGTTTTTAATGCGATAGATAGCAATCTTCGAAAGAAAAACTATATAGATACAAAATCAAGGAAGAAAATAATATTTAGTTTTGATGATTTTTATAAAGAATATAGCGTTTATTTTGACAAAGGTAGAAACAATAAACTTCCTATTAGGAAAAAAAATATTAAATTCAACAAACCAATGAAGGATCAAACTTTTATCAAACAATTACTTGATATTTTTGCACTTAAAGAAGACGATCATGTAGAAATGTTAAGACTTACCAGCCAAATGTTACAAACGGGTAATCACATAGAAGATTGGGTAAATAGAGGGTTAATTGTTCAAGAGCAAGTTGATGAGTTTAATAACGATTGTGTGAATAAATGGAAGAATACTCATGATGAAGTTCATAGGGAAATTAATTTAAATCTATCAGTATTCAATACACCTCCTACAGATAAAGAGATTATTTTAGCAGCTTTAAAATGCCTGGATGAAATTAAGAAAAAAGAATTAGAAATAGATTATACAGAATTAGATACAGAGTTAAGTAATGGTCAATTTTATTTGCTATCTGATAAGTCAGAAATTGGGTGGCGTATTGGTTGGGAGGAAAAATATAAATTATGAAAACTCCTAGAAGTTTATATAATAATGAAATGATTTGTGCAATTTCAATCTATTCTGTGCTAAAGCATTTGAAAACGATAAGTGTTTCAAAAGCTTTACTGATTTTCCCTTTAGTATCGCATAAAGGAACATTGGATTTTCTAAAAAATAAAAATACCAAGATACGAAGTCTGGAAGAATTCATTATTAAAAAGCCTGATTATTTTTCAAATTATAATGATCGTTATTATTCTTTTTTAGTATTATCTATGAATTCCTTGATATTACTAAGTGAAATGGGGCTTATTAGAATTGATGAATCTCAAATTTCAATAGTGACAGATGAAAAATTTGATATTAACAATAATATTATGGGAGAAAGAGCTTATAATTTTTTTAATGTTTCTTCCAAACTTGCGGATATATTGAAAAGTGATGATAAAAATCTATATTTACAATTGAGGGTGCAGTTATGAACTTGATAATTAGAGAAATAATTTTGTGGCTAAAAAATGGGAAAATACGTACAATTCCTTTTCAAGAGAATAAGGTCAATATCATTACTGGGGATAGTGGAACTGGAAAATCAGTTATTATTGATATTATTGATTACTGTTTTTTTGCAAGTAAAACTAAAATTCCTGACGAAAAAATCAACGAAAATATTTCTTGGTATGGAATTAAATTTGATATTAATGATAAACAATATTTAATTGCTAGAGGGGCTTTAGACAAGGATAGACAAGTTAGTTCGTTATATTATTTTTCCCCAACCGGCGATGTTCCATTAGAACCATTCCATAGTTTGAATGAGGATGAATTAAAAGTAGTGATTGAAAAAGAATTTTCTATTGATAGTAATGTAGTTATTCCTTATAGTGGTAAAAAATTGAAAGCGGGTAGTAAAATATCATTTCGCTATTTCTTTATGTTTAATACTCAATCAGGTGATACCATAGATCATAGTGAAGTTTATTTCGACAAATTAAATGATGAAAAGTATTTAGAAGCTTTACATAGAATTTTTGATTTAGCTACGGGTATTGATACTGTAAAAAACATACTTATAAAGGACAAAATCAGCAATTTAGATAAAGACATAACGAGGTTAGAAAAACGTAAAAATAGTATTGAAAATGAAATAAGCTTGTTTGATAAAAATTTAAGATCTATTGTGAAAAAAGCTAAAGAATATGATTTAATTCCTATTGATACTAAGGAAATAAAAGAGGATATAGATAATCTAAAGAAATTGGTGGAGAATATTAGTTTAATAAATACACCAGAAAGTATAAAACATTTAGAAAAATTACAAAAAACAAAAAGTGAGCTAAAGTATAAAATTAGAAGTTACAATAAATTTAAGAAAGAATACTCATTATATAAACAATTACAACTAGATGTATTTGATAGTCTAAAGCCTATCAAATACTTAAAAGAGCATTACCAAAATATTATTAAGAATCCGATTATAGATGATTTATTAGATATTCTAGAGACTGAAATGAAAGCTATTAAGGAGGAAATCGGTGGTAAAAAACCTTTTGATATTAATGTAGATTACGAAATAAATAGGCTTAAAATAGGACTTACGTTAGTTCAAAAAGAGATAGATAAAATGCCTCAAAATAATCTGACGTTTAACACAGAAATCGAGAAATTTATCTTTATTGGAGAAATTAAATCTAAATTAGAATTATATAAAAATGGTGATACTGAAGTCTTTAATGAAGAAGAACTGACAAATAAAAAAAATGAATTAGAGCAGCTAAAGTCAAAGCTTGAATCCGAATTACTTGATAAAGAATTAGTTGTTAAAGTATTAGAAGAGTTGATTCAGTATTATTTAAAAAAATCATCTGCTGCTCTAGGAATATATAAGGATTATCAGGCAGTTTTTAATTATAGTAAAAAAGTCTTGCAATTAAAAAAAGAAGGCTCTCTAGTTCCATCGATAGTTGGGAGTAGCTCAAATCATATGTTTATGCATATTTGTTTTATGCTTGGTCTGCATGAGTTAATTATCAAACAAGAAGTTCCATATATTCCAAATTTCCTTATATTAGATCAGCCTAGTAGGCCGTACTATGGAGAAGATGGTACAAGGGATAAAACAAAAATTTCATGGAACCAAATACCACAAGATGATAAATCTAAATTAACCATTGCTTTTACTGTTCTTAGTGAATTTATCACCCACATTAATCAGGAATACAATAAGCAGTTTCAAGTGATAGTTTTAGAACATATACCTGAATCAATTTGGAAAGATGCTAAATTAGAAAATGTGGTATTAGTTGATAAGGAATTTAGAGATGGTAATGCACTTATACCAGATGATTTATTAGACTAGTTCTACAGATGAGAAAATGTAAAGGATAGCCTTATGTAAAAGTATGGACTACTAAAACCATACTCTCTTTTATGAGTCGTCTTTTATTAATTTGTCACCTTCCCAACTATTTACACTAATTAATCGAATTATGTAAAATCTAAAAGACATGTAGCGGGAGAATTAGTGTATGGATATTATTTCAACTGTTATAAGTGTATTATGTGCAATTGTAACCGGTATATTAAGTTATATGAGCAGTTTAGTGAGCTATTAAGAATACTGTTGCCAAAGCAAATAATACAAACATATATAAATGATTAAACATAATGTATATTCCTTCAATTTGAATATAGTCGAAAATTATAATTATAAGAAACGGCAATTATTGAAACTTCTAGGAATTTAAATAAGTTTAATATATTAACCAAAATGTTGGGTGGTAATAAAATGGTATATAAAGCTTTAATTATAGCTGTAGATCAGTATAACAGTGTCAATAGTCTGCCTAATACAGTAAATGATGCTTTAGAAATTAAGCGTCTTCTTTTGGAGTCTCCTTCCTTTTTTAAGGAGCAAGATGTCCAAGTTTTCCAAGGTTCTATTTCAAGAAGAACTATTATACTATCTGCCTTAAAATCCTTCTTTGAAAGCGCAGTTGATACGGATGTATTATTTCTATTTTGGGCTGGACATGGTGCATTTATAGATAATGAAGGTTATTTTGTTCCATTTGATGGAGATATCTATTCTCCGAATATATCAATGATAAAAATGTCCGAAGTTAGAGATATGATTGACCAGACCACAGCTAGTACAGTTTTATCGTTTTTTGATACATGCCATAGTGGAGTGATTACTCGAAATATTCAACAGGAAATGCATCGAGGATTAGAGGTTCAAGGTTCAGGAAAGGTGCTTATAGCTGCATGTGCTGCAAGTCAATATGCTGCGGATAGAGCGGGACACGGAGCATTTACCGACTATTTAATTAGAGGTTTAGAGGGAGAAGCCGCAGATAGAAATGGTGACATAGATGTATATAACTTATATTCATATGTTAGCAAAAGACTAAACGAGGAAATTGGAAATCAGAATCCTGTAATTAAGAGTACCCTTAATGGAAAGCCGTTGTTATTAAAAAGAACAATAAATAGAAGCAAACTGACTGCAGAAAAAGCTACAACAAATACCATTGAACAGATAAATTCCTCTGGATTAAGTTTCTGGCTTGGTCCAATAATAACCGATTGCGATGAGTTTCATAGCAAAAATAAGGGTGAATATCAGATAACACTGATTAATCCTGATTCTAAAATTGAACAAGCTTTAAAGGGCATGAGTGATAGAGATAGATATCCGTTTGCTATAAAAGATGAGGCAGAGATTGTATCCATTGAAAATATTGACATCAGATCTACACGAGAAGGGACATACATTGTTGTAGATCTAAAAGGGAAAGGAGAAAGCAATAACTCAATCTTTTCTGAAATCTCAGTTGGTGGAGGAATAGGTAAAACATTGACTCATGATGATATAGCATTGTTGCGTATTAGACGTATACTATTCGGAGAAGAGATTATACCATCTGGTTATGGAGATTCTTTAGTAGAATCAATGATTAGTCATCCTACAAATGCAAAAATCCAAGTGATACCAAGTATCATTTCGAGCTTAGCTAGCCAAAGTTACACACCTGAGATAATAAGAGTTATGATTGTGGGATCGCTTATTTTAACTGGTACAATTGATAAAATTGAAAAACTTTCACTTACTATAGATAACGGGGTAATTACTGAAATTCATCTTATAGGATATCGTCCAAAATATTATTCCAATGTCGATCCCAAGAAAATGGAAGTTAATGAAGCAATAAATATTCCGATTTAAGTATGTGTTTATTTTATTTTTGTGTTTTAGAAATGGTTTTAGCTCAAAATCTGCTAACGCCAACCCATAAAAAACGATAATACCTTTAAAGATGTTACAATTCACTTTTTTACAAACGTTGAATTATCGCGCTTTTGGAACACACCGTTCAATATAGTAAACACTTTCACTTCATGAGCGGCATGATGTAATAAGGGTTTGAGTCATTTTACAACTTGTAAAATGAGCTTAAATTTTTCGAGAAATACTCATTTTTCTGAAGTGGTGTAACTCACTATTTAAACGAAAGTAATTACCATTTCCCAAGATTAACTCTTGGGAGATGGTTTTTTTATGCTCTTTAAGGTTTACTTCAGCAAAATAAGGTATATTATATTTGTTGAATAGATTCTTTTCAGGACAAGAAAAGTAGGTGAAGAAAGTGGGAAAATATCATTTGGATACCAAAGGTAAGGCAGCTGTGACAAAGTATCATGAAAAACAGAAGCCTGCCAAATTTGATAAAAAGCAGCAACTTGAAAAAATACGTGCGGAGTATTTAAAAAAGAAACAAGAACAAGAAGATAAATAATATCAATGAAAACATATAACGGGTGCATCAGCTACAAGTGAGCACAAGAAGCTCTCTAATGTATAAATAGTCAGCAAGAATAAGACTACTTCCTAAAAAAAGGAAGTAGTCTTATTGTGTTTGTAAAATCTTATGCAGTTTAGTGTGAGGCTGTTTTTCTAGTACAAACTTTACTTGCTTTTTGAATCAAATTGAATATTCATTCATCATTATGTGCAGTACAGGGGGATGTTCACTACAGTTAACACGTTTCCCCTGTCTCAAAACAGGGAAAGCGTAATATTACAATTGAATTTGGGGAGTGAGTAAGTATGATAAATACATTAAAGAGAATACCTGTTAAAACCTATATTTTAATTGTTACTGCACTTTTAATAATAGGCGGAGGTTTTTACATATTTATTGAGCTTGGTGAAGAGGTGCTGGAGAATGAAAAATTCATGATTGACCGGTATACCGCGGACTTTGCTGAAAACCTTGCAACACCTGGAGTTAAGACCTTTTTCGCGTGGATAACAGAATTCGGATCGGTCTGGGCGCTGACTGTACAATCTCTTATCATGCTTGGCGTGCTGTGGTATTTTTATCAGCGGAAAAAGTGGAGAATTGTTTATTTTGTTATTGCAATGGGTGGAGTTACAATCTTGATTAGCGGGCTTAAAGTTGCATTTTCAAGAGATCGCCCGAACATATTAGAGGAGTACGATGGAATCGGCTACAGTTTTCCAAGCGGTCATTCAACCGCCCCGATTGTCTTTTACGGATTTATTATGTATTTGGTCATCAGAAGTAAACTGAATGCTTTAGCAAAATGGCTGATCAACATCTTCCTTGGAATCCTGATTTTATTAATTGCCTTCAGTCGCCTTCCCTTAGGCGTTCATTACTTTACAGACGTTTTAGGTGGGCTGGCACTTGGTCTGACATGGCTTGTCAGTTGTATCGTAATACTTGAAATTACTTTATGGCATAGTGGAAGAAAAGCGAAAAATGAATTGTAACATTAACTAAGAGACTGTTTTGAAGATAGAAACCTTAATTGATTAAATACTTTTCATCAATCTATCCCCATCATAAAGATTGTCGGGCTATTAAATCCCTTTTTAAAATAATATTCTGGGACATTTCACTCTGACTAATAATCTGAGATTTTGATTGCTTTGGCATTGTCCACTTACGCTGAACCAATAATGCCAGATATGAGAGGCATAGAGTTAGGGCTTAGGTGGATCTAGGCTTTAACTCTTTTGTTTTGTCGAAAAAATGAGGATTATTCATATTTGCTTCTTGCATTTTGCGAGATAATTCAATTAACACAATAAAATCCCATATTTTAGTTTTTGTTGTGCTATATTATTCATATGTAAAAATGTTAATACTATATTTTAAGAGCTTTAATTTATAAGGAGGATAAATTTAAAATGAAAAAGAAATTTATAACTTTACTTTCTTTAGTACTAATTCTAGGTATTTCTTTTGGTACCACTAAATCAGTAGAAGCAAAAACTATTACTTATAAAAACTGCACAGAGTTAAATAAGGTATATAAGGGTGGCGTATCTCAATCAGCATCTGTTAAAAATAAAGGTGGTAAAACTAAATACAAACCATTTGTTTCAAAAGCACTTTATGATGCAAATAAAAAAAGCGACCGTGATAAAGACTTAATAGCTTGTGA
>JAHIWI010000167.1 GCA_018816185.1 Bacillota bacterium
ATATGAAATTGAATGGGATGTCTATTTCTGTGCTTAAGTAAAGCGTCGAATAGAGGGGTTTCTAGTTGTGACAACTGATCATCCACCTTACCTTTCCTATTATGATTTGTTAAGCTAAGTATTCGAGAATCCATGGTACATTGAAAGATGGCATGTTGGTTAAAGCAAACAGCCATTTTTATTAATTGAAAAACAAGTGAATTATAGCATTATGATTGACGTATTACTATTCTTTTTAACAGGAATTATGAATAAAAGATGAATACATACAAAAAGAATTTTAGGAGGATTTCAATTTGGAATGGAAAACTAGAATTACAGACTTACTTCATATTCAATATCCGATTATTCAAGGTGGTCTTGCTTATTTGGCGTATGCGGACTTAGCTGCAGCAGTTTCCAATGCTGGTGGTTTAGGTCAAATAACGGCAATGAGTTTAGAATCACCGGAAGCATTGAGAGAAGAAATTCGAAAAGTGAGAACGCTGACAGATCGTCCATTCGGCGTCAATTTTGCCATTGGAGATCAAGGTAGACCTTTCGCTCATATGTTACAAGTGGCAATCGAAGAGAATGTCCCAGTCGTTTCGATGACGGGAGGAAATCCTACGCCAATATTTGACCAATTAAAGGGCACTCCTATTAAAAAACTAGTATTAGTTGCCGCTACACGCCAAGCTCAAAAAGCTGAGGAATTAGGGGCAGACGCTGTTATGGTTGTTGGACAAGAAGGTGGGGGGCATTTAGGTCGAGATGATGTAGGAACCATGGTTTTAGTACCTAAAGTAGTTGATGCGGTGAAAATTCCAGTTATTGCATCTGGTGGAATTGGAGACGGTCGAGGATGGATGGCCGCACATGCACTTGGTGCAGAAGGGATTGAAATGGGGACTAGATTTATCGCGACAAAAGAATGTGTCCATGCTTCAGAAGTTTATAAAAATGCTTTGGTTGAGGGTTCTGAAACAAGTACTACAGTTATTAAACGTTCCATTGGTGCTCCGGCAAGAGCTTTAATTAACCCTTGGACAACCGCCATTCGAGAAATTGAGTCTAAAACACCAACATATGAAGCGTTAAAAACGTACATAAGTGGAGAGGCTAATAAACAATATATCTATCACGGAGAAAGTGACCGTGGGTTTGGATGGGCTGGTCAAGTGACCGGTTTAATCGATGATGTACCTACCGTCGAAGAGTTATTTAAGCGAATGATTTCCCAAGCTGAAACCATCCGTTTAAAATGGCTATAAAGAAAGGGTGATTATATGAGTTATTCTTATCCGTTTTCAAAAGATTGGTCTACGACAGAAATCGTTGAAGTTGTACAATTTTTTGAAGCAATCGAAAATGCCTATGAAAATGGCATTAAACGTGAAGAACTAATGAAAAAATATCGTCGATTCAAGGACATAGTTCCTTCAATGGCAGAAGAGAAAACCTACTTTAGAGAATTTGAAAAAGAAAGTGGTTATGTCTGCTTTCCGATCATCAAGAAAATGAAGGAAACAACAACTGGAGCCATTATAAAAGGAGCGGGGAAATAATCCCGCTCCTTTTTTCTAAATAATTAATTTGTCATCAACTTATATATAGGCAACAGAGCCTCGAATGTTTCATCGGTATAAGTTTCAAACTCCTCGGCAGACATTTTCACTGCTTTTTCTCTTGGTAAATGACGTCCAACTAAAAATTCAGCTTTTTTAACATCCTTCAATCGAACAAGTAAGGATTCCAAATCTTCTTTATATGCTGCTTTTAACGGAATTGCATTCGGCGACATATGGTCACCCGAAATAATGAAATCCGCTGGTAGTTTCTTCATGATGCTCTTCTTCTTTAATAATTTCTCCGCAATCGCAACTTTGTTTGGTACTTCATAAATAACTGCTAGAACAACAAAGACATGTGACCCCCATAAACCAATTTGAAAATGGGGGAGTGCTTTGTATCCTCGTTTGTAAGGAGCGAATGCAACCCATGAATCTTTCGGCGGGTTTACAGACCGACGAGCGTGTTTTGCTACATGTGGGAAAAATTCATCCCCGGTTTTGCTTGAAAAAAAGGTCGCATAATGCGTTCCAAAACTTTCAAATTTCGGACGGACTTTTTCTATTAATCCTTGCATACGATGTTCTAATCCATCTATTTCAAACACTTCAAAATCGGTGTTTTCCCATGCTGTTTTCAAAAATATTTTCCTCCTTTGCAATTCCTACGTTTAGTTTAATAAAAATATGGGAAAAAATCATGTAAGTAAGCTTTTTGAAGTTGACAAAAAAATTTTATTACCATAAAGTATATAAAACATTCTGAATATTCCGATAAAAAAGAAAAGGGGTGTATGACCATGAAACAAGTTGTCCATATCGTTCGCAAAGAAGATGTAGAGAAAAAGTTAATCAATGGATTGAAGTTAGAACTCGACTATGAACTTGCCTCTTTGTTCGATGCAATGCAAATGAAAAATGACGCGGAAATGCTAAAAAGCAAAAACCGTCTGGCTGAGATTCATCAGGAGTTGGAGGCATTGCATGCATTACGCTAAAAAGATAACTGCCACTTATACGTAATTGCACCTGAACGTCGAATCTGACAACAGGTGCTTTTTTTGTTTATAATACAAATACAGATAGAAAGGCGGTAGAATTCGTGGATATATTTAAACTTGATCGTGATGCCAAAAACATGTTAAAAGAAGCAGGGAATCGAATTCGAACCTCCTTTTCCAGTGAACTTTCAATTGAGTCGAAAGCGGATGCGAATGACTTGGTTACAAACATAGATAAAGAAATCGAACAGTTTTTTATTAGACAAATAAATGCTGCCTATCCTAGTCACTTGATATTAGGGGAAGAAGGTTTCGGAAATCAACTTGAGCATTTAGAAGGAATCGTTTGGATGCTCGATCCGATTGATGGCACAATGAACTTTATTCATCAAAAGAGGAACTTTGCTATATCCTTAGGTATTTATAAAGATGGAGAAGGAATTCTTGGCTATATTTATGATGTTGTATTAGATGAATTGTATAGTGCACATAAAGGGCATGGCGCATTTCTAAACGATGAACGAATTCCTTTCTTAGAAGAGACAAGCATTCAAGAAGCAATCATTGGCATGAATGCAAGTTGGGTCGTACCAAATGACCATATCGAAAATGATGGGTTAATTCAATTAGTTCGTGATGTCAGAGGTATTAGATCTTATGGTTCTGCAGCGCTAGAATTGGCATATGTGGCGACGGGAAGAATTGATGCTTACATGTCAATGAGGTTATCACCGTGGGATGTTGCGGGAGGTATGGTTATTGCATCTGAAGTAGGGGCAGTTGCTACCAACTTAAGAGGCGAATCGTTGAAGATGCTTGGAACGGATACTTTCTTTGTTGCAAGAGGTGGCTTGCATCAGCAAATTCTAACAAACTATATAAAATTAAAATAAAAAAACAAGGAATTCGGAAATCCGATTCCTTGTTTTTTTTATTTTACAAAGTACCTTGATCACGCATTTTTTTCTTTGTTTTAAAACCGAATCCCATAACCAAAATTAATGCTAAAATACTAAGTAGAATGCCAGGTATACTACGTAATCCAACTGAAATTCCAATTGCAAACATCGACAGTAATGCTGCAAGAGAATATAAAACAAATACCCATTTAATATTTTTCACGAGTAGTACCTCCAAAGCACCATAATAAATTTAATCATACTAAATCAGACAAAAGTTAACAACATGTGCTATAATAACACAGTTATGGACTCGAAAAAAGAATATGGAGTGAAACGATGACAAATTTACGTAATGACTTAAGAAATATTGCAATTATTGCCCACGTTGACCATGGTAAAACAACTTTAGTTGACCAAATGTTAAAACAATCAGGCACGTTCCGTTCAAATGAACATGTGGACGAGCGCGCGATGGACTCTGGTGATATCGAGCGTGAGCGTGGTATTACAATCCTAGCTAAGAACACTGCGATTCAATACAAAGATGTTAAAATTAACATTTTGGATACACCTGGTCACGCTGACTTTGGTGGAGAAGTTGAACGTATTATGAAAATGGTAGATGGTGTTCTTCTTGTAGTTGATGCATATGAAGGTTGTATGCCTCAAACTCGTTTTGTATTGAAAAAAGCCTTGGAACAAAACTTACAACCAATCGTTGTTGTTAATAAAATTGACCGTGACTTTGCACGCCCTGAAGAAGTGGTTGATGAAGTTCTTGAACTTTTCATCGAACTTGAAGCAAATGATGATCAGTTAGAATTCCCTGTCATTTTTGCATCAGGTATGAACGGTACTGCAAGTCTTTCTTCTGATGTGAATGATCAAGAAGAAAACATGAAAGTTATCTATGATGCAATCATTGAACATATTCCAGCGCCAGTTGACAATAAAGAAGAGCCACTTCAATTCCAAGTATCTCTTTTAGATTACAACGATTACGTAGGACGTATCGGTATTGGTCGTGTTTTCCGCGGAACAATGGAAGTTGGCCAACAAGTATCACTTATGAAATTAGACGGTAAAGTGAAAAACTTCCGTGTTACAAAAATGTTTGGTTTCATGGGTCTAAAACGTGTTGAAATTCAACAAGCTCATGCTGGTGATTTAATCGCCGTATCTGGAATGGAAGACATTAACGTTGGTGAAACAGTTTGCCCAACTGAACATCCAGATGCATTACCAATTTTACGTATTGATGAGCCAACTCTTCAAATGACGTTCTTAGTAAACAACAGTCCGTTTGCTGGTCGTGAAGGTAAATGGGTAACATCTCGTAAAATTGATGAGCGTTTACAATCTCAACTTGAAACAGACGTATCACTACGTGTAGATCCAACTGATTCTCCGGATGCATGGATCGTTTCTGGTCGCGGTGAATTACATTTATCAATTTTGATTGAAAACATGCGTCGTGAAGGTTTTGAACTTCAAGTTTCTAAACCAGAAGTTATCGTTCGTGAAATTGACGGTGTTCGTTGTGAACCAGTTGAACGTGTACAAATCGATGTTCCTGAAGAACATGTTGGATCTATTATTGAATCTATGGGTGAGCGTAAAGGTGAAATGCTCGACATGATCAATAACGGTACTGGTCAAGTTCGTTTAGTATTCATGGTTCCTGCTCGTGGACTAATCGGTTATACAACTGATTTCATGACTTTAACTCGTGGATACGGAATCATTAACCATACATTTGATAGCTACCAACCTATGCAAAAAGGTCGTGTTGGTGGACGTAGTAAAGGTGTTCTAGTTGCTATGGCAACTGGTCAAGCTTCTGAATATGGTATTTTAGGCATTGAAGATCGTGGAACGATTTTCGTTGAGCCTGGTACTGATATTTATGAAGGTATGATTATTGGCGAACATACTCGTGATAATGACTTAACAGTTAACGTTTCGAAAATGAAAGCAGCTAATAATATTCGTTCGGCGAATAAAGAAGCAACAACTACACGTAAAAAACCACGTATTATGACATTAGAAGAATCTCTTGAATACTTAAATGATGATGAGTACTGTGAAATCACACCTCAATCTATTCGTTTACGTAAAAAAGTTCTTGATAAATCAGAGCGTGAGCGTGTAACTAAAAAAGCAAAAACTGCTGAAAATAGTTAATTATTGATGATGAGAGGGTGAGGTACTTGGAAGAAAAGCAATTTGTTTATGACAATATGTATCCAATTGCGCGTCTCATTTATGAGACGCTTCCAAGCTATACTATGGCAGGATATGCTTTATATCTTGTCATCTTCCTATTATCTGCGTTAGTTTATAAACTTGGATTTGCGAAAAAGTTAAAAATGTCTCAAAACATTGTGATTTATCTTTTTCTGCTAATAGGATGTTTAATGCTTACGTTTTTAGCCTTCTTCTTACCAGTCGTAGAAGGTTTGATTATTGCAGCGATGATTTTGATTTTATATAAAATTCGATTGCATAATGAAAAAAAGAGTAGTGCTAGCGCTTAGCTAGTACTACTCTTTTTGTTTGTCGTGTTTTTATTAAAATGTTATTGATCAATATGACTTGGCAATAATTTTATATAGAGCGTTGGAATCAGCCAAATATAAAACAGATGCGCAATTGTCCAATAGCTAAATGCAGTCCAATCATTCCATGCTGGAACCTCTTTTATAGCTAATATACTTAAAACGAAAAACAAAGCGAAAGTTGGTATACATAATAAAAAACTAAGACCCAACAATTTCTTGAAATTCTGACCGATTTGAAGTTTTAGTGCTAAAAAAACAAATACAAAGCCAATTACGATAGAAACTAAAAGATGGAAGATAAATTCTATAGGTTCAGTCCATTTAATAGCACCAAAACCAGGGATAAAGTCAATATTTAATAAAAGCGTATAAACTAAAATACCTGTTATGTTTTCGACTAGTTTTAAAAAAAGACCTAGAAGAATACCACTTATTAGACCGATATAAATAGATAAAAGGATTGTCTGTCGATTCCACATTTAGAAATCTTCCTCTATGCGACGGGAACTTTTATAAAACTGGAAATGTCCAGTCGCAATTCGAGCATTGGTTCTTTCAGCAATTCGATCGTGACATGGGTCACACATATACGTATGAATAGGGCGGTTACGGAGCTTTTTTGCTTGTGGTGCATCATCAGGTAAATCATTAATGGTTTCACAAATAACACATTTTACTCGCATGATTGGTCCTCCTATTCCACTCGTACTGCATTGACTTGCTTAATTGGATTTTCAAGATTTGAACCGTCTGCTTTTAAAATGTAGGCGGGACCATCGTCATGCAATGGTTTACCATCTTGGCTGAACTTAAAAATAAGCGTTTGTGCTTCTTCTAAAGAAAATGAGTGTTCACCGTTTTCTGTTTCAATTACAACTTTTGTTGCATTTTCTTTTACTTCAGCATTTTTTAAAAAGTGATGTAAGTAGATGCCAAAAGTTCCTGTGAGCATTTTTGTTTTCTCATATTTTTTTTCAGTTTGAATAGTAGGTGGGTTTGTTGAACCTTCCATTATCTCTCTTGACCAATGAGCTGACATATTTTTCGTGTATTCCGCTAACTCATCTGTTTCTATATGTTCGGTTGTGAAAAAGGTAGTTAAATCAATTCGGCGATCATCAAAAATCCAAACACCTGGATCTAATGTGATTTTAAAATTCACTTCGCCTTTTACTGGGATAATTCTTTCCATATGTCGTTGCCTCCTAGCGAGTTGCCATTTCTAATTTTAGTATAACCCTTTCCTCAAAGGTTAAAAAGAATTAAGTTTTTTGCAATAGAGATGTAGAGGCAACACTTGCAATTTTCGCATTTGAAAGATACACTTTATTAAGAATATAACAGGTAATGGGGGCGTCCTCATGGATACAGAAATACAAACATCGTATCAGGAAAAAGCATATCTTTTGTTGAAAGCTGATGCGGAAAAAATAGCACAACTCATTAAAGTCCAAATGGACCATTTGACGATGCCACAATGTCCGCTTTATGAAGAAGTCTTAGATACGCAAATGTATGGTTTGTCCAAGGAAATCGATTTTGCGGTTAAACTAGGGCTTATTGAACGTGAAGAAGGAAAGCGCCTTCTATCTACACTAGAAAAAGAATTATCTGTTTTGCATGAAGCATATACAGAAAAATAAGTTTAAAACTCAAACTCTCCATGTGTTTGAGTTTTTTTGCTAGATAAAAGAAAAAGAGGTCCAATACATGATTCCCTATTTTAAAAGATATGCCAAAAATTTTGATTACCCTCTATTTTTCACATATCTCTTCCTATGCCTTTTTGGTTTAGTCATGATCTACAGTGCTAGCATGGCTTGGTCAGTAAGAAGATATGATTTTGAGTCCGATCATTTTTATAAAAAACAAATATTAAACTTACTCATTTCAGTTCCCGTCTTCTTATTAGCGGCGATTTTTCCCTATAAACATTATCGGAAAAAAGTAATTATGATCACAATGCTTGTCGTGATGTTTGTCTTACTCGCTTTGGTTCATTTAATTGGGTATTCAGCAGGTGGAGCTCAAAGTTGGATTAATTTAGGGTTTGGTAATCTTCAACCGTCTGAATTAGCTAAAATAATCATTGTCCTTTATTTTGCAGGAGTGTTTGCAAACAAAGCTAGTAAAGGACCAATCGATAGTTTTAATCAATCAATAGCACCGCCTGTAACGGTGTTAGTTTTAGCAGTCGCATTTGTATTAACTGAAGTAGATATGGGTTCAGCTATGATTCTATTTATGACTGCCATTTCCGTGATGGCGGCAAGTGGAATAAAAATTCGTACTTTTGTTAAAATGAGTGCAGTAATGGTTGGTGGCCTAGCTGTCATCATGCCAATTTTATATTTGGTAAGAGATAAATTCATTACCGAGAAACGGTTAGGACGAATTGAAGCATTTTTAAACCCTTTCGAATATGAACAAGGTTTTGGTTATCAAGTTGTGAATGGTTATTATGCGATTGGAGCAGGTGGTTGGAAGGGCTTAGGTTTAGGACAATCCGTTCAAAAATTAGGTTACTTACCTGAACCACAAACTGACTTCATTATGGCAATTATTGCGGAAGAGCTAGGAATAATAGGGGTTTTAATCGTCATAGGTGGTTTAGGATTTATCGTACTTCGTGCACTGACCATAGCACTGCGTGCTGAAGATCCTCATGCCCGTATGATTGCTGCCGGGTTTGGAAGTATAATAGGCATCCAAACTTTTATTAACTTAGGAGGATTACTCGGAATTATTCCATTAACAGGAGTTCCGTTGCCATTTATCAGTTATGGCGGTACGTCGGTTATTTTGTTATCTTTAGCTATGGGTATACTTTTAAATGTATCCATGTTTGTCAAATACGAAAAAACTCGAACCTAAGGGGTGTCATCTCAATTGAAAACGATTCAAAAAATTTTAGTAGCCAACCGCGGTGAAATTGCAATTCGAATTTTCCGTGCTTGTACAGAACTCAAATTAAGAACTGTATCGATTTATTCAAGAGAAGATAGTGGGTCATTTCATCGCTATAAAGCAGATGAATCATATTTAGTTGGAGATGGGAAGAAACCTATTGACGCCTACCTTGACATTGAAGGTATTTTAAAAATCGCGAAAGATAGCGGTTCAGATGCTATTCATCCAGGTTATGGTTTTTTATCAGAAAACGTTGATTTTGCTAGACGTTGTGAAGAAGAAGGAATCATTTTCATCGGACCTACCTCGCAGCATTTAGATATGTTTGGAGATAAAGTCAAAGCAAGAACACAAGCAGTTTTAGCTGGTATCCCTGTTATTCCTGGTAGTGATGGTCCTATTAAATCCGTAGAGGAAGCACGTGAATTTGGTACCCTGAATGGTTATCCTCTTATGATTAAAGCGTCTCTTGGAGGCGGGGGACGTGGAATGCGTATTGTTCCAACTGAACAAGACTTAGAATCAGCATACGAACGTGCGAAATCTGAAGCGAAAGCTGCTTTTGGTTCGGAAGAAGTGTATGTAGAAAAATTTGTTGAAAAACCAAAACACATTGAAGTACAAATTTTAGGCGACAAACAAGGGAATTTAGTGCATTTATATGAGCGTGATTGTTCGATCCAACGCAGACACCAAAAAGTGGTTGAAATCGCTCCATCTAACTCAATTAGTGCTGACCTTCGAAATCGCATTTGTGATGCTGCCGTACAATTAATGAATAATGTTCACTATATAAATGCAGGAACCGTTGAATTTTTAGTGGCTGGAGATGATTTTTATTTCATCGAAGTTAATCCTCGTATTCAAGTTGAGCATACGATTACGGAGATGGTTACTGGAATTGATATTGTGCATACGCAAATACATATTGCAGACGGTAGTTCTTTGCATGAAGAAGAAGTTGGTATACCGGCGCAACAAGATATTCCGTTATTCGGTTATGCAATCCAATCCCGTGTAACGACGGAGGATCCTTTAAACCAATTCATGCCTGATACAGGGAAACTAATGGTTTACCGTTCAGGTGGAGGATTTGGTGTACGTTTAGATGCCGGGAATGGTTTCCAAGGTGCAGTCATTACGCCTTACTATGATTCTTTACTCGTAAAAGTATCAACTTGGGGTATGACTTTTAAAGAAGCTGCGGCTAAAATGGACCGTAACTTGCAGGAATTTAGAATTCGAGGAATTAAAACGAATATTCCTTTCTTAGAAAATGTAGTCAAACATCATCATTTTTTATCAGGTAAATTCGATACGAGCTTTATTGACTCAACTCCGGAACTGTTTTTATTCCCAACACGTAAAGACCGTGGCTCTAAGCTTCTAAACTATATTGGAAACGTGACGGTAAATGGTTTCCCGGGAATTGAGAAGGATTCCAAGCCTGTTTTCTCTCTTCCAAGAAAGCCTGAAATTGTAAGACCGACTACGCATTTGTCGGGTACGAAACAAATTCTTACTGAACGTGGTGCTGAAGGGTTAGTTAAATGGATTCAAGAACAAGATGAGGTTCTAATAACGGACACTACTTTTAGGGATGCTCATCAATCGCTTCTTGCTACGCGCGTTCGTTCTCATGATATGTATCAGATTGCTGAACAATCAGCAGTAGGTATGCATGATGCCTTTTCTTTTGAAATGTGGGGTGGGGCAACGTTTGATGTGGCTTACCGTTTCTTGAAAGAAAATCCTTGGGATCGTTTAATAAAAATGCGTGAAATGATTCCTAATGTACTTTTACAAATGCTTGTTCGAGGAGCAAATGCGGTCGGATATAAAAATTATCCTGACAATGTTATCCGTGAATTTATACAATCATCGGCTGAAGCTGGCATTGATGTGTTCCGTATTTTCGATAGCTTAAACTGGATTAAAGGAATGGAAGTTGCAATTGATGCAACACGACAGTCTGGTAAAATTGCTGAAGCATCCATTTGTTATACAGGGGATATTTTAGATGATAACCGTGCGAAATATACGGTGGCTTATTATAAAGAAATGGCGAAAGAGTTAGAAGCAGCTGGTGCACATATTTTAGCGATAAAAGATATGGCTGGTCTTTTAAAACCTGAAGCAGCTTATCGTCTAATTTCAGAATTAAAAGATACTGTGAACTTACCAATTCATTTACACACACATGATACAAGCGGTAATGGTATCTATATGTACGGTCGTGCAATTGATGCAGGCGTTGATATTGTAGATACAGCTCTAGGAACAATGGCTGGACTGACTTCTCAACCGAGTGCTAACAGTTTGTCTTATGCTTTAAACGGTAGCAAACGAGAAGTAAGGGTAGATGTAAAATCATTGGAACAATTGTCTCAATATTGGGAAGATGTTCGAAAATATTATCAAGATTTTGAATCAGGCATGATGAGTCCTCATACAGAGATCTATGTTCATGAAATGCCTGGCGGTCAATATAGTAATTTACAGCAACAGGCTAAAGCAGTCGGTCTTGGCGATCGATTCGAAGAAGTAAAGGATATGTATTCTCGTGTGAACTTAATGTTTGGAGATGTTGTCAAAGTAACACCATCATCTAAAGTAGTGGGAGACATGGCTTTATTTATGGTGCAAAATGATTTGGATGAAAAATCCGTATTAGTTCGAGGGGAGAGTATTGATTTCCCAGACTCTGTAATTGAGTTTTTCCAAGGCTATATTGGACAACCTTATGGTGGGTTCCCTAAAGAGTTACAAAAGGTAATTTTGAAAGATCGGGAAGCTATAACGGTTCGACCAGGTGAACTTCTTGAACCTGTTGACTTTAAAGCGTTGAGAGATGAATTATTCCATAAATTGAATCGTCCGGTTGATAGCCACGAAGTTTTAGCCTATGCTTTGTATCCTAAAGTGTACGAAGAATATGCAGAAGTGGTGAAGAAGTTTGGAGACGTTTCAGTTTTAGATACACCAACGTTTTTATACGGAATGCGTTTAGGCGAAGAAATTGAAGTGGAAATTCAAAAAGGAAA